>DGOV01000097.1 GCA_002390205.1 Proteobacteria bacterium UBA4457 | reverse complement strand
TATAAAAGACGGATATATTCCTTTGCCTGCAAAAGTTATTAACAAATATCTTGTAGGTGGACCGCTAGCTAACTGAAAAACCAACTTGAGAAGGCTTATGTAGCAGGGGATTTAGCTTAGAAGGTTGGCTGGGATAGAAGGATTCGAACCCTCACCGGCGGGGTCAGAGTCCGCCTTCTAAGTTCCTTATGTTGTAGTTAAGTTATTGATTTATATACTTTAGATTTTTCGACGAATAAAGCATCCGCTTAATTACATATAAAAAGTCTCCCATAGGTCTCCCATTTATCATTTTAAAGTTAGATTGATGATCTCAGTGCTGTGAAAATAATTCTCAGATAGGATAAGACTGACCACTTAAATACCGAAGGGGCGGGCCTTATATTCAGTGACGGTATATGAACTCACTACTCTGACTTATTGTTTTAATAACACCCAGCGGACAAAGAGTGAATGTATACAAGAATGGGTTGTCGAGTCTGGTCGTTCGTATCCAGATGATCAGGAAATCTGTAAATATTCTCCTGATTGAATGTTGACTACCTGTCTACCATCCGTAGTCAGGTATCCAAGTAAAACTGAAAGTAGTTTGACAACCCACTCATCTCAAAACTTGTTCCTCTTGGTAATTTTAACTTTTGGTGTGTGCAAGTTAGACTCTGTAACAACAAACAAAAACAAACACATATCGGTGGTATTTTTAGGTTTTTTTAATGTTGTCAGTCACTTACAATGAAACGAGACATATTGAACAATATCTTGGGTGTTATAGATTTCGATAATTTACCAAAAATGAGTGCAAGTCTTGTGCAACTACTTTTTAAGTTATTGATTTTATTAGATAATATGCTAATTTTCTTATTGCACGCCAATAGGAAAATTTTGTAACTTAAACTAGTAGATTTAGAATTTCTGATTTAATTATATCCATATCTTCAAGAGTATTGTTTTCTCTAACTAACAGATGACCCTGAAGGAAACCGTCATTCCTAAGATGATGCAGCTGTTTTCGCCTACTCTTTATCCATTTCGATGATTGTTTATTTCGTCTGAGCTTATGTCTCACGCTCTCTTCTTTTTGATTCATGGTCAATAGAAAGAATTTTGCATCAAATTTTTTTGCAATAAATTTCAGTTTAGATAGAAGAGTTGCTCCCTCAAAGATAATATGTCGATAGTCTTTAACTTTGAAGTTAATAAAATTCTCAAAAATCCCTGTTTCAATTGTTGAGTA
The DNA here is from genome assembly GCA_002390205.1 of Proteobacteria bacterium UBA4457. Lineage (GTDB taxonomy): Bacteria > Pseudomonadota > Gammaproteobacteria > UBA4457. The sequence continues at coordinate 9,346 of DGOV01000097.1, read as the reverse complement.
CCTCCAAGAGTCTGTTCCAGAGAAAGTGGAATCGTTGTATTGCCCTAAAACGAGAATGTCATTGAATGTAGTGCACTTAAAATCTGGTCCGAAGCTTATCCGCTTCGGTTCTCCTAAAGTTCTCATCATAGATTTTAGTAAATCAGATTTACCAACTGAGGGTAGACCAATAATTGAAATAATCATGTATCTAGTATACTTCTCTGAAACCTCACGACATGCTCCATTCTCTTAATTAGCCTAAGAGGCATGACTAGTTGTGTTCAAGCAAATTTAGCTTATCAGTTCAAAATTTTCGCCATTATAAGAGTGTAGGCTACCCTCGCCGATGTCGTTCCATAGCCCATGAATGGACAACATTTCTGCAGCAACGGCATCATGTACAAATGGGAAGCTCATCAAATTTTCCATCGATACAATCACACCTTCGTGCTCCAGTGCTCGCAATTGCTCTTCTTTACTTTGGGAATGGTCAATGCGCTCATAGCCTGGCCGCAGGATATCCATCCATCGACCGACAAAACTCGATTTTTTCTCCAGATCGGGTGCGATACCCGAGCACATGTCGTGACAGCCATTTACACCACCGCAATTAGAATGTCCCAAAACAATGATGTGCGAGACATGGAGGTTAGTGACGGCATATTCAACCGCAGCAGATGTGCCATGATGATCGCTGTCGGGACTAAAAGGTGGGACCAGATTAGCTACATTGCGGTGGATGAAAAACTCCCCCGCATCTGAGCCCAAAATCGCTGTGACATGAACCCGGCTATCACAACAGGAAATGACCATTACACGGGGGTTCTGGCCTTCTTCTGCTAGTCGCTTATACCAAGCCTTATTTTCCGCAAATTTTGTTGCCTTCCAGCCTAAGTAGCGCTGTCTGAGATAGGCAGGAAGGGGAGAGGCAATAGTCATTCGTTCCTCGCATTTTGGTTACTGTGCGTATCTTAATCTGGTCTCTTGTGAAAATCCAGATTGAGAGAGGGTACAAACTGTATTCTTCCCTGTCTAATCGAGGAAACTAGGGTTGTAAGGCGACAACGCATACAGTTAAACGTCCCAGCAGGTTTGGTAAGAGTCTACGTATGCAGACTGGACATTATTTACAATAACCTGCTGGGTTGCGTAATATCTTAAGCAGTATTGCTGTTGAAGATGTCCCAGTGAAGTTTCCAAGCCTTGTTTTCTAATTTCCAGACAACGACATAGTCGGCTTGGTCTAAAGTAACCCCATCTTTATCTTTCAATGTGGCAACTCCAGTTTCAATCGCAGTTGTTCCTAGTTTTTCCACCTGTCCTGTTCTGAGTGACAGTGCTGATACTCCAAGAGCCGCTGTGTTTTCCCAGAATTCCTGTATTGCCTTCTTGCTTTTTATCGACTTACTGTTTGGAGGCATAAATTTAGAATTTTTGGAGTAGCAGCTTGCTACTGATTTCATATCACCTGCCTTAAATAAAGCAGTCAGATTTTTATTAGCAGCCTGAATCTGTTGTTTAATACTTATAGCCATTCTTGGAACCCCGTTTGTATTATTACTGAATCAATTATTTTCTTTTTCAACTATCACTATCAAATCAGACAAGTGATTAATAGTAAAGCTGGGTGCAACCCTGGCTTTGCCTGCCTGTAATGGTGGCGGCATTCCGTTGTCACTTATTAGAACAGTTTTTAGGCCAACATTTGTTGCACCGTTAATATCATGCTCTGGAGAATCCCCAACAAAGAAGATTGTATCCGCTGCCAAGCCAGACAACCGCATCGCCTCTTCGAAAATCTTCGCGTCAGGCTTACAGGATTTCACATCTTCCGAACTGATAGCATGATTAATATATTCGTGCAGACCTTCATTTTTTAAAATAGGTTCGAGCATATCATTGTCAATATTAGAGACAATAGATAGGTACAGTCCTTTTCCTTGAAGAGCATGGAGTGCTTCTAAGGCATTTTCTTTTAATGTTAAGCAAGTAGTCACTGCCTCACGGTGAGCACTGATATACCAAGTTAAAGTCTCTTTTGTTAGCTCTCCTCCAAGCAGCTTACAAAACAAAATGAAAATATCTTTGAATAAATTCTCATGAAGATAGTAAGTTTTTTCGGAATAAACCTTTGCGATTTGGATCGTTGCTTCTTGGTAGCATCTCTTTATATCTTCAGTCGTCGCCACAATACCAAGCTTTTCTTTTGCTTGATTGAGAAGAGGAATCGTTACGCGAGGCACATCTTTATACGAGCATAAGGTTCCACCTAAGTCGAAGAAAATACCCTTAATCATTGATCAATAATTCTAGTTTTTTATTCCAGGCGTGGTCGGTGAAATCCATTTTAATAGCTGTCACGGATACTTTATTATTAGAGATGACACCTAAATCTGTGTTATTAGCCGGCTCTTTTTCAGTGTGTGTGATTCTCACCCAGTAATAAGGTTGATTTCGCGCATCAATTCTGGACTCTATAGCAAAACTTCCTGGAGGCCGATGGCCTTGGGCTGCGACTGAGACGCCGTCTACAAAGTCCGCGGTGCAGTCTGGAAAATTGACATTCACTAGAGAATCTTCCGGCCACTCTTTCATTCGGATTAATTTCTGGAGGACTTCAGGTGCATACTTACGCGCTGCGCTGAAATCTGACACACCTCGAGGCGGTCTTACCTGAGACAAGCTAATTGAGCGTATACCCATTAATGTCCCTTCCATTGCTGCAGCAATGGTTCCTGAATAGCTAACATCTTCAGCTAAGTTGGCACCACTATTTATGCCAGATAAGATTAGATCTGGATGAGCATCTTCCATGAAGTTCCATAAAGCCATGAGTACACAGTCAGTTGGCGTCCCATCTACTTCAAAATGTTTCGTGTCGCGTTGCTTGGCGCGGATGGGATTCGTTAAAGAGATGGAATGACTGGCGCCACTGCGTTCGCTGCTAGGGGCAACCACCCAGACATCATCTGAAAAAGAGTAGGCAATTTCTTCAAGTAACTTGATGCCAGGAGCATCTATTCCATCATCATTCGTGACCAGTATCCGTGGGTTGTCTGTCTTCACTTATCTTCCTTTGGGATCTTATTTTTTTGTTGTATAGAGAGTAGCTTTTTTTGTAGCCGCCGAGCCTTTTTTTCATCGCCACCTAAGAAGCCTGGAGCAGTGCTGTGAAACTGTATTAAATCATTAAGGATCTCTAGATTTTCAGGAGCTAGGTTTGCGGCTTGATTAAAGGCCATATGAGTTTTTTTCGCAAATCCGATCGCTTTCAACCAACCTGATTCTTGAGCAAGTCGACCGTAACTTTTCCCTAGCAAATGGAAAGCACGGGCATTGGACGGCTCTATAATAGATACTTTCTGATAAATTTCTGACGCATTCTTATAGTCTCCCTCTTCATAGTAGAAGTGAGCTTGCTCCATAAAAGCTATAACGTTGTGATCTGGTTGCGAGCTGGCATTTACTAATAGGCAGTAGCTGTTCAGGAAAATTATTATCAACCACATTGAATATTTGATTACACTCACTGGTTTTATTAAGTCTGGACCGCCTGTCAAAAAGACTTTGCGGTTTTTTTTGCTACCTCTATACACGAGTTTAGTATTTTCTCAACTTCAGTCGGGTCTGACAGAGTAGGTGCTATTACAATTTTGCTAACATCAGTTAGGCCGATAAAGGCAAGCCAGTTTTCGAAAGCAGGCTTTTGAAGATCAAAAGCTTCCGTTTGACTTCCAGCGCTATATTCGCCTCCTGTTGCATAAATTACCGCAACTTTTCCCGAGACTAGTCCCGAGTAGCCGCTTTCAGGGTTAAATGCCCAAGCTAAACCAGGCTGAGTGATTAAATCAATGTAGTGCTTCAAGACGTAAGGTAAACCAAAATTCCACATTGGTACGGAAAATACATACTTATCCCCGGAGTTAAAGCTGTTGAATAGGCTTTCAATTTTCTCCCAAGCTTTTTTCTCGTTTTCAGAAGGTTCGCTACCATGCATTATAGAATACTTGGCATCTAATACTTCATCGGAGAACGGAGGCAACGCCTCTGCCCAAAGGTCAATCTTCTCTATGGTGTCGTTGGGATGTTCTTTAGCATAGCTGTCTAGAAATGCTTCTGAAACTTTTATTGAGTGTGATCGGCTTTTTCGTGGAGAGGATTCGATATAAATAAGCTTTGCCATTGGGTGAGCCTCTTGTTGATGCTGTTCTTATTAAGCTGGGTCGACTGAGTTGTAATTCTTACAGTATATCCTTTTTATTTTAAATTGACTTGTTCATGTGTATTTTCTATTGCTTAAATTTGTGAGTAGTTTTCCACGTGTCTTACAATACGCTGTAAGGCTTTTTTCAGTCTTTCCTGAGACTGTGCAAAGCAAAGCCGGAAGTAATCATCATTGGTTGGTCCAAAAGTATAGCCTGGTGCCACACCCACATTTTCTTTCTCAAGTAGACTTTCTGTGAATTCTAAGCTCGACCGTAGACCTTTGATTCGAGGAAATGCATAGAAAGCCCCTTGAGGTGAGGATAACTCGATGAGTGGATGGTTTCCCAATACTTGCATGACAATTTCTCGACCGCTGTGGTATCTCTTTTTAAGGCTGCTGATTGTCTCCTCACCTTTTTCTAATGCCGTGATCGCAGCTGATTGAATGAATGAAGGGGCGCTGGTATTGAAACACTCGGAGATTGTAGCCATTTGTTCTTCTAGACTTTCTGGGGTGACCATCCATCCGATCCTCCAGCCGGTCATCGCATATGTTTTTGAAAAACTGTTTATGCTAATAACGGAGTCAGTTGGTCTGGCGACTTCTAGGAAAGACGGCGCCACATTAGCGTCATAAACCATTCGGTGGTAAACCTCGTCTGCGATTATAGTTATGTTTCGAGCTCTACAAATCTCGAGAAGCTCTTTTTGCTGATGCTTTGTCATAACCCAGCCTGTCGGATTACTTGGACTATTAATATAAAGCGCTCTTGTGTTCGGGCGTATTATTTTTTTTACAGCCTCTAGAGCTAGCGACCACTTACCATCTTTCTGTGTCAGACGAAGGTAGTCCAACGAGGCTCCTGTCACAGATATGGCGCGATCGATATTTGGCCAATGTGGGGTGATAACTATTGCATGCGAATTGGGATCAAGAGTCATTTGACAAGCCATCGTTACGGAGAGCATTGCTGAACCTGGAATCGTGATTCTTGCGTCGTCTATGCTGACATTATAAAGATTATGCAAGTACTGAGAGATAGCCTTCCTTAACTCAGGTTTTCCACGAGTGTGTCCATAATAGGTATCATTTCTGTCGAGCGCATCTTTTGCAGCTTGACGTATATATTCTGGGGTTCCGAGATCTCCTTCCCCAAACCACAAAGGGATCACTTTAGGATCATTAAGTCGCTTAAAGGCAATTTTTGTGATTCCATTTTGACGCAGGTCTCTGATGTTTTTACGTAACATTATGTGGCCTAATTATTTGAGCTAATCTGATTTATCTTAGGCTAACAGGCTGTCATGCTATATTGTATGTTTCAAGTACAAAAGGATTATGTGTGACTTTTCATATCAATCCGTTGCACGCTTCGTTCGCTGGTGAGGTTATCGGTATAAACCTTTCTAGAGACTGCGGGTCTGAGATACTGGGTTATCTTCGTGAGGCACTTGATGCTTATGCGGTTCTGGTTTTTCGAGGTCAGCTTTTGAGCGATGAACAGCAACTGCTCTTTGCACAACAACTCGATGGCGCCTTACATACGAAGACTGGCGTGGCCGCTCTTGGGCCAAATAGGTTTGGTAATGAAGCCATTACGAATGTGTCAAATATAGGTGATGACGGAGCTATTATCAAATCAAGTGATAGGCGTTCCCAGTATGCGTTAGCGAATCGTCTTTGGCATACTGATGCCTCTTTTGAAAGTCCTAGAGGCAAATATTCTTTGCTCTCGGCTCGAATTGTGCCTGAACAGGGTGGTTCTACTGAATACGCAGATATGCGCTCAGCCTATGACGAGTTAGATCTGGACACTAAAGCTATCATTTCTGAGTTGAAAGCCCATCACTCGATTGCTTATTCTCGCGAGCGACTGGGTTTCGAATTTAAAGCTAATGAAAGAGAAATTTTGTATGGTACGGCTTATCCGATAGCTGATCTGAATCAAAGAACAGGCAGGACAGCTTTGTATCTAGCTGCCCATGCATCTCATGTTGTAGATTGGCCTATCCCTGATGGACGCCTGCTGATCCAAGATTTAATAGAACATGCCGTGGATCGTAAATTTGTTTACACACATCAATGGAAGGCTCATGACTTAGTAATTTGGGATAACCTTACTACCATGCATAGAGGAAGGCCTTATGACTGTTATGCTGATAAACGAGAAATGCGCAGAGTCACCACATTAGACTGCTGAACCGTTAAGTCGTCAGGTTGTCTCTAATGACCTCTTTCCCATTTAGTCTAGGATCGCAACAGCTCTTGTCCAGCCAGCAGAAGCACCACGAATTTTCACAGGGAAACAGCTAACCATAAAGCCACTACTTGGAATAGCCTCTAAATTATGCAATTTCTCAAGATGGCAATAACCAATTTCTCGCCCAGCTTTATGTCCTTCCCAAATAATCTCACTGTTCCCTGTTTCCGCATACTTTTCCTGAGTATGGACGAAGGGAGCATCCCAGCTCCAGCCGTCCGTTCCTGTTAGCCTTACACCTTTCTCTAAAAGGTAGAGAGTCGCTTCTTTGCCCATTCCACAGCCACTAGAAACATAGTCATCATGGCCATATCGGAGTCCTGCCCGAGTGTTTACAACCACGATTTCTAGTGGGCTTAATTCATGATTGATCCTTAATAGCTCTTCTTCGACATCTTTAGCCGTGACAACATATCCATCTGGAAAACGACGAAAATCAAGCTTGATGCCTGGTTGGAAGCACCAATTTAGATCGACTTCATCTATTGAGATAGCCCGTTCACCATGGTTCATTGTCGAGTGAAAGTGATAGGGAGCATCTAGGTGCGTCCCATTGTGAGTCATCAATTTTATCCATTCTATTGCCCAGCCTTCTCCTTCTGGCAGATCGTGCTCTTCTGCGCCTGGAAAAAATTTGACTACGTCCTTCGCAGAGTCTTTATGCGTGATGTAATCAATATGTGGCCCATACCCTGGCGGATCTGATACGATATCGTTTTCTAGATGCATTGATATATCTATTAGTGTTCTAGCCATCTACCTTCTCCCATGTAGCTTTTTTGATTATTTCGCGTATTTTTGCTGGCGAGAGGGGACAAGACATCACCTTGACATTGAAAGGACGAAGGGCGTCTTCTACCGCGGCCATTAAAACAGTACTTGTAGCAATACTTCCATCTTCTCCCGCACCTTTTGCACCTACAGAAGTTGAAGGTGAGTGTGTGGCAAGATGATCAATTTCTATTTCGGGGGTGGCCCACACAGTTGGCATACCATACTCTTTTAGAGTAGTTGCGTATGGGACGCCATCTTCGGAGTATTCAAGGTTTTCATAGATAGTTCCACCAATTTGTTGGACGATACTTCCCTGAATTTGCCCTTTAAGTAGAAGTGGATTCAAAATCACCCCATGGTCCGCGACCATCCAGATCTTTTTAATATCGATTTTTCCTGTTTCAATATCGACTTCGACTAGTGCGCCCGCAGCACCGTTAGCATGCGCTGGATAGAATTGCATACGGCCTAGATCGTCTGCTTTCCAGTTGACCTGCGGATGCTTATATGTCCCAAGTGCCTCAAGTAATGGACTATCAGCATCGGCTAAAATTATTTCGGAACCTGGTTGGACATACGCTGCATACGCAAGTTCTTTGAAGGTACATTGGGTCTTATCAACGGAATTAATGATTAGTCCCGAATTGATAATAATTTGCTCGGGAGTACATTTAAGAAGCACACTTGCGCCGATACGGATTCGAGATAAGAGTTTTTCGGCCGCATTTATAATCGCGCCAACTGCGAACATGGCACCACGACTTGAGAAAGTACCAGAGCCGAAAGGAGCGGCTTTTGTATCTCCCCAACTCACGGTGACATCCTTAATTGCGCAGCCTATTTGATCTGCACATACTTGAGCATAAGCGGTTTCTATACCTTGACCAATATTTTGCATAGCAGTCATTACGTGGACCGATCCGTCCGAAGCTATTTTTACTGTTACTGATTCATAATTTTGGCTAGTGCTCCCAGGAAAAGTAGCGCCTGCAGGCTCTATATACGGAATAAGTGCCATGCCCAAATAACGACCACTTTCTAACGCTGCTATTTGTTGTTCCCTAAGCTCACTTAGTCTCATATTAGTTTCCAGTTTATCTAGACATTCTCGCAGGGAGCCATTTTCGATAATAGGGCCAGTGACAAGTTGAAAGGGATATGAGGTTAATAGATTTCGGCGTCTTATTTCAATCGGGTCTATTTCAAGTCGGTCCGCGGCCTGGTCTAGTATGCGTTCGATCAGCATATTTGCAAGATCTTTGCCATAGCCACGGTAGGCGTTATACGGCCCTTTGTTGGTCACAATACACTCAACATGCGTTCTATATGTATCGATGATGTATGGGCCAGGAGCATAATTACCCCCGTTCAGAGGCATACCTATTCCTGCTCCACGTTCTGCTCCGTCACACCCCATATCAGCTAATATTTTTGTTTCCATGGCTAGGATTTTACCCGCACGGGTAAAAGCCATCCGTGAGCTCGTATGATAATCGCGGGCACCTGGGCCTGCATGCATCCATTCAGTCCGGCTCTCGACCCAATTTACTGGGCGTTCGCAGAGTATGGATCCAAGAATAGCAAAATACTCTGAGTCAACTGATAGCTTAGCCCCAAATCCACCTCCAACATCTCCTGCCAGGACTTCGATACGGCTCTCTGAGAGCCCGAAAACTTGACCGATAGCCATACGCATTTGATGTGGAATTTGAGTAGAAGCTCTAACTACTATTGACTCTTCAGCAGGATCATAAGTAGCACGCGCTGATCTAGTTTCCATTGGCATAGCGCTATATCTGTGTGATGATATTTTTTCATCGATGATCAGATCTGAAGAGGTAAATTTTTCGTCTATGTTTCCGTGTTCGAATTCAAATGCTACTTGCACGTTCGTACCCCATTCGGGGTAGAGTAGCCCGTCATCATCAGTATTAAGAGCGCCAGATTTTAGTGGATCAGAGTTCACGGGGAGCGGTTCATAACTTACTTGGACACTCCGCGCGGCATCTTCTGCAATATAGGGGTCGTCAGCAATAATTAGTGCTAATGCCTCGCCATAGAAAATAGTTTTCTCTGTGGCCAGCGCGTAACGCTTTGGAAGCTTCAAATCGAGAAGTTCCATT
>DGOV01000031.1 GCA_002390205.1 Proteobacteria bacterium UBA4457 | reverse complement strand
AAGGGAAAGGGTACTGATAATGTTTCCCGTTAAAGCGAAAAGGTTCGTCTTTCCAAGCTAATTTTAGGATTTGAAAAACTTCTTCAAAAACTTCGCGATTGCGTGCATCTAATTCTCCTTGATTTGTCACCGTGGCACTTACATGAACTTTTTGTGCCATTTGATTTAACCATCTGGATTGATAACCTCTAGCAAACCCAACATGTGTCCGTCCTTCGGTTAGTTGATCTAGCCATGCTATTTCAAGGGCAAGTCTAAGTGGATTCCAACCGGGTAAAACGTAACCTATTGGTCCTACTTTAAGAGTTGATGTGTTATGAATGACATGCTGCGTTAGGACAGGAAGGCTTCCCATTTCTAGTCCTTCACTATGAAGATGGTGTTCAGGGAAAGCGACACCAGTAAAACCTAGATCTTCCAGCATTCTGGAAATTTCTGTGACCTCTGCGATCATTTTTTGCCAACGATCCGTCTGGTACGCTATTGGCCTTTGGGCTAGTCTTTCCTCGTGAGTAGCCGGCAGTGCTGGTAAAAAGAAATACATAAATTTCATAAGGTTCCCCTAGTCGATTTCGTAAATGAATATTTTAGTCGGCTTGTTGATAGGGCACTGCTTCATCAGCGACTTTCCAAATCTTATAGCCTGCAGGCTCAGATTGTTCCTCGTATATGTGTCCTACAAGACCTGCGCAGCGTGCAATTATATTGAATCCGCGTGCTATTTCGGGGGGAATATCTGCTTCCAAAAGAGCAGCTCCGATAGCAGCATTGACATTGATTACTATGTTTTTCCCGCTTATTTCTTTGATTGCATCTCCTAGCAAATACATAGCGTCTAAATATTTTCCATTGGCTCCGGCATCACGTATCACCTCGTCCAGTCGCTTGACTCTAGGATCTCCGTTAATGTGAATAGGATGACCATAGCCAGGCAAGAATTGATTTGACTTGTGGTGCTCTTTAGCTATTCTTTTTGCTTCGTCTTTTCGCTCCGACATTGGTAGAGCTACAATCCTTTTGAGTAAAGCCGCAGCTTGGTCGGCAGTCCCTACAAACCGAGTGCCCGCGCCGAGGAGTCCAGCAGCGACGGCGCCTTGCAATGACTCTGGAGCCCCTAAATAAGTGACACGGCTAGCTATCGCCGACGGAGTCATTCCGTGTTCCATAATACAAACAAGCACGGTATCGACCACCGTTCTTTGGAGTGTGGAAGGTTCTTTTCCAAGAAAGTGAAACACAATAAAATCAGTGAAATTCATATGTCCCATTAGGTCATTGCACAAGTCTTTTCCACGGATAGTTATTGAGTCAACATCACTTGTGCACAGGTGCGTAACGGGGTTATCTTTTTTATACATGGCTCTCTCTTTCTAATAGTTGAAGATGCAAGTAATTCTTAGCACCTGTTTTTTTATGATCTACTTAATGTATAGGTCCAACTTTTTGCCTCAGCGTCATCTGGTATTGGTACAACTCTGGAGGATGGACTGACCGAGCAACTTCGATTAGCTGCTCTTTTTTATTATAGAATCTTCTTTCTACGCTCATGACCGGATCGCCAGGATTCAATCCAAGAGCAAGCGATTCTTCCTGAGTTGCTTGCGCAACAGAAAAAAACTGTTTTATCATCGCTATCTGGTAATTGGGAAGCTTTCCTAGTATTGAAAATAGTGGGAGCGTGCTGTCAGGAAAGGCCAATACTGCTTTTTCAAAAATTTGTGGGACATAGATGGACGAAGCAGCAAAAACTTTTCCATTATTCTTTTGTCTTCTAATTGTTTTTATTTCCCACCATGACGAACCAGAAGAGCATCCAAGCCAAGTGGCTAGCTGGCCAGTGATTTTTTTCTCACTTATATCTACTAACTCCCTCTGGGATTCCGCGGCATACTGAAGTAGTTCTTCTAATGTTTGGTAGGTCGACTGGTAGCGAGGATGAGACGGCAGGCTTTGAATTACTGTGCCTTTCCCCTGGTGTCCTATTACCAGCCCCCGTTCATATAGAGTCCTGAGTGCTATCCGTATTGTGTGCCGACTACACTTAAACTGGACAGCGAGTTTGCCTTCAGCAGGAAGTAAATCACCTATCTGAAAATGCCCGGAGATTATTTGGTCAACGATGGCGTTAGTCACTAAGATATGTTTTGAAAGCCTTGGTTTACTGGACTCAGCTGATAGCGATATCTGCTTTTGATTCATTATTTCTTTACTTGTAACATATACGTACAAGTTTCCTCTAGACTCATTATATGTGACACAAGTAAGAAGTTTGCAATAACTTTTTGCTTGTATTAGCGAATAGACAATCGTGGCCTCGATCAGCAGATAGTCAAGAGTTTTTCTCAGGTCCATCCTGAATTTTTTAAGAAGGACTGATTGATTATAAACGTTCTTATCATACTCCTGATGAGGATGGAGTCTCTCCCACTGAAGGGTATCAAGTTCTTTGTTGGGACTGGATAGGCTCCTAAAGACGAACTTCTATTTCGTTGCTAGGACTTTTGTCATGGGAAGATTTACCGTACCTATAAAATCTTTCCAAATGCTACAATATGTCCCTCGCGCAACTTTTTATGTAAAGAGTTCAAAACACGATTATAAAAATATTTTGACAGTTTTTAGCGTTCGTTGGATACTGAATTCTGTTATGAGATGAGAGAAACTTGTTGAGATGATAGATGTTTGGCGTAGCATGGCTGAGAAAAAATGTAGTTGCACAATTTTATTTACTTTGTTTTTTTCGACTGTTCTTAAGGCTGAACATTCATTTAGTAATTATAGAGATTACCCGATCACAGAGACAACCTTCAAGATAGAAAAAGTCGCTGACAATTTAAGCTATCCTTGGGGCATGTCTTTTATTGACAAGGAGCATCTTCTGGTTACCGAGAAAGGTGGCACGCTGCTTAAAATTAATGTTAATAACGGAGAGAAAATGGATATATCGCACAATATCCAAAGTATTCGTTTTGACGGGGGAGGGGCATCCGACCAAGGTGGGTTACTCGATGTATATAGCCACGATGTCGATGACTATATCTACTTTACTTACAGTCATGATTTGAAAGAATCGGTATTGCAGAGAGTAAAAGAGCGACACTCCAGTTCGGCTATTGCGCGAGGTAAGCTTGAAAATAATAAAATAATTGACCTAGAAGTCTTGCTTGTTGCAACACCTAGCCAAAAAGGGAAAAAACACTACGGTTCTAGAATAGCTATTAAAGACAACATCCTGTATGCCGGTTTCGGAGAAAGAGATTTGGGTATGATTGCCCAAGATCCACGGAAGCATCCCGGCAGCATCGTTCGTATCAATTTGGATGGAACGGTACCTGACGACAATCCTGCGTCGACAACTAAATTAAATTGGTTACCAGAGTTATACCAAATAGGCGTGAGAAACTCTCAGGGTATCGCTGTGTCACCGCACGATGGCGAGGTGTACTTTTCGAACCATGGGCCAAGAGGTGGTGATTTTGTCGGCCTTGCCCAGCATGGCGGTAATTATGGTTGGAAACATATTGCTTGGGGAGGGACCAAATATAACGGCTTTCGTATCGGGGATGTTCCTTTTTCAAAAGAATTTGATATGCCTTTGATAACTTGGGTCCCGTCTCCAGGTGTTGGTAGCATTCATTTTTATAGTGGTAAGGTTTTTCAGGAATGGGAGGGAGATTTATTAGTATCAGCACTAAAAGGGAAATGTCTTATCAGATTAGATTTCTTGGATGGTAGGATAGTGGGCGAGGAGATAATATTTAGAAATAAAATTGGGCGTATCAGAGATTTTGAAGTTGACGATGCCGGTAATATTTTTCTGATAAGTGATGATGCAGCCTCGGGCCTTTGGAAGTTAAGTAAATAAAGTCAGAGCTTTTATTTGACTGCTGACTTCTTATCTTTTCTAGAATACCTAACTATCTCAGGATCTATCTCAAGGGACCAAGCATCTATACCACCTGCTAAATTAAATACACGTGTAAACCCCTGCTTTTGAAAATACTCTGCGGCAGACTGACTTCGACTTCCTGTGCGACATTGAAAAACCATAAGAGAGTCACGCTCTAAATCACCTATAAATTTGACTGTTTTCTCATTTAATATTCGAGAGTCCGCTATTTGCGCAATCTTTCTTTCCCATTCCTCTCGTACATCAAATAGATAAAAACTTTCATCTGAGGTTTGGAGAATTTTCAACTCTTGTACACTCATTTGAGAGACTGTAGAGAGACTATTCCTCTCTGCCACAGCATCCGTCTCACTAGAGCAAGAGATAAGAGACAAGAGTAGTATCGCAATTAAGAGGTTTTTTTTCATTTTGCCCGCAGATCCTTTTTTCTTTTCTGTTTGCGCCAAACCCAAGGAGGAACTCTGTCCTCTTCCGCAAGCTTCCATAAACCTAGATTGTTTTTCTTGGCGCTTTTTTCTAATTTTAGCAAACTATCATCCATTATATATCGCCGATATACCATGGCATGTCCCATTTCGATCATGTATGCGCTCACATCCTCTTCGTCTATAAATATGCGTCCGATGACTCGTCCGTAACGGTCACTGTTCTTCACTATCTTTACTTCCACCTGTTTGCCTAACAACAAGCTACTCAGTACAGCGCGAGTGGTTAAACCATAGGGTTGATTTCTTTCTGGCGTATCTATTTCAGATAAACGTATCTTGTGAATAGTGCCTTCAGCATTAAGAGTTACTGTATCTCCATCAGCCACTTTAGTGACTATTCCAAAGAGCTGCTCACTGGAATACGCTGAGAAAAAGCAGAGCAGCAGGAGAGAAAAAAGAAGCATTGAAAGAGGGGTGGGAATCGGGTGTCTCAATCAGGGGCCAGTCCATGCATGGGAAAATTCTGAGCGAACACTTTCGTTACGGGTCAGCCCTTGCGCAGAGAGCTTCGAACGAATTAAAGCTAGGTGTTCCCGACCAAAAAGTCCAACGTGCCGATCAATAGTATGGTCGAAAAACACGTAATGAGGTACTCCAACAAGACCACTCTCTTCTGCCTCTTCCATGAACTGAATAAGCGCTTTTTCTCCTAATCCGTTCGGTCTAATAAATTCTTCGAAGCCATGAAGATCAGCTCCGAGCTCTCGGAGGGAATAACGCAGTTGGGGGATTGATTCAATCTCATAGTCTCGCCAACCACTACCCCAACCACGAAGACAGACACTCATCATGAATGGGATTTCCAGCTGTTGACGTTTGGCAAAGACGAAAGCGCGGTTAGCTAGCTCGGCATTTAGCAGTCGATGTGGACTGCGAAAAGGTAGCCGTTGTAAAGCTGCATATTGTCGGGCAGCTGCATAGTACATACGGGCTTTGCGATCGCTCTCTGGAGAGAGTGGTCGCCGCTTGTTTCCCTCGACCGAGGCAGTTAGGCCGAGGCCCTTATAGCTCAGTGTGTACGGGCGAAAATCAATCTTGATTTGATAGTCTCTTGCTACTTCTATTGTTGGTCTCACCGCAATATAGGCGTGTGGAGATTTCATATCCAAGTAAACGATAACTGAGGTATCAGCCTCAAGACCCATAATCTGCTACCAGCTTTCAGCTTCACTCATTATTCGATTAACGTCAGCTGACAGCGTTTCTTTATACGCCTTTGGGGGATGCTGGGGCGCAAGAGTCATGGGTTGGGTTGATCAGCCACCGATGACTGCTGGCTTGGGCAAACCAGCCTTGGCACACTCTTCATAGTATTGCTGCAGGATAGACCCAGCATCGACTATGCTCTCCACCTCTCCGGCCTCATTAAGGTTTAAGTTCGCGCCGCGTATAGCGAACCACGTATCCATCACCTCGGTGACACCTTCTATGTCCGTGGTCAATGTGTGGATTGAGCCAGCTGGTTCGTAAAGGTAGGAACCGGCACGATTTATTGTGTCTGGGTATTCGAGGTACTTCCATGCACCAGAAAATGTCACTGCGTAAACCTCGCCAGTATGTTTATGACGCTGCACCGTAACACCTGGTTCGAAACG
>DGOV01000037.1:13428-18995 GCA_002390205.1 Proteobacteria bacterium UBA4457 | reverse complement strand
ATTAGGTCGTCAACACTTAAACTAGATTCGCGTACCAGTCGACGAATAAACCTTTTATCACGTAATCTTCGTGGTCTACTGGTTGGAAAACTAATATTCGGAAATTGTGTCATATTACTTCTCACCCACTATAATTATTCTCAGCCATCAAATACATTATTCGAAGAATAATAACATAGTTAACTTGGTGGACCCTTGGAACTCAATATAAGAAAAAGCCTTGAGGGGAAAAGCTAAATGCATAATGAAGCCACAATTCGCCTTGTATTTTTTGTCGCGGTTTTTCTAGTTTGTTTTTTATTAGAAAGAACCTACCCTTTAAGGAGTTCTGTTTCTCCGAATTCGCGTCGCCGATTGCATAATTATCTTTTTTTAGTTGCGGGGATGGTGATAACGCGTATCTTTCCTCCTTTGGTCGCTATTGGAGCTGCTGTTTTCGCAGAGACGTATAAAATTGGTGTCATGCACTGGATAGATTCTTCGGTCATGTTCTCGTTTGTTGTATGCCTTTTGCTGTTTGATCTAGCTCTTTATTTACAGCATATCGCTATGCATAAGGCACCTTTCCTATGGCGCTATCATTCTGTACATCACTCTGATGAAAAGGTCGATCTGACTACAGGCTTTCGTTTCCACCCTGGCGAACTATTGTTTTCTTTATGCTACAAGTGGCTTATAGTATTTTTCTTAGGTGCTTCACCCCTTATGGTTATTTTTTATGAGTCTCTCTTAAGTGCTTTTTCTCTGATTACTCACAGCAATATTAAAATTTCAGAGCAGCCCAAACGTATCATTTCCAAAGTCTTCATAACGCCCGATCTACATTGGTTACATCATTCAATTGATTTTTTTGAAAGCAATAGAAACTTTGGAACAATATTTTCTTTCTGGGATAAAATATTCCAGACTTATCAAAGATGCTCGAATGTTAAGGCTAAGGATTTGACTTTCGGTGTGGACAAAATGGGTGCAGCAAACAAACGATTTATAGAACTTATTCGTTACCCTTTTACATGATGTTTTTTGATAATGCCTATGTGACACACTATAGTTTTTCGCAAGTACTTTCTATCCATGTTTCGGCTTCTGCCATTATCTGTTTCCTGTTCTTCCCATAGGTCGAGAGGCTCTCGCCTATCACGACTGTAATACGTCCAGGGCGTTTGATGAAACTTTCCTTTGACCAGAAAGCACCTGCATTATGAGCAACAGGGATTACAGGGCATTTTATCTCTAATGCCAGCGCAGCTCCGGTTTGTGTATATTTCCCTTTAGAGCCGTAAGGAACTCTTGTCCCCTCAGGGAAGAGCAGGACCCACCAACCTTCTCTTATCCGAGCTGCACCAAGTCGTAAAATTATTTTAATTGCTCGAGTTCCTAATTTTCTATTAATGGCTATTGGGTTAAGCGAAGCTAATCCCCAGCCAAAAAATGGTAGATAAAACAATTCTTTTTTTAGTACCTGTGACTGTCGAGGGAAGATCAACTGCATGGCGATTGTCTCCCAAGCAGATTGATGTTTACACAGAATCACACCAGCAGTTTTTGGAATATTTTTAAGGCCTTTTACTTCATATGTTAGATTGCAAGTGATCTTAAGCCAGTGAATAGTGCAGACAGCCCACAGAGAAATTATGTCGTATCGAACGTGCCGACGTGCAGGAATAATGAGAAGACTTATGAAAGAGAAAAAAATTGTTAATGGTATAAGACCTGCATAGAAAATGGCAGAGCGAATCCACATAGGTGTTTTATCTTTTTTTTCCGGCGGAATGACGCATTTTATGGAATTCTAGATTTCCCTAATTCTTGAGTTGGCCAATATCGGCGACTTGTGTAAATAATTTATGGACAGCGCCTAGCAGCTGCAATCTGTTATTGCGAATAGAATCATCATCACACATTACCATAACTTCCTTGAAAAAAAGGTCAACTGGCTGAGATAGCTCTTCTAGTAAAGAGAAATAAGAGATATATTGTCCGTCGGAGTATAGCTGTTCTAGAGTAGGAGAAAGCTCCGAAATCTTTGTGGCTAAGGCTAGTTCTGCTTTGTCTATTAATAGAGTTTTATCAATATCGCTAGTCGTCACTAAGGGTGCTTTTTTGAGGATATTGGCGATTCTCTTATTAGCAGCTGCCAAGCCTATTGCTGACGAAAGTTTGGAAAATTGGGTAACTGCATGGAGCCGCTCCTTTATATCAAGAGGTTGAGATAACTTTTTACTCTTAACCGTATCATATACGTCAGAAAGAACGCCCTTATTTAGCTCGTAAACGCGCATTCTTTCTAGTATGAATGTAATTAGATCTTGTTCTGTCTTGGAGTCTAATTTCATAGAGGAATATTGTTTGATAGCCAATCTGATTAGCGTCTGAAGATCGATCGGGGTTTTGGCTTCTAGTACTATTCTAATAAGCCCCAGTGCAGCTCTCCTAAGTGCGTAGGGATCCTTGTCGCCAGTGGGCTTTAATCCTAACCCAAAGATCCCTACTAAAGTGTCTACTTTATCTGCTAATGAAATACATTGGCCAACACCTGTGGCGGGTATCTCGTCACCTGAGAACCGTGGCCGATAGAAATCAGTGAGCGCATTACATACTTCCTTGTCCAAGCCTTCTAGCGATGCATAGTGTCCCCCTATCACACCTTGGAGATCGGGGAATTCACCTACCATATCGGTTAAGAGGTCGCATCGTGAAAGCAGCGCTGCTTCTTCCACAAGCTTTTGCGGTGCATCAAATAACGTGCAGATCTGGACAGCGATATGGCGCACTCTGTGAGTCTTGTCTTGTAGAGAACCGAGCCGTTTTTCGAATAGCATTAGTGCTAGTCGGTCTCCGTGTGACGCTAATGCGACAGCGGTATCCGTTTTAAAAAAGAACTGTGCATCGGATAGCCTGGGCCTGATAACTCTTTCGTTACCTTTCTGTATAACCATTGCATCTTTACTTTCGATATTGCTGATAGTGACAAAGGTATTTGTTAGGGTTCCTTGATTGTCGCGCACGGGAAAGTACTTTTGGTGTTTTTGCATAGAGCTTATGAGGACTTCGTCTGGTAGCCCAAGGAAATGTCTATCAAATTTTCCAGATATCAAGTTTGGCCATTCTACCAAGGCAGTAACTTCTTCTAAGAGAGCAGGTGTCACGTCAACGGTACCGCTAATACTAACTTTGTTATTTGCGATCTGAGTTAAAATTTTCTCTTGCCTTTTTCTGAAGCAAGGAATGACATGTCCCTTAGTTTCTAATGTTTGTTCGTAAGAATTTGCATCAGTTAGCGTAATATTTTCTGCCGTATGGAATCTATGTCCTTTTGTAAAGTTACCACTATTGATACCCAAGATCGTCATATTGAAAAAACGTGTTCCCAACATAACTGTGATCCATTCTATTGGTCTTACAAATTCGTGTTCACCGTCTCCCCACCGCATTTTTTTAGCAATAGGTAAATCGTTCAAGCTCTTTAATATTACGTTGGGTAAAATTTCCTTAATAAAGCGGTCTTCCGTTTTCTTCTCGAAACAAAGCCATTCACCGTCTGATGTAGATGTTCTTCCGAGCTCTGACAAGGAGACTTGGCAAGATCTAGCAAACCCTAGAGCAGCTTTAGTTGGTTGATTTTGGGCGTCAAACGCTGCTTGTGTGGAAGGCCCACGCCGCATTTCTAATCGTCCTTCTAATACTTCCGGGATCTCTTCTATCGTCAAGGCAAGCCGCCGCGGCGTTGAGAAGAGTTTTAATCGCCCACAGGAGACACCAATTTCGCAAAGTTGGCGGTTTATATTTTCTGAAAATAATTTCGATAGCTTTAGTAACCCTGTCGGAGGAAGCTCCTCCGTTCCTATTTCGATTAAGAGCGTACTGGTGGTCATAGTTGGCTATCTCCAGATTGAGGAGCTAGCGGAAATCCTAGCGCTTCTCGCGCAGCATAGTAAGATTCTGCAATTTTTCTGGCTACAGTCCTGACTCTTAAAATATAGCGTTGCCGCTCAGTCACAGAAATCGCTTTCCGAGCATCTAGTAAATTGAAGGTGTGTGATGCTTTCACCATTTGTTCATATGCAGGGAGTGAGAGGTTTAGCTCCGTTAACCGTATGGCCTCGCTTTCACATATATCAAACCAAGAAAACAGCGACACAGTATCTGCTTGCTCAAAATTATAGGTCGACATTTCAAATTCATTTTGTCTGAAAATATCACCGTAAGTTACGTTAACACCGTTAGTGGAATTCCAGACTAAGTCATAAACTGAATCTACCCCTTGCAGGTACATCGCAATTCGTTCTAGACCATATGTTATCTCTCCAGAAACCGGCTTACAGTCTAGTCCACCTATTTGTTGGAAGTAGGTGAATTGGGTAATCTCCATCCCATTCAACCAAACTTCCCAACCGAGACCCCATGCTCCTAAAGTTGGTGACTCCCAATTATCTTCTACGAATCGAACGTCATGAGTTTCGAGGTCGAGCCCAAGCATTTCTAGGGAAGAAAGGTAAAGGCTTTGTATTTCTTTGGGGGAAGGCTTCAGAAGTACTTGAAATTGATAATAGTGTTGTAGCCTATTAGGATTCTCCCCATACCGACCGTCGGTCGGGCGACGCGACGGTTGCACATATGCCGCCCGCCAAGGCTCTGGGCCAATGGCTCTAAGGAAAGTCGCTGGATGAAAAGTTCCTGCACCCATTTCTAAGTCATAGGGCTGAAGAATCACGCAGCCATGCTCTCCCCAAAACTTCTGTAAAGAGAATATCAAACCTTGAAATGTCTCGGGAGAATTAGTATCAGAAGCCATAATTCGGACTCAGCATTTTATTATTAAGTTATTATAAGCAGTCGCGTGAGGTATTCGTAGGCATATGTTTCCTCGGACCAAGTATTTCTTCTTATTCCGATATTTTTTCGATTAAATCAGAGAATTGCCGAGCAATCGTGCGTCGTTTATATCCAGGTATTTGATATATCCAATGGCTGGTTTTCTCAGCGAGCGTTACAAACTTGGCATTAATTTCTTTTGGTAGCCCATCAGGAAACCCAAATGTAAATTTTGTAAATAGTTTTTCACCTATCTCATAATCCACCATACGGATAGTGATCTGGTCGAAGGTACGCATCGTCGTTTCTTGTGATGCCTTAAGATTAGAAACTAGCTTGGCCGACCTAACATCGTTGAATCTCAAGTTGAGCAGAATTGCTCCTATGCTCGAAAGTGTTGCTTCTGACTTGGTTCTAAAACCATCTGGCAATTCGTTCAGTGAAAAAAATTCGTCCTTCGCATTTTTTTTTGTGATGGTAATTGTTGTTTCTTTGGGGCGAGTAATCGTGACCTCTTCAATATTTTTAGTGTCTATACTCATAATCGAAGAGTCGATCCACTTAATTGGATCAGCAGGAGCATCAAGCTTCCCTTGGACCAACCAAGTTTCATCTTCTCCACTTCGTCTGACGTAATGCTGAGAGCTAAGTGTACCTGCAGGTTTTTTCCCAACAATAAGAGAGACTAAGTTGCCGTCTTTCGATGATAGGGTGATAAGTGTGCCGGACCCTCCTTTTGTTTTAATCTCTTG
>DGOV01000037.1:0-13411 GCA_002390205.1 Proteobacteria bacterium UBA4457 | reverse complement strand
AGGCCTAACTTTTTGTGGTGTGATACCAAAGAGGTTTTTGGCTCGACAATTCTTAGATCCGCAATTTGCAAAATGAGTTGCCTAACTTGCCTGCTATTTGCGATGAAGCCGTCTTTGTTTGTTACTTCCCATTCTGATGGTTGTTTTGAAAGGCTTGTAGATTTTTTTTTCTGGTTTATTGTCACCGAAGTAATATCATTCGACTGATCTAATAGTGCCGGGTAGAAGTAAGCTCGCGCCAGTTCAGTTTGAGGTATTCTGTCTTCACTTATTTTCCAAGCGAACCCTATCAGGACGCAAGTGCTGACTAAAAACAATATTGCTTTATTTTTCATGACAGATTTAGCTAATCCCTCGTTTTCTTGTTCGTCTATAGCTGGCAAAAGCGACAAGTAGTGACAGAAGTATTGGAACCATTGCCGTATTTAGGAAAGTTAAAGTTGAGTGGAGTTTATCAATGCTACCTTGCAAGTCGTGTTGGACGCTCCGAAGATCTTTTCGCGTTTTTATCTGTTCCTCTCTAAAGGCCTCTATTTCAGATTTCTGTTCCTCAGTTAAGATGAACTCACCATCAGTATCCTGACTTTGGAGGCGTGCTAGATTTTCTTCCGCTGTTTGTAGTTTTTGGAGCAGTTCTTGTTCTCTCTCACGGAATTCACCTTCCGCCTCCCGTTGTATTTTCTGAACAACTTTGAATGGACGAGTGTAGGTCCCTCGGCTCCTCAAGCTGATAAGATCGTTGTTACCACTTAAGGTATCGATCGCATTAATTAAGAAATCACCATTATTGCCAAAGGCTTCAGGCATTCTGACACCACTGAAACTACCATACCTTACCCAAAACCGGTCTGCTAAAACATCAGTATCCGCAATTACAATAATCGTTGTTTCGGTAGAAGATTTTTTTAGTGCAGCCGCCGTTTTAGTCTTTTCCGCAGCCGATTCATCTAGTAAAAATGCTGAGTTAATTTTTCCGGTTACTTTAAGAGCGAGGATGTGCTGGAATTCATCTTCAACAAACTGCTCCGCAAGACTAGATGGATCAGTAGCGGATATTATAGCGTCACTATCTATTAACCCAGACCCCTTACTAGCCTTGATTAAAGTAGTGTACTGGAGCCCATCCTTTTCTTTAACTTTCAGCGAGCCTGCCGTTCCGAAGTTGACCGAGTTGAGTTGATTTGTAGTGAAATCATCTCTATTCAAGCTGTCACCTTGTAGCTGGATCCAAGGAAGGTATTCAACCTCTTGCGGACCTCTAGATGTGTTGAAATTCACGCGAACAGCAGTAGATGGATCACCTACTACTTTCGTGGTGTCCAGGGAGATACCCCAGCTAGCAAGCAGGTTTTCTGCATTCGAGCTCAATTGGGGCATCACTCCTGGTGTTTCAGGGTTGGGAGGAGTCCTATCCTCCTCAGCAAGGGGGTCGATAAAAAATAATGCTTTTCCACCAGCAAGGAGGAATTGTTCGATTGCAAATTGAGTTAATTCGCTAAAATCTTTTGGATGTATCACAACTAAAGTATCGATTTGAGAATCGATAGCTTCAGCTGCAGATGAGATTTCACGTACCTCATGGAATTCTTTTAATAAAGTAATTGCCGTCCAATCTGTACCCTGAGCTTGTCCTGTTCTAGGGTCCGCTGGTGGAGCAAAAACTGATAAGTTTGATAGCACTCCTATTATTCTCTGTTCAGGGTTTGAGAGCTGATAAATCATTTTAGTCAACTCATACTCGAGGCCATCTTCTTGTTCTGGACTAAGCACCTCCATAACTTTGCGATCATCGACTGTATTTGAACCTACGAGGCCCAGATATGCGATATTGCCGTTAGCATTTAAAGGCAGTTGGCGAATACCAAAGCTTACGGCTTCATCTTCCGCTTCCGAAAATGGTGCAGGGTTTATAACTATGAAGCGTATTTTCCCATCACTATTTGCCTCATATTCCTCCAAGAGATCACGTACCCGGTTTCCGTAGTTGAGTAACTGCGGAAGGCCTGAAAGTTGTTTTGAAGAGAAATAGAGCTTTAAAGTGACGGGTTCCTCTAATTGAGAAAGTATGTTTTTCGTTCCAAGCGATAATGTATAAAGATTATTCTCTGTTAAATCTATGCGTGCTGAAGTCAAGGTTTGGTTGCTGATAATGTTGACGCTTAGGAATAGGAGTAGTGCCCCTATCAGACCACTCAAAGAAATTAATTTACCATTCATATATCACTGCTCTTCATCATTTAAATTGTGTTCACAAGCGTCTTTATCGATTAATCACCTTTGTTGAACTCGATTGCTAACACATTAGCGAATAACCAAAATCCAATTAAGCTTGCAAAGAAAATTAGATCTCTGATGTCAATTACACCTTTTTGGATTGAATCAAAATGTGTGAGAAAGCTGAAAGAGCCGATTACCTCTACTACGAATTGAGGTGCCCATGCATTGAAAACATCGAGAACCATAGGAAATCCACTAAGATTGAATGCTAGGCATATAATAAAGCTTATGACGAAAGCAATTACCTGATTTTTTGTCAATGCAGAAACACAAGACCCGATAGAAAGAAATCCTCCTGCCATCAGCAGGCTTCCTACATAGCTAATTGCAATCACGGTATTATCAGGGTCGCCTAGGTAATTTACGGTTATCCAGATCGGAATGGTACCGAGCAGTGCCAAGGCAGTAAAAACCCAAGCAGCTAAAAATTTACCTACTACACTTGCTGTTAACGAAACAGGTAACGTTAATATTAGCTCCAAAGTTCCAGATTTTCTTTCTTCAGACCATAGTCGCATCGAAACAGCAGGAATCAAGAACATATATAGCCACGGATGAAATTCAAAGAATGGGGCTAAATCAGCTTGTCCACGCTCGAAGAAACCACCGACATAGAAAGTGAATATTCCATTTAGTACTAAAAAGATAACGATAAAGACATAGGCGACCGGAGTGTCAAAGTATGAGCCTAGCTCACGTTTAAAAATTGCTTTTAGACCTTTCATGTTCGGTGGATACCTCCACTCTCGTGTTTTCTTGTCATGGTTCTGAAAACCTCGTCTAGCCGCCCTTCCTCTACATACAATTGATGGATTCCATAGCTGGTGGAGTCCATCTTTGTTTGGATACTCTGTCTGAGATCAGTCACACCTGCTTTTGGCTTCATTGTCATTCGTGTGAAGTCTTTTTGCGGTGTAATCTCAAAATCTTTGATTTCTGTGATCTCTTCAAGCATAAGCTGAATTTCCTTCTCTAGGCCAGTATCTACCATTATTGTTATGGCATTGTGATAGCTAGATTTTGACGCGAGCTCAAGAGGGGTCCCGCTGAATATGACTTCTCCTCTAGCAATTATAATGGCTCTGGTGCAGACAGAGTCGACTTCTTCGAGAATGTGAGTGGAAATGAGTATTGCTTTTTCAGTAGCCATTTCTTTTATCAGCTGTCTTATTTCATGTTTTTGATTGGGATCTAGTCCATCAGTGGGCTCATCCATTATGAGTATTTCTGGGTCATGGATGATTGCCTGAGCGATACCCACTCTTCTTTTGTACCCTTTAGAAAGTGTTTCTATCGGTTGGTGGGCTACCTGTGTAAGGTGAATTTTTTCCAAAACTTCGTTAATTCTCGCTTTTTTATTCGCTCGAGGAATATCACGGATATCAGCAATGAAATTCAGAAAGCCCATTGGAGTCATTTCTCCGTAGGCCGGGGCACCTTCCGGAAGGTAACCTATGCGCCTTTTTGCAAGTAAGGGCATTTCTTTGATATTGCACCCTGCCACGGAAATGTTCCCTTCAGACGGAGTCAGAAAACCGGTGATCATTTTCATCGTTGTCGATTTGCCCGCACCATTTGGCCCAAGAAACCCTAGAACTTCACCTCTTTCAACGGTCAGAGATATGTTATTCACGGCTTTGAGGCCACCGAACGATTTACTAAGTCCAGTCACTTCTAACAAAGTATCTTTCAATGTTGCTTTCCTCGGATATTTTAACTTTAAGTTTGTACTGAACGTTTATATTACTTTCCCCGTCCATTTTAACGTGGTCAGACGAAAACCGTAAATAGTCAGGAACACATCGTTTCTCATGTTCCCTGAATTTTCAATCGTCTTTTTGTTTGCGTCAGGATTTGCCGGTCCAAATTTCAGGGTATTAATAGAAGGATTACTTCGGCTCATTCTATTCTTCCACCGTAATGAGCTATCATACACTAATGGAAAGCTCAGAAATATATGAAGTCATCGTAGTTGGTGGCGGACATGCAGGGACAGAAGCGGCTTTAGCATCGGCAAGAATGGGTGCCAATACTCTTCTGTTGACTCAAAACATTGAGACCTTAGGGCAAATGTCTTGTAACCCTGCGATAGGGGGCATAGGGAAAGGCCATTTAGTTAAGGAGATAGATGCTCTGGGCGGGTATATGGCTTACGGGGCAGATCTTTGCGGTATCCATTTTCGGACACTTAATGCGAGTAAAGGCCCCGCGGTAAGGGCCACGAGAGCACAAATTGATCGGCAGCTATATCGAACTGTCACCCGAGGAGTCTTAGAGAATCAAGATTGCCTGACTCTATTCCAGCAGTCTGTTGATGACCTTTTGTTTGATAACGGCAAACTTACTGGTGTTATAACTCAGATGGGATTAGTTTTTCGAGCTCAAACTGTAGTTTTAACAGTGGGCACTTTTTTAGGTGGGATTATCCATGTAGGTGAGAAAAATTACGGTGGTGGTCGCGCAGGTGACCCCGCTTCAAATATGCTTTCTAAACGATTACGGAGTTATGACTTCACTGTTGGCCGGCTAAAGACGGGAACCCCTCCCCGGATAGACGGGAGAACGATAGATTTTACGAGACTCGAAGTCCAACCTGGTGATAAACCCTGTCCCGTATTCTCTTTTCTGGGAGATCGCGAGCAACATCCCGAGCAAACTAACTGCCACATAACGTATTCTAATAAAAAAACTCACGAGATCATTCGGTCAGGACTTGATCGCTCTCCAATGTTTAATGGGAATATCGAGAGCACGGGTCCGAGATATTGTCCATCTATAGAGGATAAGGTTGTTAGGTTCGCGGAACGCGATCAGCATCAAATTTTTGTCGAGCCCGAAGGATTGAAAACGCATGAGATCTATCCAAATGGTATCTCGACTAGCCTGCCTTTTGACATTCAGGTTGCCTTGGTAAGGTCCATTGTCGGATTTGAGCAGGCGGTTATTACTCGTCCCGGTTATGCGATTGAGTATGATTTTTTTGATCCTCGAGGGCTCCATCCTTGGTTGGAGACAAAAGCTGTCCCGAATCTTTTTTTTGCCGGGCAAATCAACGGCACTACTGGCTATGAAGAAGCCGCTGCACAAGGTTTATTAGCGGGTATCAATGCGGCATTGAAAATTCAGGGGAAAACCGAATGGTACCCCAAGCGCAACGAGGCATATCTAGGTGTGTTGGTTGATGATTTGGTTACGCGAGGGACGAATGAACCCTATAGAATGTTCACTAGTCGTGCTGAGTATCGGCTAATGTTAAGGGAAGATAATGCCGATTTTCGACTAACTCCGATTGGACACGACTTGGGGCTCATAACTGATTTGCGATGGAGAAGATTTTGTGTGATGCGCGACTCAGTTGATAAAGAAAAGAAACGGCTAGAGGATACCTGGGTTTCTCCTAACACGGAGGATGGTAGCCAGCTAGCAGTTCTTTTGGGGCAACCGTTGAGGAAGGACCAGAGACTAGTAGATTTATTAAAACGGCCAGAATTAGACTACAAAGCGCTGATGGGTCTCCCAACTGCAGGGCCAAAAGTGAATGACGAGAGAGTTGTTGAGCAGTTAGAGAACAGTGCTCTATACAGTGGATACATAGAGCGACAACAAGGTGAAGTGCTGAGAAATCAAAAGCAGGAAAGTACACCAATCCCCAAAGACTTTGACTACCAGCAAATAAACGGGCTTTCAAATGAAGTTACTCAGAAGCTTGCAGAAGCGACTCCAAGCACGGTGGGACAGGCTGCTCGGATATCAGGGGTGACCCCTGCTGCTATATCACTATTGCTCGTCTATTTGAAAAGAGTGGCTAGCCCCTCTGCTCAGTCTGCTTGATCAACCTTGAGCGATAGCGACCATGAACTGAAGGATTTGATTTTGCGATCAGGTAGGATGGTAGGTTGTGAAATCACGGAGGGTCAAGCCCACGATTTACTAATTTATGCCAAAGCAGTACTCAAATGGAACAAGCGTTTTAATCTTACGGGAGCTTCTTCTTTACGACAGTTTATCTCTGGTCATATCGTGGACTGTCTAGCCTTAGCTCCGCATATTAATACTGGACCTTTGTTAGACTTAGGTAGTGGAGCTGGTTTACCTGGCCTCGTTTTAAAAATAATTATTCCAAGCATTCATGTGGTTTTGGTCGAGCCACGAGGAAAGCGTGCTCGATTTTTGTCATCAGTACGCATTGAGTTAGATCTTAATGCTCTCGATATTGTTGCAAAACGCATTGAAGAGTTTGAGAGCACAATCGAGTTTTCTTATATTGTTACCCGAGCATTTGGCTCTGCGTCTCAGTTTATAGATAAAGCTGGTGGTTTGGCGACTGATAAGACAAAGCTTATTACAATGAAAGGCATTTTAAATGAAGAGGAAATAAGATCGGCTGAAGCTCTTTGGGAGGGTCCTGCAAGGGCTCTACGCATAGAGGTACCTGGGTTTTCAGATAGGCATCTGGTCTTTTTTCAGCGTAAAGCCTTAGATAGTGATGCCGTGGCTTCTCCACTTGTGACATAATCGAGGCAACAAGCTTACGCTTATCGTTTTTTCAATTAACTAGAATGCAGTACTTAAATAATGGCTCGTATTATCGCAGTGGTGAACCAGAAAGGTGGTGTAGGCAAAACAACGACAAGCGTAAACATCGCTGCCTCATTATCGGCGACTAAACGGAAAACGCTCCTAGTGGACCTCGATCCTCAGGGGAATGCGACTAGTGGAAGTGGCGTAGACAAAGAAAATGTCGAATTATCTATTTATGATTTGTTGGTTGAGACCCAAGGCGCAAGAAGTTGCATTCTCCCAGATGTGGCGGCAGGATACGATTTAATCCCTTCTAATAGTGACCTTACAGGTGCGGAAGTTGCCTTGTTGGACATACCAGATCGTGAGTATTTGTTAGAAAAAGCGCTTCGTTCTATTGAGGCTGACTATTCATATATTTTTATTGACTGCCCCCCTTCATTGAACATGTTGACTATTAATGGATTAGTTTCTGCAGATAGTCTCTTGATTCCTGCTCAGTGTGAGTATTACGCCTTAGAGGGACTGTCTTCTTTAATGAGCACAATTGAGACGATTAAGGTGTCTCTTAACCCGTCTTTAAAAATTGATGGATTGTTGAGGACTATGTTTGACCCGCGCAATAACTTGGCGTTAGAGGTGTCAAAACAACTGACGGACCACTTTGGTGATTTGGTGTACCGGACAGTAATTCCTAGAAACATTAAGTTGGCTGAGGCTCCAAGTCATGGATTACCAGCTCTTTTATACGATCGATCGTCTTCGGGTGCAGCGGCCTATCTTGCTCTGGCAGGAGAGATGTTGCGCAAAGAAAGCAATTGATCTACGTGAACAAAAGACCTTTTGGAGAGCGAATAATGAGTAATAAAAAACGTAGTTTGGGACGAGGTCTAGATGCTCTGTTGACCTCTAGTGCTAACTTGGCTGGCAACGAAGAGTCAAGTCAAGAAAGCTTAAGATCTATTAATGTGGAGCTTATTGTCAGAGGAAACTATCAACCAAGGACAACAATAAGAGAGGATAGTGTGAAAGAGCTAGCTGATTCCATCAGGGTTCATGGCGTTCTGCAACCAATAGTTTTAAGACCTCTTCAAGGAGCAGAGCAGTACGAACTGATCGCTGGGGAACGGAGATGGCGTGCATGTCAGCTGACAGGGCTTACGACTATTCCAGCTATAATTAAAAACGTTGCTGATCAAGATGCCATGAGCATTGCTTTGATCGAGAACATACAGAGAGAGCAATTGAATCCTGTTGAGGAGGCTGTGGCCTTCGGTCGATTAGTGTCTGAGTTCGGTATGACGCATGAGAAAGTTGCTGAGGCAGTAGGTAAGTCACGAGCTACTGTAAGCAATTTGATGCGTTTACTAGACTTAGAAGAGAAAACCAGAAGTCTGTTAGAGAACGGACAATTGGAAATGGGTCACGCTAGAGCGTTACTAGGTCTTAAGGGCGGGCAGCAGACCAAGTTGGCAGCTGATGTGGCCAGAAAAAAACTAAGCGTCCGTGCCACAGAAGCTCTTGTTAAAGCTGCTCGGCTTCAACCTGAGCTTAGTACCGGTACGAAATGGTCTATTGACCCGAACATAAAGACTTTAGAGAACAATTTATCCGAACGTATTGGTGCCTCAGTAGCGATAAAGCATCGCTCTGACGGTGGGGGGAAAATTGAAGTTGGTTATCATTCTTTGGATGAGTTAGATGGGATTTTACGCCGCATACATTAAGCGTTACGAGGATATATCCTTTTTTGTGATGTTTGGTTGAACTTAGCTTAGATATTATTTTAATTAAATATTGCGAAACTCTTGCCGAATTATGATTAGAACCGTTATAATGCGACGGCTAAAATTACTTAGTCAACTGTACGAAAGTCGTGGCACAAAGAAATAAGGCCGACCGATGGCGGCGAAAAATAATGCAGCTGGTTTTGTATCAGTTGCTACTGACTCTCGGGTTGGGATTAGTTATGGCCTTGTTCGCATCTGCCATGGCGGGAAAGTCTGCTTTAGTAGGAGGCCTGATCGCGGTATTGCCTAGCTACTACTTAGCTAAGAGGATGTTGTCTCGACGTGAAGAACTATCAGCTTCTGATAGCCTTCGCAATAATTATGTAGGGTCGGTTATAAAAATAGTTTATACCGTAGCCTTATTTGTGTTGGTGATTTTTAGTTTAGAGATTAATTTTTTAATTTTAATCTCAACGTACTTTGCAGTCGTTTTAACTAACTGGTTTGGCCTTGTTTTCATGGACCTTTCCGAGGCGGCTAAATAACTTGATTGACTGTTATTAATAATATTATTAAATGATTGGAACTTTTTAAATGTCGGGTGCTTCTCCTGCTGAGTATATCAGCCACCACATTCAAAACCTTACTTATGGTGAGTACCAAGATGGCACATGGGGTTTTGCGCACACGGCTCAAGAGGCAGCCCAGATGGGGTTTGTGGCCATTAATGTGGACACAATGTTTTGGTCTCTGTTTACGGGGATCCTTTTTTGCTACTTGTTTAGGGTAGCCGCGGCTAATGCTTCTATAGGTAAACCATCAAAATGGCAGCTTTGTGTAGAGCTAGTTGTGGAAATGGTTTGGGGCAGCGTTAAAGACGCGTTTACCGGTAAAAATGCTATAATAGCTCCGCTCTCGCTGACTATATTTGTGTGGATCTTTTTGATGAACTTAATGGATCTAGTGCCAGTAGATTTCATCCCATATGCTACTCAATTGGCTGGATTAAGCCATATGAAAATGGTTCCAACTACCGATGTCAACGCAACATTTGGTATGTCATTATCAATATTTGCGCTGATGATCTACTACGGTATAAAAATGAAAGGGATTGGTGGTTTTGCTGCCGAGCTTGCATTTCACCCTTTTGGAAAAGCTTTTTTGCCCGTGAACCTTATTCTAGAAAGTGTCTCAATGATTGCCAAGCCGTTATCCTTATCTCTTAGGTTGTTTGGTAACATGTTTGCTGGAGAACTGGTGTTTGTGTTGATAGCGGCACTGGTCCCGTTTTACCTACAGTTTATTTTAGCAGTGCCATGGGCAATTTTTCATATATTGGTTATCACTTTGCAGGCATATATTTTTATGATGTTGACGATTGTTTACTTGGGTCAAGCGCACGAAGTGCATCACTAGGTCGAAGTAGTTAGATTATTTATAGGAGATAAAAAATGGAATCTATTTTAGCGTTTTCTGCTTTAGGTGCAGGAATAATGATTGGCTTAGGTGCTTTAGGTGCAGGAGTTGGTATTGGTATCTTAGGAAGCAAATTTTTAGAAGGTGCGGCTAGACAACCGGAGCTTGTACCAATGTTACAGGCTCGAATGTTCTTGATGCTAGGCTTAACCGATGCGGTGCCGATTATTGCGATAGCTTTTGCTGCTTTACTTATGTTCGCAAACCCTTTTACCGCGCAACTTGCTGCTCTGCTTGGGTAAGCTGAAAATTAACCGAAGATAAAAGGTTGGAACATCTGCGATGAACATGAATTTAACTCTTCTAGGTCAGGCTATATCCTTTGCGATATTCGTCTGGTTTTGTTTGAAGTATGTTTGGCCTCCAATTATAGCTGCGCTGGAAGCACGTGAAGCACAAATAGCTGACGGTTTGGCTTCTGCTGAGCAAGGAAAACATGAACTTGAAAATGCTGAAAAGCGCGTCAAGGAAATACTTTCCGACGGGAAGGAGAAGGCTCAGGATCTGGTTTCTCAGGCTCAAAAAAGAGCCGATGAGATACATGAGCGCGCTAAAAATGAGGCTGTAGACGAAAAAGTTAAGATAATTGCCTCTGCTTCGGCCGAAATAGAACAAGAGCGTAATCAAGCATTAGATGGGCTCAGAAAACAGGTTGGCAGCTTGGCGCTGCAGGGAGCTGAGCAGATCTTAATGCGAGAAATTGATGAGAAATCACATCGAGACGTGCTCAATAAGCTCGCGGGCGCACTCTAGAGGTCTCCTCCATGCAAGATAGACTCACAATTGCACGACCTTATACAGAAGCTGCTTTTGAGTACGCCAAAGAGAACGGGATAACTGAAGATTGGGAGAAGTTTCTTGTCAGTCTTTTCGAGGTAGTGCAACATCCTGACCTTGGCTCATTGATTGGGCATCCGAAAGTTTCTAAAGCTGTGATCCTTTCGATTATTGTTGATATGTTTGGGAATAAGCTAGATAAACAAAAAGTCAATTTTGTTACTTTGCTGATTAATGCTGACCGTCTTCAGCTAGTCCAGGAAGTTTCTGAATTATTTAATAGCCGATGCGCGGAGATGGCGGGCCTAGTAAACATCGAAGTGACATCAGCTTTTGATTTGACTTCGGAAGAGTCTGGCCAAATAAAACACGCTATCGGTAATCGCTTGGGTAAAAACTGCCAAATTACCGGAAAGACTGACCTATCGCTGATTGGTGGTGCGGTCATAAAAATTGGTGATTCTGTAATTGACTTATCTCTCCGTGGTCGCTTAGCGGCATTGGAAAGTGAGTTGGGATAAATTGGTTTATATACATTTTTTTTAATTTAACTAAGTAGAGTCAGAGGATTGCAATGAGTATCAGCGCAACCGAGATCAGCGAACTGATCAAAAAAAGAATTGAAGGTCTTGATTTAGACACGGAAGCTCGTACCGAAGGCACTATCGTCAGTTTATCTGATGGTATTGCTCGGATACACGGCCTAAGTGATGTGATGCAAGGAGAAATGATTGAGTTTCCTGGAGGAGTGTTTGGGCTTGCTCTCAACTTAGAGCAGGACTCTGTAGGCGCTGTTGTACTAGGATCTTACGAGCATCTTTCTGAAGGAGATACCTGCCGCTGTACAGGTAGAATTCTAGAAGTTCCTGTTGGTGAGGAGTTACTTGGTCGAGTTGTGAACTCACTTGGACAACCGATTGATGGAAAAGGCGACTTGAATACCTCTCGGACCGAACCTATCGAGAAAATAGCTCCCGGTGTAATCGAGCGTCAGTCAGTGGACCAACCGGTGCAAACTGGGCTTAAATCGATAGATGCTATGGTACCTGTTGGACGTGGCCAGCGTGAATTGATTATTGGCGATAGGCAAACCGGTAAGACAGCAGTTGCGATAGATGCAATTATTAACCAGAAAGGAACTGGGATTAAATGCATCTACGTCGCTATTGGGCAGAAAGCATCTTCTATTGCCGCTGTGATCCGTAAACTCGAAGAGCATGATGCGTTGGAGCACACTATTATAATAGCGGCCACAGCATCAGATTCTGCGGCTATGCAATATATTGCGCCATACGCTGGCTGTTCTATGGGTGAATACTTTCGGGATCGGGGCGAGGATGCTTTGATCATTTATGACGATCTGACTAAACAAGCATGGGCCTACAGACAAGTCTCTCTGTTGCTGAGACGTCCTCCTGGGCGTGAAGCATATCCAGGGGATGTGTTTTATTTACATTCGCGCTTGTTAGAGAGAGCTTCCAGAGTGAATGCTGAATATGTTGAAAAAGCCACAAATGGTGAAGTTAAAGGCAAGACGGGTTCTCTGACAGCGCTGCCTATAATTGAAACTCAGGCGGGCGATGTATCTGCATTTGTACCAACTAATGTGATATCTATAACCGATGGACAAATTTATCTAGAAACAGACCTTTTTAACTCAGGGTTCCGTCCGGCAATAAATGCTGGTTTGTCTGTTTCTCGAGTCGGCGGCGCAGCCCAGACTTCAATTGTTAAGAAGTTAGGAGGCGGTGTTCGTTTAGCGCTGGCTCAGTACCGTGAGTTGGCAGCATTCTCTCAATTTGCATCAGATCTTGATGAAGCAACGAGAAAGCAGTTAGAGCGTGGCCAGCGTGTAATGGAGCTCATGAAGCAGAAACAATATTCTCCTTTGAGTGTGGCTGAAATGGCTGTGAGTTTATATGCAGTTGAAAATAGCTATATAGATGAAGTTCCTATTGCCGACGTTGGCAAGTATGAGAGCGAATTAGTTGGCTATATGAATTCTAGTCAGGCCGATCTCATGGCTAAAATTAACGATACTGGCGACTTTGGTGATGAGACTAAATCTGGCCTCAAAGCCGCGCTTGAGTCTTTTTCTGAAAGTCACTCTTGGTAAGCACTGTTAAGGAATTCTAAACTAATGGCAGCAAAGGAAATACGCACCAAAATCGCAAGTGTTAAAAACACGCAGAAAATCACTAAGGCGATGGAAATGGTTGCGGCGAGCAAAATGAGGAAAGCTCAGGAGCGGATGTCTGCCGCTCGTCCCTATGCCGAGAAAATGAGGCAAGTGGTTTCCCATATCGCTAATGCCAATTCGGAATACCGACACCCCTTTTTGGCTGAAAGAGATGTAAGTCGTATCGGCCTGATACTCGTGACCACGGATAGAGGACTTTGCGGTGGATTAAATGGAAATTTGTTTCGTCAATCTATTAAGCGTTTCCAAGAGTGGGAATCTGACGGNNGAGCTAGAATTGTGCGTGATCGGGACGAAAGGTGCAGGTTTTTTCTCGCGTATTGGAGGCAATGTAACAGGACAAGTTGGACAACTTGGTGATGCCCCGAAATTAGAGGATTTAATTGGGACTGTAAAGATAATGCTCGATGCGTACCATGAGAAACGTATT
>DGOV01000135.1 GCA_002390205.1 Proteobacteria bacterium UBA4457 | reverse complement strand
TTTAGATATCGGGGGGAAGAAACCTTTCTTTAGAGAATTTAATACTTTGAAGATGGAGTACTTAAAAAAGCGGCAATTTCGGCAAAGTGTGAAAGTGATTCACCCTACATCGGTCAGAAACCGGCATTAATTCTCCGAGAATCAAGAGAATTCTGCCGTTATTTCGGTGGGAAACAAGTAGAGGATTTTTTTATGGAAAAATATGCGGCAATCTAGGTGTCAGTCGTTGCCGCCGGCAAAGCTAAAGCGGCAAATGAAAACCTGTGGTATGCATTATTTTAAAAACAAAGAGAGTAAACTCTTTTAGAAGGCTTCTTTTTGCACACGAAAGAAAGTCCAGACACATATATTCCCTTAGGATGACTGCATTGCACAGTCATGTGTACTAACTCTCGAGTTCATTCCTGAACACTTCACCAAACTCAGAGCTCGACTCCGATCCATTATCCGACCCACTGAGAGCCGTCACAGAAACACCTGCAGGAGATGTTGCCACCAGATAGCGACTATCACCAATCTCAACAACAAAAAGCTTGTGCTTTGTATCTAACGAAACCCGACTCACTACTCGAATTTGTACACCATTAGATAGACCAAGTGCAGAGCCTTTGGACCGGATCCACCAAACGGAAATGCCTATTAAAACGGTGATAACCACAAGCGAGGATAGCGCGCGTAGGAGATATTCGGAGCTAACTAATTCCAAGGATTAGGCCTTAAGAGAACTATACGTCTCTTATTCTTTCCATGGGGCTAACGATCTCAAGAACTCTGATCCCGAGTTTGTTGTTATCAACAGTAACAACTTCACCCTTTGCGATAACAAGGTCGTTAACTTTAATGTCCATAAGTTCACCAACTGATCTATCCAACTCGAGAACTGTACCTTGGGCAACTGCCATTAAGTCTTTGAGTTTCAGCTTCGTCTTCCCAACCTCGACATTGAGTGTAATAGGGATCGACCGTACGACATTTTGGTTAATACCGTCAGAGATACTATCTGAAGTAGCACTATCGACGACGTTTTCCTCTTCTGCGCCCTGACCTTCTTCACTCATTTATACATCCTCTTCAAAGACGTTTTCTAGCACTTGGACCGCTATCTTACTACCTGCTTCGCCAACTGAGGCATGATAGAGTGGGAAATCATTAACGCTAACCTCTGCAACTTCCGGAGGATCAAAAGACAATACTTCACCCACGCTAAGATTCAAGAGCTGACCCACTGTTAGGTCGATACTGCCTCCGTTAACAAGCAGACTAAAATCTACTTCGCTAATCGTTGCATGCAATCTGCTTAGCCATTTCTTATCAGCATCTTGTGTTTGTATTCTACTGCTCAACAAATCTCTCTGGAGATTCAAACTTTGATAGGTGTAAACAATATCAATATAAGCTTCAGTATCTTCATCACGCAGTCTGACTGAAAAACGATTAACCACAACCGATTCGTCATCGCCAGCTATGTTGGCAAAAAGCGGGTTGATATCGCGGTTGACCAGATCAACTTCGACTTCAACATATGGCGACCACGCCTCCTTTGTCGACTGGAACATAAGCTCACACAACTTATCAATGATCGCATTTTCATTTGCTGTGAATCCTCTCTCATCTGCTACCGAAAGAGACCTGGCTTGCCCGCCATACCAGTTATCCAGACAGCTAAATATAACTTGAGGATGAATAATAACGAGAGCCTCCCCCTTTAGAGGAGCTAGCTCTAATACATTAATTGATGAAGGAGATGCGACATCTCGAATATATTCTGAGTACTTCATGAGCTGAGGACTCGCCACCGACAACCTTGGGTTGTAGTCTAGTTCGGTCAGCATTCGCGTTCGGAAGAAACGGTGGAATCGCTCATTGATTTGCGTTAACGCACCATAACTTGCGCCTAGGTTCTCTTCGTTTCGAGAAACGCTATATGGTTGCGCATCAAGATTAAGGTTATAAGCCTCCTGATCAAACTCTCCGCCCTCGACCATTTTCTCAATAGCAGACAGCTCTTCTGAAGAAAGCAATGGCTCATTATTTTCAGACATTTAAGATCAAAGCCTACTGAACAATGAGCTCTGTGAAATAAACTTCTTCGATCGGCGAGGCCGTCGTTTTCTCATGTTTTTCAAGATGCTCGTTTATCACCATTCTTACTTCTTCCAGAACTTCCTTTTCACCAGTGGAACTTTCAATTTTCTCGGCCGAAACGTTTCTTAAAACCTTTAATATAGAGGCTCTAATACCAACCAAGTGTCTAGGAACCCATCCTTCAGAGCCTTCTTCTTCATTGAACATTGTATCTTTATCAAAATAACTCGAGACACCTAGCTTTGCTTGCATTACTTTTTTAGAACTCTTCAGGTTTACCTGAAATGCATCAGCAAAGGTGTAATAGCTGATAAGAAATTTCTGCTCAATTTCAGCTGTTCTTGGTCCAGGTCCCGCGACTATTTCTTCGGTTTGCTCTAATTCACTTTCTAAATCCTGCAAAGCCGCCTCGGGGTCCTCGTTTTCTGGCTTCTCGTCAAAAAAACCCGTGGCGAACATGGTGCCAACAGCTGTGCCCACAACTAATAGCAAAACCGCAATGACTATCAGGATGATCTTTACCAGTCCACCGCCTTTTTTTTCTTCTTCCGCATCTACTGCCGTTTCTGACATCATCAACTCCAGTCATTTTTCTCGCCGTAATCAGCGTGATGTTTTGTTATACAAGTATATCTAACCCAACCACTGAACTAAGCCGAGAATCCAACGTTCTTCCTAGCAACACCTCTGTTTCGAAGTTTATCTCTTCAATCAAGTCAGGCGAAGCACTCTTTTCAGATTGTGCATCATCATTGGAGTTGGAATTGCCAAAATCGCTGACATCGAAACTTAATCCTTGGCTTTCATCTAGCAGGTCTCTGAGCGCAAGCCTTAGTTTTGGCAACGTGTCTTGCAGTAGCTGACGAGTAGACTCCTCATTGGACCCGAAACGGCCCTCGAGACCTTTTTCACTCAGCTCAAGTTCAAGCGAAATCTCACCCAAAGATGCAGGGTTTAAGCGCAGCTGTATATTCCAATTTTCCTTGTTCACGAAACCGGCAATGCGCTGCGCTAGGACTTCACCAAATTTTGCGTTCCAATTCTCATAAGAGTCTGTCAGGTTATTGTATGTGTTTGAGGCTAACATTCGCTGGGCATCCCTGAGTGCCCCTTTAAATTCGACCCGATTTTGTCCCGAATCTGCATTAAACCCTTCCTGACTAGTGCTCTGACCAACCTCTCGGTAGGTCTTTAGCGAGTTTTCAGTATTATCAACATGACTTGTAAGGATTGATTGAGCCTTATCAACACCTCGTTTCTCAGCTTCCTCAGAGACGGCATGTAAACGTGGCAATTCTAATTCTCGGTTCGTCTCCAACTTTGTAGAGTTGGTTTGCGTATCCATTTCGTTCTTTGCCTTTGAGCTTATCATTCCTTCGTTTTCAGTCCGAAAACCACGCTTAAATTCTCCATTTGAACCGGTTACCGGGGGTTGTAAATCGGCTTCCCCTAAAGCTTGTCGATCTGTGAATAAAATTTCTTTCTTGGTAACGATCGAAAGCGGATTTATATTTTCTCTTGATTGATTTTTCTCGCCGCCGGTATCGGTATTAGAACCAACAGCATAATAATCGTTCCTGCCTGCATGCGGTCTTGTTTCTAGCCCTGGAATTTGATCCGTCAACGTCGTTTTACCAGTCGCATCGTTGTCGGCCGGATTGACCGGCCGGTCGACGGTTATCACACCACGACCGCTAAGCATTTGTTTTATCGTCAACTGAGACGCGACATTGCCGCCGGCAGCAGTCATTGCTTTATCAATCGCACTGGGATCACTACCGATCGTCTTCAAAATCCGTTCGCCAACCATCAATTTATCTGCTTGGTAACCTGGAGGTAACGTTTGCCCTTGGGGACTGCTTTTCGTTAACGCTTCTTCAGTGCTAGGAACGACAATGCTAGATACGGCGCCCTCAGGATTATTTATCAGGTTTGCAGCTGGAGGCACTACCTTCGGAATCTCAGCGCTATCTATTAATCTATCTCCTTGATTACGCGGGGATGGTATTGCTTCTTGGTTAAAGTTTTTCATCAAAACCTTTTCAGCAGCAAACTCGCCGTCCTCACGCTGATTCATAAGGTTTGCAATTAAAGTCTCTTTATCACGGGACGGCTCATCCGATAAAAAATCATTTTTGGGTTGTAACCGTTCACTTACGAGCCCCTGCCGCGCCATAAATTTAGACATGCTCTCGCTCGTCACTGCTCCGGTTTCGGCGGTATAGATGACTCTCCCCACCGCCAGAGCGCCATTGTGTAATGACAAACTCGGCAGCACTTTGCCGTTCGGGCTCGGATGAGTCGCCAAATTTTGCCCGGCCATTGCCTCTGCATAATTGCCAAGCGTGCTATCTGGTTGCGCTTGTACGTCTAAACTTTCGGGCTTGCTATCTCTAAGAGCCCCCTGAGCCGCGAAGAGTTTCTTCTTCTCCTGGGAAATAACCCTGTTAAAATCAGCACCTTGAGGGATAGGGTCTTGAGAAACACCCGCTGGTTTTTTACTTTCGACAGCAGAAGACAGCTGGATAAAATTAGAAATTAAATCATCGCTCATATTGAAGCATCCTCCTGAAGGAAGATAAGTCAGCAAACTACGTGCCAGCGAGGCCCTTTATGTCGAATCGTTCTTTGTTCTAAGCCAAAAAGAGGTGGATATTTCGTCGGCGGCTTTCATTTCCTTACTTGCCTCCAATTTTTTATACTTTGAAAGCGCTCGATTCTCGAGGGTCTCATATTTCTTAACTTCAATCTCAAGGTTCGCGCACAATGCTCGTAAGTCTCTTTCTTTCTTTTTCAAAGAGAGCCTTTGCCCGTTTGTTTTTCGGATCGCATCTTCTATGTTAGCGACGAAATTCCAATTTCTTTGAATTTGCCCTATCAAAGCAGAACCTTCCGACGAAGCTAAGTGATCAGGGTGATAATCGCTCTTTATTCTCGACAATTCCTCAATGGTGTTTGACAGTTGCTCAATCTCCAACAAAGTTATGCGAAGCTTTTTCCCCTCATCCTCTAACGATTCATTCACTCTATCTTTGAGTGTCGTCCACACATTGACTCTAGATTTATTCTCCACCGAGCAAACTCTCTAATAATCTCATAGAGTCATCCAGGCCACAGGCTTCATGCATATCTTGGAGCAAAAAAGCTGATATCTGATCCTTCATTCGTAAGGCTAAATCAAGATCACTGTTGCTCCCCGCTTGATAAGCACCCACCTGAACAAGATCTTTATTTTGCTGGTATGCACTCCACATTTTCCTAAATATTGTGGCGCGCCGAAGATGCGACTTTTCTTGTAACACCTGCATTAAACGGGACACCGACCCCTGTAAATCAATTGCAGGAAAATGACCCTCATCAGCAAGGTCTCTACTTAAAGCTATTTGACCATCTAAAGCCGACCGAGCAATATCTACAACCGGGTCATTCAAGTCATCTCCTTCCGCTAAAACAGTGTAAATGGCTGTTATCGAACCACGTCCATCAACACCAGTCCCACTCCTTTCAATCAACTTTGGCAACATACTGAACACAGAACTTGGATAACCCTTAGTTGCCGGTGGCTCACCGACGGCAAGACCAACCTCACGCTGTGCATGCGCCACACGGGTCAGGCTGTCCATCAGAAGCAAAACCTTTTTCCCCTCGCTTCTGAAAAATTCAGCAAAACAATGTGCCAAGTTTGCACCTCTCATTCGAAGCAGTGGTGAGCTGTCTGCAGGCGATGCGATCACCACTGAACGGCGCAAACCATCAACACCTAAATTTTCTTCGATGAAGGCTTTTACTTCTCTTCCTCTCTCTCCTATTAAACCAATAACGATCACATCTGCACGCGAGAACCGGGTCATCATGCCAAGTAGCACTGATTTACCAACACCACTGCCAGCAATTAGCCCAACCCTCTGTCCACAGCCTATAGTGAGAAGAGAATTGATTGCTCTGACACCGACATCGAGAATTTCATCAATACTGTCTCTAAGCATCGGATTCACGCTTGGACCGGAAAGAGGATGCCCCACAGAGCACCTGGGACTAATCTTGCCATCCAGGGCCTCTCCCCTAGCATCAAGAACACGTCCAAGCGCTTCATATCCAACCAAGGCCATATCCGAATGATTTTTCTCGCGAATACGAGCGCCAGATTCCAAGCCCTGGTTGCCGTCAAATGACATCAGCACCAGGGTGCCTTCCTTAAATCCCACTAC
>DGOV01000133.1 GCA_002390205.1 Proteobacteria bacterium UBA4457 | reverse complement strand
ATTATCCTTGCCGCTGAGCACGCAACCTTCGCTCTCCCAGAGATTCGCTCAGGAACTGTTGCTGATGCTGCCTCCATCAAACTACCGAAGCGAATTCCCTATCACATCGCCATGGAAATGCTTTTAACCGGTCGTTGGTTAGACGCTAAAGAAGCCAATCGCTGGGGTTTTGTAAACGAGATTGTAGCGGCTGATAAACTTAACCAAAGAGCATGGGAGATGGCAGAATTATTAGCAAGCGGGCCACCGCTTGTCATGGCAGCAATCAAAGAAGTCGTGCGAGATGCTGAGAATTCAAAATTTCAGGATGCGCTTGATCGTATAACGAGTCGAGAGTTGCCTACAGTGGATACTCTATACGGTAGCGAAGATATGCACGAAGGATTCAAAGCCTTCGCCGAGAAACGTGATCCTATTTGGAAAGGCCGATAATCGACAAAAGTCTAAAATATCTAATAACTGGTTTTAAATTGTATTACTTTTAATAGTTATAAAAAAAGGGCGCCCTGAGGCGCCCTTTTTTTATTGCTCAAGAGCTTAGAACTTCAGACTCATGCTAGCCCCTAAAGTACGAGGTCTATTTGTCATGATTCGATCATCCCAATTTACAGCGTTACGGAAAACTTCTCCGCGTTCATCGGTAACATTGCGAATATACAACTCTGCACGCCAAGTATCCTTATCTAAACCAACTGAGGCGTTCAGGATTTGATAGTCCTTTTGCTTATAACGCTTAGTCGGGAGACTTCCGCCGTCGAACAAGTTGTTGTAGGACGCTCCAGTGTATATGTAACTGGTTTGCAAGTACCAACCGTCATCCATTGAGTATCGAGAGGATAGATTCCACTTGGTATCAGGAACACGAGGCAAAGTCGTGCCACTAGCTGCGGTTGGTGTGGCCAAGCCATCGCTGGCATAGTAATCCTCACTCAATTCAGCCTCAATGTAAGAGAACCCTCCGGTAAGACTCCAGTTCTCAGAGATCATTGCACTAAAGTCAGCTTCAAATCCATCACTCTTTGCCTGACCAATGTTGTACGTTAAAGTTACTGGTGATATCGCAACATCCAGTCTCGAGAATTGAAAGTCATCCCACTCTTGCATAAACGCAGCAGCATTGAGCAACATACGACCATCAAATAATGATGCCTTTACACCCACCTCATAGGAAGTTAAGAAGTCAGGAACAAAATCACAGCCAGCTCCAGTGGCATCATCTCTTCCTTGACCACCATAATCAGCTTCATTACCCACGGAGCAGAAACGATTAAGTCCACCCGGACGGTAACCTTCACCCCAAGCGGTATAAATCATGACATCATCAGTTGCCTGCCACTCTGCAGTGAAACGGTATACCTCGTCTTTCGAAGCTGTAATACGGTTAGAGTCAGCACAATCTGCACCGTAATTATTAGTCGGCCTGTACACACCTGATGCCTCTTGAGCAGCTGCACTTGGGCCGCCGCCACAGGGCCACCACACTGTACCAGAGAACCCGTCAAGGTAACTCTCAGCATCAAAATGACGCATACTTACAGCAACTGTCAAAGAATCACTAAGATCATATGCAACCTCACCGAAATAAGCGGTTTCTTCATAGCTTCGTTGGAAATCCGTTGTCCAGTATATGTCTGGCGCATCAATTGCAGTAACCATACCAAGATCAGCGAGACCCAGAACATGCCATTCAGCATCATCTCTGTTTTTTACGTCAACTGAATAGTAGCCTGCCTGCCAACGCAGTGGCTTGCTAGGATCTGATGCATAACGAAGTTCAATGGTTTCACGCTGATAGTTAGCATGATCCTCATACAATTCACGTGGATCAGAACAACCATAGTAAGCCGCGTAACAAGAATAGTATGGCTGAACATAACCGCCAGATACGTAGTAATCGCTGTACAGGGAATAATCAGCATCTACCTCGTAATCGCGATCAAGGTCTCCGTAGT
Organism: Proteobacteria bacterium UBA4457; assembly: GCA_002390205.1. Lineage (GTDB taxonomy): Bacteria > Pseudomonadota > Gammaproteobacteria > UBA4457. Next base: position 2,093 of record DGOV01000133.1, on the reverse strand, counting down.
TGAAGGTCAATGTTCCACCGGCTACATCTCCCTCAATTTTCAGAGAGTACTGTGTCCACTCATCTTCTAGACTGTCTGGCATCATTCGGAAAACTTGAAGATCACCAATAGTGGGATCATGATCCCAAACACCATTAGACTCAAGATCTTGTTGCATTATCGTCGCTGTCGCTGTCCAACTATCGTTCAGATCAACTCTTAATGCTGCTCTATATCCTGTCGTGGTAGCTTCGTTGAAGTTTTCTTCAGCCACATTACCAATGTCACCAGCTGTGTAGTTGTTATAGGTGAAATCAGGTGCCATTTGAGCAGCCTGCTCTGCAGTAGCTCCACCAGCAATCAAGCCATCACGAATATAACCATGACGGAAAGTATACTCACCCTTCACGTTATCGATAAAGCCGCCATCTCGCTTCGAGTAAGCAACCACTCTCAACGCAGCAGTTTCTGATAGGGGTACATTAATAAACCCTTCAATGGTTTCACCAATATCACCGCTTTTAGGAATATTGACGTCCATATCCAATCCAGCAGAAAAACCACTAGGATCTGGCTGATTAGTAATAATACGCATGGCACCTGACTGGGCGTTCGCTCCAAACAGGGTTCCCTGAGGACCGGCTAATACTTCAATACGCTGAATATCATAGATGTGCGGATTTAAATACGCCCCTGTCGCAGTGACTGGCTGATCATCAAGGTAAATAGCCACACTTGGGTTGGCGCCCAGCGAGCTCTCACCACCAGATGAAATTCCACGAATGTAGACGCTACCACTACCAGGTCCCAAACCAATATAACTAACATTCGGTAACATGGTTACGTAATCCTCAAGATCAGTAATATTGAGGTTACCTAAAGTTTCTTCGCCGAGAACCGAAATCGCCATAGGAATCTCTTGGGCGCTCTCAGCTCGTTTGGTTGCTGTTACTATTACCTCTTCCACTTGCTGGGCAACCGCTGTAGATGTAATACCTACAGACAATGCCGCCACCATAGCCGCCAATGGCTTAGGGGAATAGCGTTTTAACTGTGATGATACAAATTTGCTTTGTTGTAACATAATCTCCACCCTCTTTTTAAAATTCTGTATGCGTTTCTCTTTAATCGCCATTACTTTTTATAACTCTCCTAACGGTAACACATCTAAATCAACAATTGGAGTACTGTAACTTCCAAAAATAACGTCCTTGCTAGATTTCGTTCATTTCTAGTATGGCCTACATATCTAACCTTTGCCTAGTATTTTCCTCACAGTTATCAGTCAACCAATTTAGTCAACTACGATAATTTAGATGGTAAATTCTTCTCTACACACCAGTGATGCAAAAAGGTATCTAATCTATTTTAACCATGCGGCCACTGAGTACCTCTTTTAAAGAGTCAAGATGCTGTTCAAAATTACGCCATTGCTCCAAACCTCCAGTGAAAATAGGCTGACGAACCTGCTCAGAACTCGCAGAGCGCACAGCTCTATCATTTTCATGGAATTGCACACAGGCTTCCTCGAAAGGAAGGCCACAGTATTTTAATAGTTTTGCTACCTGACCTTCAAGATCTTTCACTACGTCTTCATAATTAACTGTCATTAATGACCCAGGCACTACCTGATGCCAATGGTCCAACAGTCGCAAATAGTCCGCATAATAATTACCGATATCTTCCTCACTGTAAGTAAAGCCCTGACCTTCAGCAAAGAGTTGCTTGAAGTTAGCAAAACAAGTAGCCATTGGCGCTCTTCTAGCGTCAATAATTGTCGCATTGGGTAAAATTGCTCTGATTAATCCGATATGCATAAAATTATTGGGTAGCTTATCGATAAAACGGGGCGAACCACTGCGAAAAATAGAGCAACTGTCAAGATACTGTTGGCCTAAATCAAAACGTTCGGTATCGCTCAATTCAGACAGTAGTCTTGGGTAACGGCGAGCCTCTCCTTTTTTGCGACTGCCCTCTAATCGAGCAGCGATGCGACTAATAAAATGTAATTCTCCCGTGGCCTCCACTTGGGAATGGCTGGCCAGTATCTGTTCTATTAATGTTGAGCCTGACCTTGGCAGACCAACAACAAAAATAGGGCTAGGATCAGGGTT
>DGOV01000003.1 GCA_002390205.1 Proteobacteria bacterium UBA4457 | reverse complement strand
GCCCGCATCGAATTATCTTGCTCCCTGGGTGAGTACAGACAAAGCTGACATCTCAATAAGAGCTATTTTGGAAATGCGTACTGGCCTAAAAGAAGCTTCCGATGGCGATGCTAATATTTATTCAGGTGGAACCGGTGGCGACCAACTTGCTTATGCCCTAGATAGGACCCCTGAGACAACACCAAGAACTAATAATTGGACCTATCAAAATACCGACTCTATGTTGCTTGCGGGGATTCTTGAGTCAGCAACTGGACAAAGTGTGCTTGACTACGCTGACATGCAACTATTTTCAAAAATTGGTATGAACGCAGACTGGTGGACTGACGAATTAGGTCATGCAATGACTTATTGTTGCATTGACACAACCACTAGAGACTTTGCTCGTTTCGGACTTCTTTTTGCTCGTAATGGACTGTGGTTAGATGAACAAATCGTGTCTGAAAATTGGGTTCAAGAGTCAACCACGGTTCCAGAAGGAACCAACAACCAATACTATGCACTGCAGTGGTGGGTGAGCCCATCAGGGGGTTACTTCTATTCAGCGGGATTACATCAAAATAATATCTACGTATTTCCCGACCTAGATTTGGTTGTGGTGCGCAATAGCCTCTATACCAAAGTGGGGTCAAGCTCCATTAGAAGTGGAGATAATTACCATGCAACTGTTGAACCATTAGACTGGAGGAATCCAGAATTTATATCTCTGATCAGCGATGCAATTGTCAATTAGCGATACCCAGAGATCATAAGCGGCGACATTTTAAGCACTACGAATCTCTCCGGGGGTCTTTCCGCTCCAGCGCTTAAATGATCGACGAAAGTTCGCCGCACTGCTATACCCTAGTAGCTCTGCTACCTCTGATACAGGCAATTGAGTTCCATTCAAATACTCAAGAGCCAGCCTATAACGTACTTGGTCAAGTAAAGCTTGATAGCTAGAACCCTCAATCGAGAGTCGCCGTTGCAACGTACTCTCACTCATATACATTTCTCTAGCCATTTCTGCCGCAGAAGGGAATTTTAGTCGAGCACTAATTAAAATTTGCTTTATTCGCTCACTAACAGAGCCGCTATTACCGTCAACCGCCAAAATACGATCGCATTCTCTCTGAAAAATAGCCTGTGCCTGAGGATTGGAAGACTTTATCGATAATTCTAGACTCTCCTGACTAAAGGTTAAGGCGCTCTTTTCTGCATTAAAAATCACAGTTTCACCAAAAATAGGACCGTATAGCTCAATATTGTCCAACGGATGATAACGAAGCTGTAACTCAGCTCCTAAATCCGCCTTTCCCGTAAGGAGTCTTAAATTTGTTACCACAGCAGCAAATAGAGTGTCCGTATAAAAACGCTCCAGATGCGATGGCAAATGAATGCCACTACCTACAAGGGATGCGGAAGAACCATGAGTGACAATATCAATTGTCAGGCTGGGTGCCACTGCTTGATTATATCGTCTGAGAAGATAAAGGGCCTTCTCTACGGTTGCACAACTCATCAACGCGTAACCAAGAATGCCAAGTGATAACATATTGAGCTTAACGCCTAGCTTTAATCCAAGCGCAATATCACTGCTTAATTTAAGTGCTTGGCTGCTCAGTCGGTCAGATTGAATAGCCGATAACATGCTCACTGATGTCAAGTCAGACTCAGTTAATCCACTACCTAAGAACACTTCACCTTTTTCAATATTTTGTTGTTCCAACAAAGACAACAGCTCTGCGGTGACATACTGAAGCATGATTAATCCTCAAAAAAACTTGCCCTCCCCCTCGATATAAATCAGGGGAATGACTGATAAAGAATCCTGCATAGACCAATAAAGAGCCCTTTTATGACCGTATTAGAGTCTGTCTTGCCTAAAAATGTCAACTATACTGCTAGAGTAATAAAATAAACTAGCGTTAATAATGACTTATAAGAGGTAGCGCTCAATGAAAACGTACTCGTTGAATCATCCGACCAAAGGACTAATAAACTACACCGATAAAAAACGTTACCTCTGGTTATCTTCGATCTTTTATCCATTAGTTCCGCTTGTCTTTATCTATTATTATTTACAGACTGGCAACGAAGTAATACTCGCTTTGCCATTAACCATAGGCTACGTCATATTTCCATTACTAGACTGGGCGATTGGTTCAGATAGCAGTAATCCGCCAGAAGAAATTGTTCCGCAGCTTGAGGAGGATAAATTTTATCGGCTCCTTACCTACGCCACCATACCAATGCACTACATTGTTTTAGTTGCTTGCACATGGGTCGTGGGTACGCAAGCTTTGAGCCCGATAATGGTTATTGTGTTGGCTATAGTTGCAGGAGGGGCCAGCGGCATAGGTATTAATACCGCACATGAATTAGGGCATAAAAACACCACTATAGAGAATTGGCTCGCCAAGATCACTCTCGCCGTTCCCGGCTACGGCCACTTCTGCGTAGAGCATAATCGAGGCCACCATGTAAGAGTTTCTACTCCCGAAGATTTTGCTAGTTCAAGGCTAGGGGAATCAATTTATGCTTTTGCTCTGCGAGAAATCCCTGGCACCGCAAAACGAGGTTGGCAATTAGAACGAGAGCGCCTAGCTAAACTAGGAAGGAGCACATGGAGTATCCACAATGAAATACTCCAGTCCTACGCTATCAGCGCGGTTCTGCAGGGTTCCCTTGTCGCATATTTTGGCTGGATAACTCTTCCTTTCTTACTTATCCATAATTTCTGGGCATGGTTCCAATTAACCTCTGCAAACTACATAGAGCACTATGGTCTACTGCGTGAGAAAAAGGCAAATGGTAACTATGAACGTTGTAAACCTCATCATTCGTGGAATGCCAACTATGTCCTCAGTAATATCGTACTCTTTCATCTGGAGCGACATTCAGACCACCATGCGTATCCTGCCCGGCGCTACCAAAGCCTTAGAAATTTTGATGATATTCCGGAGTTGCCCAACGGTTATTTTGGTATGTATGTCGTCGCGTACTTCCCTTGGCTTTGGTACAAAGTGATGGATAAACGGGTTCTAGAACTCCCTCATATCCAAGGCGATTTATCCAAGGTCAACATATGCCCCAAGAAGCGGGAGCAGATCATGGCGAAATATGGAGCAACTGCCTGATCCTTCACAAGGGGCTTTAAATAGCCCCTTCATATCTGCTAAATAAGTATTACCCTATCACTTCCAGCAGTATCTAGCTGGTGTGTTCTTCAACTCCGTCATTATTTCTATGCAGCCTTTAGAAGCCTTAAGGTATAAACAAACTACTCTCCAACGTTAACGCTGCGACCCTAAGTATATTGTCGAGAACCTCTCAGACGGCTGGTAGCTAGGAACTTTGATAGGCTATGCTATTATTAAGTTGTGTTGAAAGTGGTAAGAGCAGTCTTTATT
>DGOV01000113.1 GCA_002390205.1 Proteobacteria bacterium UBA4457 | reverse complement strand
GTTACTGTCTAACCCCGCAAACTGTAGTCGCCCTCCAACACTACTTGAAAGACTATTTAATTGGATATATGAAAACAATGCTTCACTGCCATCCTGAGCAATGACACCAAAAGCACTTTCCTCACAATGAGTATCCAGGCGCACAAGGTTTCCGCTATGTATTAATGAACGGTATTTTTTATGGAGGGCCACTCCGGCTTTTAATAACTGAGTCTCAGGTTGATCCATCTCTAGGAGGTTTGCCTCAATCCCCATATGACCAAACATAGCCACACCAACTCGACTCTCCATACTCAAAGCTCGACCCGTGATGTGGCAAACATCGGGGCCCACATGAGCCCCCATTACCTCTGCGGGGAAAAACATCGAGAATCCCTTCTGAATACCCACCCGATCAAGAGCATCATTACTGTCAGAGGTCCAGATACGATCGGTAAATTCAAGAATACCAAAGTCAGCACGACCGCCTCCAGATGAACAACTTTCAATTTCAACTTCAGAATTGGCGCTGCGAATACGCGCTAGTAACTTGTATAGGCTGCGAGTCTGCTGATGGCCAACAGCGCGTCCATTTTGATCACCAGGTTGATGTATCGCTCGATTCATGTCCCATTTCAAATAGCGAATTGGATACTCAGAGAGTAAAGCATCAAGTCTCTTAAAGAGGTAGTTTTGCACCTCTACTCTTGTTAAATCTAGGACCAACTGATTTCTTGCCGATAATAAGGGTGCAGGTTGGGTATTGAGTACCCAGTCCGGGTGCGCGCGATAGAGATCGCTGTCTGGATTAACCATTTCTGGTTCGATCCACAAGCCAAACTCCATGTCATTTTTGTGCACATGATTTATCAACGGAGCTAAGCCAGCAGGAAAAACGGTCTCATCAACAGTCCAATCGCCTAAACCTGCGTTATCTGATTTGCGATTTTTAAACCATCCATCATCCAACACAAAACGTTCAGCGCCAACCTCTCTTGCATGATCTGCCAGGGTGCATAGACGCTCAAGGGAGAGGTCAAAATAAACTGCCTCCCAAGTATTAAAATGCACAGGCCTTATTTTATTAGTAATCCTTCTATCGGTTAGATTGGCTCTAACATGACGATGAAAGGCCCCTGACAGCGCAGATAGCCCCTTATCTGTGCTTGCACCAAAAAGTACAGGCGACTTGTAGGCCTGACCAGGCTCCAAAAGTATTTCCCCTGGCAAAAACAACTCACCCAACTGAGCATATGCCTGGCCAGTAAATTGCTCTTCAACACGCACATGATGGTTACCACTCCACCCTAGATGAAGCCCATAGGCGGAACCTGAACTTTCATTAGTTTGTTCGGTATGGACAATAACCCCGGAAAAGGAATCATGGGAGGTACGCCCAGAACGATTTTCTCTTACATAGGCACCCATAAATCTGTCGATAGACTGCAGCTGAAATTCATTACCCCAACGACCGGCAAAACTAAGCATTTTGCTGTAATGCTTGGGAATTGGTACACAGGGTGCATCACAACGATCCAACCACAAAGGCGACTCGCCCATATTCACTATTTCTGTGGTAGCGGCCAAAACATCAGTCTTATGATCAAGAACCAAACAATGAGTTAGTTGTATTTGAGTGCCCTGACAGATTGAAACAATAGTCAGTTTATTATCGGTCAAGCTAACTGATTCAATTCGAGTATAAACAGCCCACTGAAGGCCATCACGATGTAGTTGAACTCCAGGACTACCACTAAAACCTGCTGCACTTTGAGGAGAGAGTCCAATGGGAGCCTCTTGTGGTAGGCTAGCTTGCAACTCTTGAGATGTTGCAAGAAGCGCCAGCATATCAGGGCTTGTCGTATCAGCGAGCCTAGAACCCCAGTAAAGAATTGCTGGTGAGTCACCACAGCAGTCGACTACCAAACTGCAATTGTTGCTGGAAAGAGAATAGAATGATTTGATTCTGTTAGTCATAGACCGATGTTCACTATTTTAATCTAACCCTGGAAATACCATTCAATTAACTCGCGCGAGTCGACACTAGCTTGGACACTCCATAGTGCCACCATACCGCTATATTTACTGCTATTAAACCACCCACCAGCGGGAAGAATAATTGGCTTAAGCCCCCAACTATGCCTAGAGGTGAAAAAAGTAAATATAACCCTATCACACAGGAAATAAGCGTGGTGGCGCAAGGCACTCGCAAGCGCCATGGTTGCATATCAACTTTTTCGTTATTTTTGTATGTCCATTCCGTCGAGACAGGGAAGAAATATCCAATCACTAGCATTATCAAAACTTCAGCAAAAAACAGAATGCCATAGAGGTGAATAAAATGAACTGTAACCACATCATTTAAAACGAACTTAAGTACACCGTAGGCAATCACATGAAAACCAATAACCACCTTGGCCCCCAGAGCCGGCACGTGGTTAGTAAACAGGCCAACTATAACAATAGTGATTACAGGAATATTATAGAAACCGGTGAAAATACGAATAATCTGCCATAACCCATCTGGGGCAAACTGTAACAAGGGCGCGACCACGAATGAAAACAGAGCAATCACAATAGATGCAATTTTTGCGACCTTAAGAATATGCTGATCGGACACATCTGTATGGCATCGAGACTTTTTCCAAGGTTCATAGACATCTAAACAAAATAGTGTTGCTGCACTGTTCAGGAGTGAGTTAAAAGAGCTAAACACAGCACCAAGTAAGACGGCCAAAAAGAACCCTGACGCATAATTAGGTAGAACATCTCTAATGAGTTGAGGATAGGCCAAATCAATTGAAGTCAAACCACTTGTACTATCTGGGCCTCCATAAAGATGAAAGGCGACTACACCAGGAATCATCATCATAAAGGGCACCAATACTTTAAAGAATCCTGAGAACAAAACACCCTTCTGCCCCTCCGCAAGGCTCTTTGCTCCCAAAGTACGCTGTATTACATATTGATTGGTGCACCAGTAAAATAAATTAGCAAAGATCATTCCGGTAAATAGCGTGGCAAAGGGTGTTGGATCATCTGATGAGCCGATAGCGTTGAGCTTTTCAGTGTTTGTCGTGGCGATGATTTTCAAACCTGTGACTGCACTGCCCTCTCCTAGCAATGACAGCCCAAGGATCGGCACCGCTATACCAATCAGCAATAAACCTAGACCATTTAATGTGTCTGACACAGCAACAGCTCTTAGGCCGCCAAAAATAGCGTAGACACCACCCACACTGCCAATGACTAAGATGGTCAAAGCAATAGACTTACTATATGAGATATCAAACATGGCTGGTATATCAAATAACTGCAGCACCGCAATGGAACCTGAGTACAAAACCGATGGAATGGTCACCAGCCCATAACCGAGCATAAATAATACGACGGTTAATCGCCTTACGTCATCATCGAACCGATTGTTTAAAAACTCAGGTAGAGTGGAAAAGGCTCCCGCAAGATAGCGAGGTAGAAAAACAAATGCCATGGCTATCGTCGCCACTGCAGCAGTGACTTCCCAAGCCATGCTACTTAGATTGAAACCATAGGCTGAACCATTCAGGCCAATCAATTGCTCTGCGGACAAATTCGTGAGAAGCAATGAACCAGCTATAAATACAGCGCTAAGACCTCGACCCGCTAAGAAGTAACCATCTCGACTATTAGATTCATCTTTAGACTGCCGATACGAAATAAAAGCCACAAGCACCATAAAAAAAGCACAGCTAACTAAAGTTAATGTCATGTCTTGATTGGTCATACTTAGTGTCCATGTGTTCTTACTAAATTGTACCTGGTTATGTTGCTGTATGGCTTGGAAAAAAGATGCTCTACAAACTATAGATATCTGGATAGACGGTCATAGCATAATAATCCAATACTGATTACAACTCATCAACAAATCCATAGATATAAATGACTTTTATCCGAACTTAAAGGGACTACCCAACAACTAGGTTACGAAAATGGCAAATAATCAAGAATCCTCTAATCCTGAGTCCTATCTCAGTCTAAGACAGCCATCCAATGAGGAAGATGAGCGATTTATATCTGGATTAAACTCATCGTACGAAGCTGCCAAGTTAAGAAGTACTTCATCTGATAGGTCTGCCAAAGATTTCCATTCACCAGTAAAGTTTTCATGGAAAGATTTTTGGAAAACCTTCATCTATGAGAATCTGCCACCTGTGTTTTTATCACCCCTCGCTGCCATTATTATGGAAAGTTCACTATCTAGAGCATGGCACGTCATACAAAACAGAGGTTTGTGCTCCATTTCACTGGCTCATCGACCGTTGGCCACAATCATTTTGTCCTGGCTGATCATCTACCCCGCCTCTTGGGCTTTGACTATTGGCGTCTTTTTAGCGGTGTTTTCAGAGACAGACGCATTGCAAAATATCGATAGATTTCAGATCATTCTGGCCTACTTACTACTGGTTATGCGGCGACTTATTATCTCCGTTAAATATGCCTACTTTAGAGAAGAAGATTTAGAGAGGCTCTGTCTACCCGCGCCTAACTGGGACGAGGATAAAACCAATCGAAGGCTAGTGGCCGGTTGGGTTGAACCCACCAAATATCCAGGATTAATAGAGGATGAATTGACCTGCTCAATGGATGAAAATGATATATGCCTGCAAGGTATTCCTCTCGAATTAGATCACAGCACAGCCAATCAGTTAACCAGCGAAGAATCCAGTTCATTATTTCCCGCCAATACTAATGCTACGCAATCTCAACAAATTGCCTCAGGGTTTCTCTTGTACAGTATTATTAAATCAGTTTATGAGAAAGACTTTGGCTCTAGTTTTAGGTTCATTATATATCCCTGCATGCTAGCTATACCTGCAACTCCATTTTTGGTCAGAGCCTATTATGATGTGAGCTTATTTGGTATTACTGCTGCTGAAAAATTAATTAGCTTCGCATCGATTCTAGGTTTCATGCTGGGCTTTCAGATGTTATTTTTTGGAGTGATCTGTGCAATAGATTTTGAAAGACGATTTCAAACGGCTAAAAAACTAGGTGATCTAGTACAGTATCCGGGCATATCAATCGCTTCGATATTCACAACTAGCAGGAATCCAGAAGCTAATAAACGTCATATATTTATAGACTTACAAAAAAGAGCTAACGTTTTTAGCTGGATGAATGCACGCAAGGTTCTGCGATCATTCGGTGAGGCTTTTTACTTGAGAATCCAAGCTTACACATCGATTCTTATTTTCTATTCCCTGTTTTGCATCGCCATTTTAAATCTCATTGTGTGGACTGAGATGAGGCATCATATTTCAACTATATATGTAATCGTAGCAATCATTACGATTATTTCAGGCATAAGCCTCTTTGCCATCTACAAAGCAATTAAGCTCCAATCACTGAGTGCTGAGCATAGAGATTTTGTGCGTAATCAGCTATTTATCATCGAAGAGGAAATATGGGAGTTAAAATTGGCTAATGCAGACCAAGAGCGCATTACCGATCTGCAAAGCGCCAAAGCCCTACTTGAGCAAGTGGACGAATCTATTAACTACAAAGAGCTAATTTATAAACCTACCGCCATCTTAGGCTATGCGGCAAACAATGGAATTATTGGATCTATTTTAGGGTTGGTCTTAACCGGTTGTCTTTTCGCGATACAAGGGTTTGTATCAACAGGGATTACCTACGACGCTATGGGCTGGTTCAACTTTTAAATGCTAGCATTAGAGCTATAAGTTAACAAAAGATCCCCAAAGGATACTTAACTTAGTCGTCTTTAAAAATCTTAACTTGGCGTACACCATCTTTGTCGATAGAGGCTCTGTACATTCCCAACGAGTTAAAAGAAAACGAGACATTGGCATCCTTATCAACTCCAATAACGCCGCCAGAACCGTTCATTTTAACCAGCTTGTCTTGGACAACTTCATCTTGTGCCTGTTGTAAACTAATACCTTTGTACTCCATTCGCGCACATATATCATGGGCCACTGCAGCTCGAATAAAATACTCTCCATGGCCAGTGGCAGAAATGCCACAGGAATTATTGTCTGCATAGGTACCAGCTCCAATTACAGGTACATCTCCTACTCGACCGAACCGTTTGTTAGTCATTCCCCCTGTGGACGTTCCTGCGGCAATATTTCCACGTTTATCAATCGCCACTGCACCCACAGTACCTAATTTCTTTTCATCAAATCGATATGCAGCAAGCAACGCATTGGACGCTGTTTTTGATAGGGAGGCGCTTTTTTCTTTAGCGAGAATCTCTTCCAATTGAAGGCGTCGCCGTTCAGTTTTGAAGTACTCATTTGGGACCAAACCAATGCCCTGCTGTTGAGCAAACATCTCAGCGCCTTCCCCAACTAGCATGACGTGAGGAGAATGCTCTAATACTGCTAGGGCAAGAGTTATAGGGTTTTTAACCCGAGACACCGCAGCGACGGCTCCGGCATTTAGGTCGCCGCCCTGCATTATTGAGGCATCTAATTCAATATTACCGTCATGATTAAATACAGCACCATGACCTGCATTAAAAAGAGGAGAATCTTCAAGCAATGTAATTGTTGCGATTACTGCATCTGTACTTGAACCATCATTTTTTAAGATTTGGTATCCAGACTCAATAGCCTCCGCTAGTACCTCGCGATACCTGTCTTCCATTTCATCGCTCATCAGTTCGCGCTTTATGGTGCCGGCACCCCCATGAATCACAATGGCAATTGGGCTGTCGTTACTCCCGCTCGCTGACACAGAAAAACATAAAGGTGACAGGACTAGCACCAAACATGCGAGCGAAGGCCCCAGTACTGTTTTTAATGGAAGGTTTATTTCTATACCCCTAATAGTAAGGTTTACACTCCTTACAATGTTCCTGGTTTAAGCGACTCAAGATGAGATTCAATATCACTTGCAGTCGTTCTTGTCGCATTGCCTGCAACAACGCCGTTAATCAAAGCACCGCCCTCTAAACCAAACAAATACCTCAAAATTAGTAACCCATCGGTTAAGGCATCAACCTCTCCGTTGCCATCAATATCGATTAAACTTCCGAGAAGTTCAATGCGTGATTCAATATCAGCCGATTCAGTATAATTCGCGTCTGATGCTACAGTTCCATTAACCAGAGAATCACCATCTAAACCGAACATATCGCGAAGAAATAGTAACCCATCGGTTAGAGCATCATATTGACCGTTCCCATCTATATCTAAAGATCCTGCAGGTGGCGTTCCTGCCAGAAATTCATCTAAGGCCACTATTCCGTCATTATCCTGATCGCTCGCAGCATCTGAAGGATCGTTTGGATTAAGGCCATATGCAGATTCCCATGCATCAGGCATACCATCACCGTCTGAATCTTGGGCGTAACGCACATCAAGAGGATAGAGGTCAACAATGTCATTAACGCCGTCTCCATCGTCATCATCATCAGCTGACATACCTAAATCAATACATGCTGTGTCGCAGTCATTTGGGATTCCATCTGAGTCAGTATCAGTTAAACCTGCAAGATCAATTAAAGGGAAGGCATCAGAGATATCAGCCACACCATCACCATCGTCATCCTCGTCTGCATTGTTACCAATACCATCATTGTCAGTATCTATAGTCTCAGTTGCATCCAACGGGAGTTCATCAGAGGTGTCCTCAACTCCGTCTCCATCATCATCAGGGTCAGCATTGTTACCAATACCATCACCGTCTGTATCAAGACTTTCAGAGGCATTCAGAGGGAAAGAATCCGCGCTGTCCAAAACGCCATCTCCATCATCATCAGTGTCAGTATTATTACCAACACCATCACCATCAGTATCTACGCTCTCAGCTGCGTCCAATGGAAATGCATCAGAACTGTCCTCTATCTCATCACCATCATCATCGCTATCAGCATTGTTACCAATACCATCCAGATCAGTGTCCAATTGTTCGCTAGCATCTAAGGGAAAAGCATCCAAAGTATCGATAACACCATCATTGTCATCATCATCATCCAGATAATCGACTAAGCCATCATTGTCAGTATCTATATCTTCAGCGGTGATGAATATACTCCTGTACCCTTCCCCAACATTGCCATCACTGTCCACTACGGTATACCTTTGCTCATAGTCATGCTCTATACGTGGATTATTAATCACAACTATTTCGGACGTTATCGATGATGAAATATCCCCATCTTCAACATCAACTGCAACTGCTTCAAGGTCTGCTGCTAAATTAGGATCAGAGATGTATAGAGGGTCTGGACCTGAAATGCTCATCACTGGCGGCAACCCATTTGAAATAGCGCTAACCTGGAGAGCTGTAATACTTAAAGCTTTCACAGAGTAGGCCCCGTTCAAGGTATCTGAATCATCGATTCCACATGGAGTTTTGTCTATTCCTGGCCCTGCACACAATCGATCAGGCGTTGAGAAAAAGCGCATTCCTGTAGCGTTAAAAGCAGACTCGTAAGCCATAATTGTTGCGAAATTGTCATCTTTGCCATATCCAACAGCCCACGGGAAAGTTGCACTGACAGCGCCTTCAGCCTGTTTTCGCGAATGAGATAACCCCATCATGTGGCCTATTTCATGAACTAAGGTAAGACTGCTGTTGTCAATTGCAACAACACCAACATTACTGCCTATGTCATAGCGATTTCTAAAATCAATTATGCCATCGTTGACTTGCCCAGCTAGGTAAGCCACGCCCCCAGTATCAGCCACGGCCTTGGTACTGTAGTGAACGATCAGATCAGGCTGTCTGGTGAACTTATCATCTAAGCCTGCAAAAATACCGCTTCGGTCCGCCATTACATCAAGCGCGTCACTGCCGGTTAATGTGCTGTCATCGCCTACCATAAAGATGCCAACATTTTGAATTTCGATATCCAAACCGACATCACTGAATGCCACATTAGCACTAGTCACCTGTTGAGCTATACTGGCTTCGAGATTACTACCACCAAGAAAAGTATCGTCCGCTGCC
>DGOV01000114.1 GCA_002390205.1 Proteobacteria bacterium UBA4457 | reverse complement strand
CAGAATGTTAGATATGGGTTTTATCCGCGATATACGGAAAATCATGTCACGTTTACCTAAAAAACGACAAAATCTCTTGTTCTCCGCAACGTACACTGACGACGTAAGGAAGCTCGCAGATGATATTTTGAACAAACCGTCGATTGTTGAGGTCGCTCGCCGGAATACCGCCGCTGAGAGTGTGACGCAAAAGGTTTACTACTGTGACAAGGCAGCAAAAAAAGAGCTGCTCGCTGACTTAATAGAAGAGGGAGAGTGGTATCAAGTTCTGGTATTCGCCAGAACTAAGCACGGCTCAGATAGATTAGCCAAACAGCTCAGAGGGTTTGGTATCGAAGCTGATGCGATTCACGGCAATAAGTCCCAAGGAGCGAGAACAAGGATACTGGGCGCATTTAAGAGCGGGGACTTACGTGTTCTGGTTGCAACCGATATCGCGGCTAGAGGGATCGATATTGAAAACCTACCATATGTTCTTAATTATGAGTTACCAAATGTTGCAGAAGATTATGTTCACCGTATTGGAAGAACAGGGCGTGCGGGAGAGGAAGGTGTTGCCATTTCGTTAGTCGCACCTGAAGAGCGTAAGTTTCTTAAAGGGATTGAGAAATTATTGCAAAAGTCGTTAGAAGTACAACAAACTCCGGCACACTACAACAGAGAACCGGCAATCCCGGAGAAGAAAAAGCAGTCAACTTCTCGACCCGGACGAAACCATTACAAAGGTCCAGAGAACGGGGGGAAGAAACGCACGGGTAATACTGGAACGCCGTCGAAAAACGGATATCGCGGTGGGTCTAGGAAATCAGGAAACCGCTAGGAAAAGCCGGCATTTGGTCGGAAAACAATGGGCGAGGAGCCCGAGCCACGGAGGTGTTTAATTATGCTTTTGACAATGATGAAAGCGAAGATTCATCGAGTTCCGGTAACAGAGTGTGACCTGAATTATAATGGATCGATATCGATTGATGCGGACTGGCTGGAGCAGTCGGACATTCTCCCTAATGAGCAGGTAGATGTTTTAAACATTAATACAGGATCACGATTCACCACTTATGTTATTGAGTCAGCGGCGGGATCAAAAACTATTGGTATTAATGGTGCTGCGGCAAGATTAGCTCAACCAGGAGATCTCGTCATCATCGTAGCTTATGCACAGATGAGTGACGAAATCGCTCGCAGGCACCAACCGAAGGTTATTTCTCCAATCTAGCGCTATTTATATAATAAGAGAGCCGATTGCTACCTGTGTAAGCACAATTACTGCTAACCCGGTTATACCTATAGCTAGAGTTGCTAAGGAACTAGCGATCCCTGCTCTCTCGCAAGTAGTGGAAGAAGTCTCTGAGGCTGTTTCTTTATTCTTCATCATATTTTACTCCATTTAGTTGTCTAGTCAGATTTTGTTGTTTATGTTTATTATGTGGCAGTGCGACATTTAAATGATGTCAGGACTCTTTATCGATAGGTGTTTGCCTAGAGATATTAGAGTGTCTACCAACATAAAGTATTCTTTTCTTTACCTGTTGAGACCAGATTGTTTGGTTAGAGCGAGGTAGATCAACATCTTGTACTATTGAGATAAAGAAAAGATATAAAATCATGATAAGTATATGTTTTATTGATTTTTTATGGAATTCTTGAAGCAATTTCCCTTCTCTATATTTGACTAGGAAGCAGGCTGAACTAGTGCCCGAACTTGTACTTTCTTTTTTTATTCCTTGCCTCTCAATCATTTTTCTGGTCTGGCTTTTTTTCTGTGGAGGAGACTATATTGCACCGCAATATTTTTAGGTAGCCCTATAACTTGAAAAACACTTGTGAAAAAAATTCATTAACACTTCAGGTTTTGAAGTATAGTGGCCTGATCGGTGGATTATGTAAGAGAGGTAGTCAATGAAAGTGAACCAAGATGTGTTTGAGGTGATGAGTACCATGCGAGCTATGCGAGGACTCAAGCCCGACAAGATTCCTGAGGATGTCATAAGAAAAATTCTCGAAGCGGGTACTTGGGCCCCTAACGGGCAAAACCTACAGCCCTATAGGTTTATTGTTGTAAGTGATGCTGATAAAAAAAAGTTTTTTGGTACGCATTATGCTGAAGCCATGCGTGCTCGTTTCTCCAAAAATATGCCAGATGCTGCTGATAATTCCGCTAATGCAAGGAACATAAGAGTCGCGATGAAATTTGGCGACAAGGTGCATGATGCACCGACGTTGATTGTCGTTTGCGGTTTAAGGGATTGGCCGTTTTCTATTCCGGAGAATCAGCGGGTAGGACTGGCACCTCCTTCTTATGCTTCTGTTTACCCGTGTATCCAGAATATTTTGATTGCTTGTCGTGCCCAGGGGATTGGAGCAAGCTTAACCACTATGCACCAAGTTTTTGAGCAGGATTTGTGTGAATGCCTCAGTATTCCTCAATCCTACGGCATCGTAGCTGTCATCCCTATAGGCTATCCGACTGGAAAGTTTGGGCCGGTAGGCCGACGAGATGTATCTGAATTAACTTATTATGATACCTGGACTGAGTAATGGGGATGTTATACGAAGGGAAGTGGCGACCCGATGATATGTCGGCTTTTACCAGAGATGGCCAAAATGTGAGTTTCGCAAGCGCGTTTGATGGTTGG
>DGOV01000016.1 GCA_002390205.1 Proteobacteria bacterium UBA4457 | reverse complement strand
TTGATATTTAATAATATAAATTAAAAAATAATTAATTTAGACCCATATTTATACCAGATTACGCTGCAGTGTAAGTTAGTGCAGTCATAGAGCGGTCTATGGCATCACTGCGTGGCTCAAGCACCTGTGGAAGACACATCATCTGATGCCCGTAGTGTTGTGTGGGTGAGCCTAAGCTGAAGCCTCTGTGCGATATGGTTTACATGGCGTCATGGTCGCTAGATTTAAGACCTAAAAGTCTGCCCAAAAGTACTATGTTCATTTTGGTTAAAATAAGTGAATATGTTCACATCTTAAAATCAAAAGGAGAAACAGATCCATGAAACTAGCAGAAACTCTTGCGGTTTTTTTATTACTAGCAGCAAGCCATCCGGCTTTTTCTTCAAAATCAGTAAAAGTGAATGTGGACAGGGTCACTATGGATATCCCTGTCCGCAGTGGGGACACGATTCAAGAATTTAGAAATCGCTTGGAGATAGCGCCAGGACATCGGGTAACTCTCGCCAAGATTATGTCGGTTGGATACACATGTGACTGGGATTCGGCGCTGCAAGCCTGCAAACCATGCGATGCAGTTGACTCAAGGACAGGACAAAACCTAACAGGCTTCAGAAGACTTTTTGATAGCGGAAACAGGACGGACGAATTTGCGGACGGTAGCACAATTTCAACTCAAGTCATTGGGCCTACTAGGATGTGCACCAGCTCAACTATCAGTCCAGATCTTCCTGAAGTCGGTACGTACTACAACGAGTATCCCATTATCGGTGGAACAGGTAGATTTGCGGGTGCTACCGGCAAATTAGTCATAAAAGGTGAGTACAAACTTCTCTGGGCAAATGAAGCAGCCGCATCGTCAAAGATTGATGGTGAACTACAATTCATCTTGGAATAGCTTCCACATTTGTAATCGCCAACAGCGATATTGCTCTTTCTATTTATTGCGTCATTAGTGACAACGAGAAGAGCGACCTAGTGAACGCTGCAGCACAGAGCAGCTGTGGTTATTAACTAAGTTACACATGCAGAACTAAGGGCAGTCCAAGGGGCTGCCTTTTCTTTTCCCAAAGCCAACCTTTTTTCAAAATCACCTTACGATGTGTCTCCACAGCGACTACTGCCAACGGCAATAACGAAGACCTTCCCCCGTGCCCTAACAGCTACCCCGCAGCACCTGCAATCGTCTCGTAGATGCTCTGCGGGGCGATAATCATAAATGTAAGAAATATATAGGCCTCTGAAAAGTGCCAATTCTTCAACATGATCTCATTTGTTTTATTTCTGGCAATTGATGTGAGGACGACTATTGAGTAAAAGGCTGTCCCGTAAATTAAGGAAACGAAAGAGATCAGTTGAATTGATATAAATTTATCAATGGTTACGTCTTTGTTTTTCAGGATCCAGAAATCATCATAAATCTGTATGTTCATGACGATAGCTACAGCCGTTGCCAACACGGCACCGTAACAAGTAGCGAATTGATATTTAGAGAACTGGTCTTTTGATTTATCTTGTGACAAGACTAAGCCGACGATAATGCAAACTGATGCCATCATTTCTGGTGGATGCCAGTATTCTATTAAATCTCTTGCCTCTGAATGCAGGTAGGAGACGATAAATATAGGCGCTGAAATCACTATTATGGCCGCAATTGCTATGGTGTGTATTGGCGAGGAACAGGAGGTATAAGTTAGCTTTTCCTTATAACTGCACAATAGGAATAAACCGCCAGTGATGGATGCTGCGATGCTGCCTTGAAAAAACTGAGTGTCAACTGAGCCGTTATAGGCCAAGAGCAGTGAAACAAAAAAACCGATCGGAAGACTAATTAGCATCAGAGTGGCTCTGACGGGAACGCCGTTTAGTTTTAGGATAAGTGCAGCAGAAACTATAGACAATGTGGTCGCTATGATGCCTGTACTGATATGGGGATTGATAGAATTACCAGCAAAGAGCATCGACCCGATAACCCCAAATATTATCAGCAGAGCGCCAACTGCTGTCCTCCATTCAATTTCCTTGAGCATGCTTGCCTCCTCCGTCTTTCCTAAAGTGCTGTTTTTGTAAAAGTTAACTCTTAGCAGGATGTAGTGGTACTAACGATGATTAGTGTCAGCTGCGGTTGAGGCTAGTTTTGGAAGACGCTGTCTTATGTGTCGGCACAGGAACTGCAAATAATTGAGAGTGAAGACCTCCCCCCATACCTCAAACAACGCCACCCCGTCTTAAGTAATCAAGTGCAGTCATAGATTTTTCTAGGGAGTTGCCGCGTGGCTTAAGTACCTGCGAGGAAGACGCATAATCTGGTAGCCATGAGAAGATAAGCAGCGAAACGAATTCAGATTGATAAAACTCTATCGCTAGGCAAAGTCGGCGCTAGCGAAATCCCCACCCCAAAAGGCCCCAACAGTACCTTTTGATTCTGGGGATACTTGAGTCACCACTTTCGTTTCTCAAATTTCTAAGGCTTATTGCACTTAGTTTTTACACATAGACCTACCAATCGTCGTCTTCAGTCGCTGCGGCCCTTTGTATGCAATTCGCGAGATTTTGAGATACGCTATTTAGCGCATACGTTACGCCTTTATGCCCAGACCCCCACCAGATTCCGACCTTGGTGTAGCCAGAGTTTTTAGCATAACCAGTAGATTTTTGAAGTTGCTTAATGTTCGTATGACGAATTTTGAACCGTTCATCGCGAGCCATAATAGCGACTCTACTTTGAACATTTTTCTTGATCATTTTATCAGTGAAATCAAATCGGCTGTTCGCAATCACTTTACCCGCTTCAATATCAACATCTAAAAGAATTGATGAACCACCCGCGCTGGCACTCGTGTCTTGACTGCTATTAGTAAACATTCCTTGGCTCGCACTATCGGAATAAGCCACCTCATCTGTTACCAGAACCTCCAATGCGCAGGTCTTTGCACGCTTAGCAATCTCTTGGGAAGTTCCTTCTGCTGGAAACACAGTGCTCTCTAACTCAGTCATATATTCAGCCGACCAAGTAATGGGACAGCCCATAGTGAACAAAGTTAGCAATACAATTCATAGTTATACCCTTGAATTATTTTTAGTTCGTCACCGCAATATGTTCCCACCTTTTAATGACTATTAACTAGCAGGCACACGTTCCCGAATATAAGCATCAACTTTTGACGGAATAACCAATTGGGTTGGGCAAGTGGCAACACATCCAGTGATCGTTGCCTCATCACCACTCAGAGTGTAAGTCCAAGTCCCATCATCGTCCGCCGCGCTGTTTACCGTTAGGGTAGACAGTGACAGCAAAAGGGTTAAACCTAGGAGGCGTATTAAGGGCATGGCGATAAAATTCTAGTTTTGATCAGATTAAACCTATTTTAGGAGCCTAGGAAGTACAGGAAGCAATTCTGGAAACTTAACATAGCGCTTTCTATACTGCTGCTAGAACGGGACGTCATCGGAGTTCTTTTCTTCAGCTTTCCAATACTCCGTCAGCCATTCTTCAACTTCTTGCGACTCCTCCGCTCCCTTGTCTTCTTTATTCGCACTACCTTGATAACGTTTTTCGCACTTGGAGCTACACCCACTTTGGTTGGCCAAATGCCCAATAGATACCGAGGTTTCGGCAGATTCCTTGTATGGCAGCGATGTATGGCAGTTGTCCGGCAGATGTCTGGATATTGTTTGCCGGGTGTCGGGTGCTTGAAGGTCGTTTTGGCGTCCATAAATGCTCTGAATCAAGCCCTCAGATGGCCATTCTGCGTCTAGCACCGACGCGTCATTGAAGCTGGTTAGTATCAAACTTTTATTCGCTAGCTTCCCGTCACGGCGCGCTAAACCACTAAGGACGCATGACTTTAAGTTGCCCATGTAGTCATGAAAAGAGCTGAGACGTGGTGGCATCTTCAAGCCCAAACGTTTCCAAAGCTTATAAAACTCATGACGCTTGCCAATTCTAAACTGATTTTTTGGCAGAGGATCTCCAGCAGCATATCTTTTAGTCGTCCTTAATCTATGCAAATCCACGTTAAAAATCGCATAGTAAATATTGCCCGTTTCCTCGCTCTCAAATGCCAAGGTGATGCCGGAGTGACGACCATTGGAATATCTACCAGAGCTATAGCTAATGAATCTAAGGTCTGTTATTTCTTTACTAAAATTAATCACCGAAAGCTGCCCAAGGTTTCTGCAAGGTCGCTGTGGCGAATCTTGTTAGGTAGCGATGTAAAGCTTTTACTTAACTCAGGCAACTCTGGGCAACATTTAGCCGGTGAGGTATCCATAGCCACCTCAAGTCTTTAGCCAAGGCAAAATTCTTGGCCTCAAGTGATGATTGCCTATGGAGAGGTTTATCTCACCTTGCGTTATCGTCTTTTCGGCACTTAAACCACGTTTTATCGCTAAAGAAGTTTTCATCCCTGGTCTTCCTCGCACACTTGTTTTATATGATGGCTTCTCATAATTGGTACTCGGTTTTATTGACCTTCCTCACGTTCTCCATCTTTTGAAAGAGTGGATAGCAGGCTAAATACGAGATAGGCAGTTAGATGCGCGGTTGGTTGGTGGAGAAGTAAACATTAAATTCTCCCGCCCTGATGCTCTGGACTAGGTTGTCAATGTATTCCTTTTCCCAGAGGCACTTGGTTCCAATGCGGATTGGCTGTTCAATCGCTCCCGATTTAACGCCGCGCCACCAAGAGCTCTCTGATACGGGGATAAAGTCCCTGCAAATTGATCTGACTGAAAGATAGTTGTTATGGATATTCATGCTCTGCGTTCCTTAATAAAGAAACAGCAGGATTAACCATTTTTTAAAAGAAGGATGTACTACAAAACGGATTTTTATTTAACTTTTTTAGATTTGTAGCGTTCGTACTGAGTCAGTAGATGTCTGGCGTTAATGGCTTTTCCATCGTCATCAACGTCTGAATTGCGTTGAATCCACTGAGCCGCTGCGCTCGCAGAGCAGTTTCGTCTCTTCATGACTTGAATGACCCAGTTGGCCATGAAATATTCTTGGTTGGCTCTGCGTTGCCAAGGTTGATATCTATTCAGTACCGACCAAAGTATTTGTTCTTCGGTGGTGAGCTGATAAATTTTTAG
>DGOV01000095.1 GCA_002390205.1 Proteobacteria bacterium UBA4457 | reverse complement strand
ATACAAGATAAAGAACAGAATGAAGCCGTCTGCTCAGAATTGACGCAGCTCATTCAAAGCGATGTGGATGATCCTGAAATCGCGAAACTACTGACTCCAGATTACCCGTTCTGGTGTAAACGGGTTTTGTTTATAGATGACTACTATACTTCTTTTAACAAAAAAAACGTGACACTGGTTCACGATGATGGCGGCGTCGTAAGCGTAGATGAGACGGGACTTACCATCGCACAAGGGAAACACTTTCAATGTGATGTCATCATTTACGCCACTGGGTTTGATAGTAACTTTATACCTTTCCCAATCTATGGTCGTAACGGGATCAGTCTTGCTGAGAAATTCGGAGCTAACGAAACAAATCGGTTCCAAATGATGCGTCCACAATCTCTTTGGGGAATACATGTTGACGAGATGCCGAACTTTTACATGATGATAGGTCCTCAAAGCCTAAACCCTCTAACCAATGTGACTCTCCTTTGTGAAGAGCAAGCTAAATATATTGCAGAGCTATTAAGCAAAATGGACCAGGCTGGCCATAGTAGAGTCGAACCTTTAAAAGATGCAGTCACACACTGGAGTGATTTATGCCTTGCCAGCGCAAATGATAAAGTATGGTTGCGTTGCAATAACTGGTACCTAAAAACCACAAAAACTGATGCGGCTCTAGAGACAGAAAGATCATCGGGGATGTGGATGGAAACTTACGAAGACTATCTAGATCACATGCTTCATGGAAAGGCTGGCACTCAAGATGAATTGCTTGAATTCACATAAGCCTATACGGAGATACTATTAATCAGTAATTTGCTTATCTGCCTCTGATTAAATCAGAAACTGACTTAATTGATAGGAGAGAAATATGTTGGAAAATGACGTCTATGGGCTGCTCGCACGAGAAGCCATTAGAGACTTGCCAGTCCAATATTGCGATTGCGTATGGAGAGATGATATCAAAGGTCTAGTTTCTCTTTTCGAGAAAGAGGGAACGTTTCAGGGTCTTTTTAGTGGGATAGAAACCACCATAACAGGTCACGATGAATTACGTGACTTCTACCTGAGTGCGACCGACTTCATGCCACGACCTTATATTCATAATCATGTGGTTGAACTGCTAAAGAACGACTATGCAAAAGGTCGATGCTATCTTGACTTACGTAGCGCCAAACATAATATGGACTGGCTGGGTGCTGGATATTATGAGGATGAATATCGGCTATCAAGTGTCGGGTGGAAGTTTCAATCTAGACGATTCACGGCATTAAGAATGGAAGAGTTACCCGCAGGGATACAAACTTGAGCGAGATCTTTGAATCTTTTCGATGTTATTGCGCTATGTAAATAGTGATAAGAATGTCAGTACGATAGGAGTTAGAGGTAAG
This sequence comes from Proteobacteria bacterium UBA4457, assembly GCA_002390205.1. Lineage (GTDB taxonomy): Bacteria > Pseudomonadota > Gammaproteobacteria > UBA4457. The sequence goes on along the minus strand of DGOV01000095.1, from coordinate 11,231 downwards.
TTGAAAAAAAATCAAGAAACGTTTGATGTAGTAATTGTTGGAGCTGGTTTCGCTGGTATGTATATGCAGCACAAGATCCAGCAGAGAGGACTTTCAGTACGTCTTTACGAGGCGGGCAGCGGCGTTGGGGGGACATGGTATTGGAATAGATATCCGGGAGCTCGAGTAGACGTTGAAAGTGTTGAGTACTCATACTCTTTTGACGATGACCTTCAACAAGACTGGTCTTGGTCAGAAAGGTATGCCTCGCAGCCAGAATTAATGCGGTATGCTAATTATTTTGCAGATCGATTTAGCCTACGGGAAAATATGCGTTGTGACACCAAGGTGACCGCTGCTGTGTACGATGCTGAAAAATTGAACTGGCATATAACTACAAGCCAAGGTGATGAAGTCAGCGCAAAATACTGTGTGCTAGCAACGGGTTTTCTTTCAAGTGGCAGCGTTCCAGACTTTAAGGGGCTAAATGATTACAACGGGAATACTTACCTTACATCTAAATGGCCAAAAGAAGATATTAACTTTAAAGATCAAAAGGTCGCAGTCATTGGTACCGGCTCGTCGGCAGTGCAGTCTATTCCGATTATAGCAAAGCAGGCTGATCATCTAACTGTATTCCAAAGAACACCATCATTTTCTATTCCGGCAAGAAATGGCCCTATGGATCGAGAATATGAGAAGCGAGTCAAATCAGATTATCCAGAATGGCGCAGAAGACAGCGTTATGAATCTCGCGCTGGTTTTATCGCTCTCAACTTCCAACCGACTGCCCCAAATAATAAATCAGCTATTGACGTGAGCGATGAAGAGCGTTTGATCGATTATGAAACAAGATGGGAATCTGGAGGGCTTTGCTACTACAATTCATTTGTCGATTTATTGACTAATGAGAAAGCCAACGACACTCTTGCGGAATTTGTCCGGAATAAAATTCGTGAGAAAGTCAAAGATCCAGAAACAGCGGAACTGCTTGCACCCAAAGACTACCCTATTATGGCTAAGCGGCTATGCGCTGACACCAACTATTACGAAACCTATAATCGTGAGAATGTAAGCCTAGTCTCGATAAAAGACTCACCAATAGAAAAGCTCACTAAAAAAGGAGTGGTGGTTGGCGGACATGAGTACGAAGTAGACAGTGTTATTTTTGCAACTGGCTTTGATGCTGTTACAGGAGCGATTAAAAATATCGACGTACGTGGTGTGGCAGGAGAAAGCTTGGATGAACATTGGGAGGGAGCTCCTCGAGCCTACTTGGGCCTCATGAGCAATGGCTTTCCAAATCTATTCTTTTTGGATGGTCCTTGCGCTAATGGTGCGCTAGTAAGCCCTATGCTCCTCTCAGAACATCAAGTCGAATGGGTTGATCGGTGTATTAATGAAATCGGTGTTGGCCTAGGCGCTGAAATTGTACCCACATTGGAAGCCGAAGATGCGTGGATGCAACATATGCATGACGTGGGGAAAGACAGCCTGCTCCATTTAGCCAATAGTTGGTATATGGGGGCAAATATTCCCGGGAAGCCGCGAGCGCTTCTTTCCTACCTCGGAGGGCTAGAAAGCTACCGGCAGCAGTGTAGCTCGGGGGAAGCCAACGATTATGGAAATTTCGTGAAAACCCGATAAATGCTTGCTGGAAAGGGCTTTGATGTCAAAATATCTGAGTTGACACACCACAGATCACCACTAAAGTGCAACAACAATTTGCAATTGTCGTGAGCATCACGCATGATCATGCCACGACTAGCGTTTTGGTCCACTTCTTGCTACCTGCTGGGTACTCCTCGGCTTCCGTTTCAAAGACCGCCCACTACGATGAAGTTGTTCGAAAACACGCCCGATTTTTGGCGTGATGTTTTATTGATATGGAGGCCTTAATATGGCTATAGGAACAGTTAAATTTTTTAATACAGAAAAAGGGTTTGGATTCATCGCACCTGAGAATGGTGATAAAGATGTTTTCGTACATGTAAGCGCAGTTGAACGCGCAGGCATGGGCAAATTAAGCGAAGGACAACGAATCAGCTACGAAGTCGTTGAAGAGCGTGGCAAATTAGCCGCTGGAAACCTTTCTGCAGCGTAAAGCTCTGGAAATCTAGGTTGTAGACTGCTAGAAGTGATTGAGAGCAGATTGCTATTAATCGCTTCTGGCAACAACTACTAAGCGTATAAAATGCAACTCGATTAAAAGCATTTATCGCAAAAACATCTCATCTGCTCTTTGAGCTAAGTTGAAATGTGCTTCACAGTCGTCTTGAAAATGTGATCGAACGGGTTAGACTAGTCATAGTCAATTTTCCCAGCACATCTGAATTCTCATGATTTTTAACTACTTGAGGTCAAACTGAGAATTTCTCGCCCTCCTTCATTGCACGGGACTTGGATCTAACCTTCCCGTAGCGACTAACTTATTTTACTTTCAATCCAAAATTTCCCGAAAGGCGAGATTTAACCCTGTGTTGTTTACCATGAACTTATCTGATATCAAGATCAACTTACTGAGTGGGCTAACCGTCGCCCTAGCCATGGTTCCAGAAGCTATAGCATTCGCATTAATCGCACACGTCTCTCCACTTACAGGCTTATATGCCGCGATTATTGTCTGTTTAATCACATCTTTATTTGGTGGAAGACCAGGAATGATATCGGGTGCCACCGGTGCACTAGCAGTAGTCATGGTGGCCTTAGTCGCACGACATGGAGTGGAATATCTATTTGCGACTGTTGTGTTAATGGGTTGTCTGCAAACCGCCTTTGCATTGCTGCGACTTGGCAAATACATTCGAATGGTCCCCTACCCAGTAATGCTAGGTTTTGTTAACGGCTTAGCAATTGTCATATTTGTTGCACAATTTGGTCATTTCAAAGAATTGAATACTGAAGGCATTAAGGTATGGATGACCGGCACCTCTCTCTATACGATGCTTGGGTTAACAGGCTTGACCGTTGCGATCATCTATCTTTTTCCGAAACTCACAAAGGCGATACCTTCCTCATTGGCCTCTATTTTTATTGTATCGAGTCTGGTTATTTTCTTCGAGTTAGACACAAAAACCGTAGGTGACTTAGGATCGATTGCTGGAGATATCCCTTCATTCAGAATTCCAGATATTGTTTATGATTTAGAGACATTAAAAGTCATTTTTCCATATGCTTTTCTATTAGCTTGCATTGGTTTAATTGAGACCTTATTAACACTAAACTTGATTGACGACATGACTGATACACGAGGCCGACCTAACAAGGAGTCAATGGCTCAAGGATTTGCGAACATCGTCACAGGTTTCTTTGGGGGCATGGGTGGGTGCGCCATGATTGGGCAAAGCATGATCAACATCAATAATGGGGCACTTAAAAGGCTGTCAGGAATTTCAACTGCCGTATTTTTAGCGTCTTTTATTCTATTTCTTTCTGAATGGATTGAATTAATCCCACTAGCAGCGCTTATTGGCGTAATGTTTGTAGTCGCAGAAAAAACATTTGAATGGGGAAGTTTAAGGTTATTTGGGAAAATACCCAAAGAGGACATCTTTGTAGGATTATTAGTCGGCGGGGTGACCATTATTGCAGATTTAGCTATTGCAGTGATACTAGGTGTTATCGTCTCAGCACTATTTTTTGCATGGAATCATGCTAAGAGAATCCAGGTCCGTTCTAGCTTTAACGAAAAAGGATGGAAAACATATGAGCTTGAAGGGACTCTTTTCTTCGCCTCCACTCAAAATTTCCACGAATTGTTCTCTATAAAGAAGGATCCAAAAGAAATAGTAATTGACTTTAAAAGGTCCCGAGTAGCTGATCACTCAGCAATTATGGCAATTGATAATTTAGCCAACAAATACAAAATTTTAGGGAAAAAATTGCACCTAATACACCTTAGCCCCGACTGCCTGGAGATCCTCGATACCGCAAAAAGCATGGTAGAAGTCAATCTAGTCGAAGATCCCAAATATCACATTGCAGATGATAAACTAGGTTGATGGCTATATAGAGGCTTAAAATAAAACAATTTATATCCACGTGAAATGATTTTTTTGTATATGATTTAAACGAATGATTTATTGATCATGCAATAACTAAGGGTGGGGATATATGAAAGTAAAGGCAGCTATACATCGTGCTACGAATCATCCACTCTCCATAGAAGAGGTTGATATCGCCTCTCCTGGGCCCGAAGAAGTCTTAGTGAAAACAATCGCATGCGGAGTCTGCCATAGCGATCTGCATGCTCTCAATGGTGCGATTCCGTCTAATTTACCAGCAATCCTGGGACATGAGCCCGCTGGGATAGTCATAGAAATCGGAGATCGCGTCCGTAATGTGGCTCCGGGTGATCACGTTATTGCTTGTACATCCATGTATTGCGGTAACTGCAGTCAATGTATTCAGGGTAGGCCCTACCTTTGTATCGATCGAGGGGCTTGTCTACGTGGTGAAGATGAACCTCCACGAGTTACGCAAAATGGAAAAATTATTCATCAGTTTGCTGATCTTGGGGGCTTTGCCGAGGCTATGCTTGTGCATAATCGGGCGGTTGTAAAAATTGACAAGGACATTCCCTTTGACCGAGCGGCCCTAGTAGGTTGTGCCGTTACAACAGGAGTGGGAGCTGCCCTAAATACTGCGAAAGTGACTCCTGGTTCGTCAGTAGTTGTTTTTGGTGCTGGTGGTGTGGGAATCTCGGTAATACAGGGGGCAAAAATAGCTGGGGCGCGTCAAATTATTGCCGTTGACATCCTAGACGATAAACTCAAAATCGCAGAGAAGTTCGGTGCCACAGAAACCATCAACTCCAATAAACAGGATCCTGTAAAAACAATCAAGAAAATGACATCAGGAGGCGCCGAGTTTGCCTTCGAGGTCGTAGGTATGCAAAAGCTTCTGCAACAAGCATTTTACTGTCTAGCTCCTCATGGTACCGCCATATTGGTAGGCGCTATCCCAGTAGGAGAAAGCGTCTCCGTAAATGCGGGACATTTCTTCCTCGAGAAACGTATTATTGGCTGTATGATGGGTTCTAATCGATTTACGCTCGATACACCGCGCTATCTAGAGCTCTACAGACAAGGCAAACTTGATTTGGATAGTATGGTGACTCGGCATGAACCACTAGAAAAAGTAAGTGATGCTTTTGATGCAATAACCTCCGGTGAAGTCACCAGAACAGTGTTAATGTTTGATCAATAAATAATATCGAGACGATATTTTCGTCGTAGATGAATGATGGGTATATAAGGATATTTTCTGTGAGCGAGAACAACATCAAAGATCTAACAGTTGATATAACTAACTTCGTTGCTACCATTGAAATACGACGTCCTCCTCATAACTTTTTTGACGTAGAACTTATTACACAAATAGCAGATACGTATAGCGAGATGGATAGCCGAAACGATGTTAGAGCTATCGTACTCTGTGCGGAAGGTAAAAATTTTTGCGCGGGCGCAAACCTAGGTGCGTCTAACGTAGGCAATGCAAAAGATAGCTCAACAGGTGTCTTATCAAACGATCTTTACCGACAAGCGGTTAGGATATTTCGCTCAAAAAAACCTGTAGTTGCTGCGGTACAAGGCGCGGCGATCGGAGGCGGACTGGGATTGGCAGTCTCCGCCGATTTTAGAGTCACATGTCCCGAAGGTCGATTTAGTGCTAACTTCACCAAGTTAGGATTTCATCCGGGTTTCGGCCTAACGCTTACCTTGCCTAGCTTAATCGGAAAACAACGTGCTTCTCTAATGTGCCTGACGAGTAGGCGCATAGATGGGCTACAAGCAACCACATGGGGTTTGGCTGATCTATGCGTGCCCCTGTGCGACGTTCGGTTGGAAGCTCAGAAAATAGCGCAGGAGATCGCTAGTTGTGCCCCACTGGCGGTAGCGTCAACTCGCAGTACTCTTAGGATAGGATTAGCTGACAGTATTGCTATGCAAACCGACCACGAACTAGCAGAGCAAAATGCCCTTAGAGGAACCAAAGATTACAAAGAAGGCATCGAGTCCGCATCTCAACGTCGAGAACCTATCTTCCAAGGTAAATAATATTTTTTAACCCTGTCCTCTTATCCATAAAGGGGTTATACAAATGGCATATTCTGTCGGAATTTGAGCACGCAGGGCTTTTGCAACTGGTCCGTCGGTGTCATCCATGTATCGGTCTATCATCAACTCAGTTACCCTTGGCCCTTCGCTCAATTTGAGTTCTGCAGTGCCTTGACCTCTTAATAGCTTAAATCGGCTTTTATCTAACGCTATTTCAAATGCGCATCTTGGATTTCGGAATAAGTTAGAACGCAGTATCGTTTTTTCCTGCGTTATACACCAAAATTTTTCGTCTTCATATAGGAACCACAAAGTAGAGATCAAAGGGAATCCATTCGACGAAATCGATGCAAGTCTCACGGGCTTACGTAAACCGGCCAATAAGTCAGAGACATCTAGTGGAGACAAAGAGGCTACTTTTCCGTGTTTATTTTTCATACTTAATCCTACCAAGTTAAAGGACATAAACACAGCCTATATTGATCTATAGAACTAGTGTTCTTGATATTTTAGACTCGCCTAAAGTAATGTTCTATCTGTGATAATTTGTTGAAATAATAAAACATCACAGCACAGTCATAATGAGGAGTTATAAGTGCTAAAAGAAATCAATTTATCTCAATGCGAGAAATTTGGTATAGGAGCTTCCCGTCCAGAGGATGTTGCGGTCAGCGCCGAAGGTGAAGTGTGGCTTTCGGACAAGAGATCTGCATGTGCAAAAGTTAATACCGATGGTACTCTTTCAAAAATGGGAGACGTCCGCGGTGCTCCCAATGGGATCAATTTTGACCTCGAGAATCGTATCCTAATCGCTAACTTTGGAGGACCTGAAAGCGAATGTGGATCTTTACAAAGATTAAACCTTGATGATGGACTTGTGGAAGTATTGTGTCGCGAGATCAATGGGAGGGCACTTTATGGATCTAATTATCCCATCTTAGATACCAAAGGCCGTATTTATTGCTCTCATTCTACTTGGGGACCTTTAGATAAAGCATTCGATGGGGCAAACGACGGCTTTATTTTTAGATACGATCCTGATGGTAGAGTCACCGTACTTGCCGAAGGTATTCAGTTTGCTAATGGGATAGCACTAGACTACGGCGAAGAATATTTGTACGTTTGCCAGACCACTGGCTGCAATGTCATCAGATATAAAATACGGCAAGATGGCACCTTAGGCCAACCCTTACCATATGGACCAAAATTAGGTCTTTCACATATAGAAGTCCAAGACAAAAGACCTTTGTCATCAGAGACACGCAGTATGCTCGGCTTAACAGATGGGTGTGGATTTGATTGCGAAGGTAATCTTTGGGTAACTCTAGTTCTTGCGAACAAGATTGTAGCTATTACCCCTCAAGGTAAAGTAAAGACGATGTTATCTGATCCTGAAGGTCACACGATGATCAATCCTACCAATGTGACGTGGGGCGGTCCGCAAATGAAAGACCTATATATCGGAAGTGTGACAACAGATTATGTGGTTAAGGTCCCCAGCCCTATCGCTGGTATGCCACTAGCTCACCAACGAAGTAATTAGCGAGTCCTTCAAAATGGCTGATGAAAAACCAATATTTATAAGAGAAGATGATGAATTTCATTTTGCATCTATGCAAGATAAATGGTGGGCAACAGAAACCGCGTGGTATTCTTTTCATGTCCCTGAAAGAAAACTAGGAGGATGGCTCTACTGCATGTTCCGGCCCAATATTGGCACTGTTGCAGGAGGATGTTGGCTCTGGGACGACTCGTCTCCCCTGCCGTGGGAAGCTCTTTACTCATCTAACTACACCGCCTTAGAGTTACATCCTAGAACGACTCTCTCGAATTGTCAGTTACCAAACGGGGTTTCAATTTCTTGTACCGAGCCGGCTATGCAATATGCATTAGGATTTCAAGACAGAAATAACTTGAGGATTGAGCTTCATTTCGACGGCGTTATGCGCCCAGAGCCACTCACCTCTATCCGCTCAACTTTTGGAAAAGCCAATCACTTTGATCAATTCGGAAGGATCACTGGTGAAATATCGCTTTACGGCGAAGCCATCAAGGTTGATTGCATTGGGATGCGAGATAGGACCTGGGGAATACGTCCAGAAAATCGTCCAAAGCAGGCAGCTTATGTGACTGGCGCGGTCAATACCGATTTGAATTTCTTAGCAGTCTCAAGCCCTATAGATGGGAAGGACCAAATCACATATGGATTCCTAAACCAAGGTGGTGAAATTCAAAGTCTTGTATCTGGGGAGCGAAAAGTAAAAAGAGATCCTATACACGGGCGAATCAATCATATTCAAATATCAGCAGAAGACACAAAAGGACGGCGCCTAGAGGCGACTGGGAAACCTCTCAGTTCGATTATTATCAACCGGCATACTTTTATTGATAATAATAGTTTGATCAGATGGGAAATCAATGGCCTAGAAGGTTGGGGGGAAGATCAGGATATGTGGCCAGTCAACCGATGGTCGAGAAAAATGCGTCAATCCCGCGCAGACAGAACTCTATGACTATAACAAGTCAACTAACGCCTCAACGTCAACAAAGCATGTGTCAAAGCGGTATTTGGAAAAATAAACTGCTGACTGATTATCTAGATGATGCAGCTTTTAAAAATGGTACTTCCATTGCTATTGTCGATCACAACAGTGAATCTGGCTTGACGAATCAAATCACTTATAGCGAGCTTTCTAAAACATCAGTCCGAATTTCATGTGCGCTGTTCGCATTAGGAATTCGTGCAGGTGATGTGGTCGCAGTTCAACTACCTAACTGGTGGCACTACGCTGCAATACACCTGGCATGCCTTCGAATCGGCGCAGTGATTAACCCTTTGATGCCAATTTTTAGGCAACGAGAACTTGAATTCATGCTCGCTTTTGCGGAAGCTAAGATATTTATTGTCCCCGAATTTTTCCGAGGGTTCGAACACGAAACGTTGGCTCTATCACTGAAAGAAAAGATAAGTACTCTTGAGCACATTTTCGTTGTAGATGGAAAAGACGAAGACACTTCTTTCGAAAAATATTTCACCGATCAGTCTTGGGAAGAAAAAAGCGATTTATTCGAGTCGGTTAGAAATTCTCGCCCAAGCCCTGACGACGTCATAGAAATTATGTACACCTCTGGAACGACAGGTACTCCTAAAGGGGTCATGCACACATCCAATACACTCTTAAGCAAGGCAGAATTAGCACGCCAATTATTTGCGCTAAAATCTAGTGACACTATATTTATGGGCTCTCCCCTTGCCCACCAGACAGGCTTCATGTACGCGATTGTTTTATCTGTTTTCAACGCTTCGAAATGCGTATTGCAAGATATCTGGGATCCTAGCCAAGCATTGCATGTAATTAACGAACAAGGATGCACTATCACATTAGGTTCTACCCCATTTTTAAGTGACTTAGTCGTGGAAGGTAAAGAAAAAGTGAACGCAACATGCCCTCTTCGTCTATTTCTGTGCGCTGGAGCTCCTATTCCCAGAGTATTAGTCGAACAGGCTACAAAAGCATACCCTTCAATGTATGTGATGAGTGCATGGGGTATGACAGAAATGGGGATTGCAACTGCCACTTACCCAGGAGACTCTGATGAAAAAGTCATTGGCACAGACGGGCGTGCGCTACCCTTTCAAGAGGTGCGCATACTTGACTCAGCCGACAAAGTTGCCCCCCATGGCCAAGAAGGCCGACTCCAAGCACGTTGCGTCACAAGTTTCGTCGGCTATCTCAAGAGACCAACAGAATATGGAGTAGATGAAGGTTTTTGGCTAGAGACTGGAGACAATGCAAGGATGGATGAAGACGGCTATATTCGAATAACAGGAAGATCAAAAGATATTATTATCCGCGGTGGAGAAAATATACCAGTAGTTGAAGTAGAACAGTTGCTTTACCGGCATGATGCTGTTGCAGATGTGGCGATTGTAGGCATGCCCGATGAGCGACTGGGAGAAAGAAGCTGTGCCTTTGTAAGCTTCACTGAAGGGGAAACACTCTCCTTCAAAGGCCTTGTTGATTATTTAAAATCTTGTGACATTACTACCCAATACTTACCAGAGAGACTAGAAATAATCGATACTTTCCCTAGAACAATGAGTGGGAAGATACAGAAATTTCGACTAAGAGAAATCGCACAGTCACTCACCCCTCAATCGAATAATGACTAGAGGTATGTTGTATGCAAATTAAAGACACTTTGATGAGAATTAGCAAGACCTGCAAAACCGTTATTGCACCGAGCACACAAGATGAATATGCAAAAACACAAGCCTATATGGCATCGGTAGTTTTAGAAAAAATTGCCTTACAGATAGCTCTAGAGGAAAAACACGATCTTGAGATGGCTTCCGCATACCAAGCTCTAGTGGACGAAGTTTCACTCATTCTCAATAATAGAAAATATTCTAAAAATCTCTCAAGTGAAATACACAATGGACTCGAAAATTTCTCCAGGAATAAATCAAGATCAGGATTAGATATCTTTGTTAAACAACTATATTTGTCGAAGGAAGCCCTAGGCGAAGAGTTAGTTAATAAAATAAAAGAACGGGTGCACGTCACGATGCGCGCTGATATTGATTTTCGAATGGAGTTCGCCAAGTAATGGGAACCAGAGTTACGGAGCAACAAATTTTAGAGTACTTGTGTATAAACATTCCGCACGAAAAAGATCATCGATTGACGAACATAGAACGAGTCACAGTCGGGTGGTCTCATGAAACATGGCTATTCGATTTGATCACTACAGTTAACGGCGTCGAGCGTACTTTACCTTTATGCCTAAGGCGCGACCCAGGAAATACTTTATTACGCAACCTATCAAATCTTGAAACGCAATTTAAGGTTCTTCAATGTCTCGAAAAAACAAAATTGCTTGCTCCAAAAGTTTATTGGTATGAGTCAGATACAAAAATTTTAGGGGCTCCTTTCCTAGTAATGGAAAAAGTATCTGGAGTCTGCCCAAGTCCATGGGGGAAAAATGGACGTGATTTCTATGAGAAAGCGTCAAGACGAGGAGTGTTGCCTGTGGACTTCTCTAAAACACTTGCAATACTCCACACGTTAGATTGGAAAAAATCTGGGTTAGAATTCTTGGGCGTCCCATCGCCTGATCGTGGCTTTGCACTAGCCGAGATAAATAAATGGAAATCATTGATTGATGTTAGTGACCATCAACCAGAACCTA
>DGOV01000049.1:2444-2746 GCA_002390205.1 Proteobacteria bacterium UBA4457 | reverse complement strand
AGCTCAACGCATGTCCTTCAAATACTATCCCCGATCTGGGTAACAAAACCAGAAACTGCCAGACGTATTAGGCAGAGGCTTTCCACAGTGTTTAAATGGTGCATTGCTAAACAATGGCGTGCTGATGACCCGGCTGATCTAGCAATCGTTCGAGCCTTACCCAACCAAAAGAAGAATATAACACATAGAAAAAGCATTAGTTACAATGAAGTAAAAGATTTTATTGAAACAGTTTCTAAATCATCTGCAGGACTAAGTACAAAGCTCGGCCTTGAGTTCCTAATACTCACAGCAACTCGCTC
>DGOV01000049.1:0-2421 GCA_002390205.1 Proteobacteria bacterium UBA4457 | reverse complement strand
TCCCCGCCGAGCGCATGAAGGCTGGCGTGGCACACCGTATCCCCCTACCCTCTAGATGCTTAGAAATTTTAGACTTGGCTAGAAAGATCAGCCAAGGCTCCGGATATATCTTTGAAGGAACCAAGCCTAATAAACCGCTATCTGAAAACACCTTCAATAAACTGATCAAAGACCTGGGGCTTGATGTACACGCCCATGGCTTCCGCACGTCATTCCGAACGTGGACACAGGAAAAAACTAACTATCCACGTGAGATTGCAGAGGCTGCATTGGCTCATTCTCTCAGTGATAAAGCAGAGGCAGCTTATGCCCGCTCTGACTTGCTAGAGAAGAGAGCGGAAATGATGGAGGCGTGGACGCAATTTCTGAGTGCTTCAGGCTCTGATGTGATCCAGATTAGGGTATGATTATGGATGATAGGTTCAATCAGGCAGTCCAATTTGCAACCAACGAAATACAGGGTTTCTATGATCGGGGTGGCAGCTTCCGCGCGCTCAATCAAAAAGGTAGATCAGAGATACTTGAAGTATTCTCGGATGGGTTTGATTGGGAGGCTAATTTAAATAACGCTACGAAAGATTTTCATTCCTTCGACAGCCTACGAAGGTATTGTGCGTTCTTGATACGAGCCGAGCGAAAGATGCCAGATCAGCTTAAGCATTGGATTGCTGATGTTTTAGAGGGAGTAGCTCCTACCGTTAAACAACCACAGGGCGGCGTCATAACAGGGTTAAGCAATAATATGCTGTTACCCAGACTTATCGAAAAAGTTGCCACTAAGTTCGATTTAGATCGAACGAGAAACGACGAAACAAGGCCATGCACTAGTGCCTGTGATGCAGTGCATCAAGCTATTATCAAAGTGCCACAAGCCAAATCAGAAGTTAAATCGCTGCAATATCGAACCATTAAGAAGGCATATGAGGATGCAAAAAATCTTGGGATTTTTGTAGGCAATTAGATAGCTGTTTACTTGACCATGTGCGGCGAAAGTTAAATGCATAGCGTTAGACCATAATGAACCTAAAGGAGTTTAATTATGGTCAAGAAAATCTATCGTCTACCTGAAGTAATGTCTCTAACAGGCTTATCTCGTTCTTCGATATATTTGCGTATCTCCGTGCAAGAATTTCCAAAACCAATCAAGATCGGACGTCGCGCTGTTGGCTGGTCCGAAGACAGTCTCATCGCGTGGCAAGCGGATATTATGGGAGGTTCCCATGCAAATTCTTAGTTCAGCCGAGGTATCAAAGCTCACTTCAATATCGCGATCACACCTACATCGCATGGCGCGTGAGGGTGATTTTCCCAAACCCCTGAAAATAAGTCGCCGAAGAAGTGGCTGGTTAAAAGAGGACATTGAAGCATGGATTTCAGAATGCGTGCGGAAGCACCGCAGTGGAGGTAACTCATAATGGAACACTCTTCTAACAACATTACCCAAACAGTTAGCTACATAGCTGAGGAGCTAAGTCGGCATATCGTTTTTGAGAATGAAACCCATCCTGATGCAATAGCCTTATGGATTGTCGGCACCTACCTAATGGACGACTGGATACTTTATCCAAAACTTTACATTCACTCTCCCGAAAGGGAGTGTGGTAAGACCAGTTTACTCTGCATGATTGAAGCATTTGCCTGCAACGCAAGGATGGCGGCGTCTATTACGCCATCCGCGTTTAACAGAATAATTGAGAGTGAATGTCCAACACTCTTGATCGATGAGGCTGATAGAACACTTCGCGGCAACGAAGAATTAAACGGCATCATAAATGCAGGTCATACCAAAAGAACTGCCATCAGAATTTTATCAGAACCAACACCTGACGGTAAGTGGAAATCTGTCGAAATGTCGTTATGGGCGCCACAAGTTTTTGCAGGAATAGGCACTCAAGCTGACACCTTACTCAGTCGCTCAATCAAAATAAGCATGCGTAGAAAAATGGTTTCTGAGAAAGTGGCGGCAGCACCCTTAGATTACTTTGAGAAGCAAGAAGATTTGCGTAAAAGTATAAAGTCTTGGGCAAATCAAGAAGGCAAAAGTGTTGCGGCTTTGGACGTCAGCATACCCGGCATAGCTTCAGACCGCGTGTTAGATAATTGGAAACCATTATTCCAGATAGCTGCGTCCTTACAAGATGATTGGCCAGACCAAGTGCTAGCTGCCTTTAATGAACTAGAGGTAAACAACAAAGAAAGTAATCCTCTATCAGAGGGGACCGAGTTGTTGACTGACATTCGATTGTTGATCGAGAGCCACAAGTCGACTGAGATACCAGCTGCCGAACTCCTTAGCTATCTAGTGATGAAGCAAGACAGCGAATGGTTTCAGCATAATCGCGGCAAGCCTATCACTCAGAAATGGTTATCAAGAATGCTTCAAGGATACGGTGTTTATACGGAGCGCAGAAGACACGCAAA
>DGOV01000083.1 GCA_002390205.1 Proteobacteria bacterium UBA4457 | reverse complement strand
CCGGTCCTTCCGCTGCGATGCAATAGATTTTGACTGTTTTTGGGGATATCAGCATGAATAACTAACTCTAAGTTCGGCAGATCCAAGCCACGTGCCGCCACGTCAGTAGCAACACAAACTTTCGCACTGCCGCTGCGTAACGATTGAAGCGCATGAGTGCGTTCTTTTTGACTCAACTCTCCTGACAATGCAACAACAGAGAAGCCCTTATTACCAAATTTACTGGTCATCTCATTTACCGCACGTCTCGTCCCACAAAAAATTAACGCATTTTTCGCATCGTAATAACGTAAAACGTTGGCAATAGCATCTTCACGGTTTTTTGCGGATACATTGTAGGCTTTATAGTCAATATCAACGTGTTGTTTGTCTTCTTCTTTAGTACTGACTCGTACAGCTTTGTTCTGATAATTCTTAGCCAAAGTGACAATAGGCTTTGGCACAGTAGCGGAAAACATAAGAGTACGCCGGCTCTTAGGCATTGTTTGGAGGATAAATTCCAGATCCTCACGAAAGCCCATGTCCAGCATCTCGTCGGCTTCATCTAGAACCACGGTTTTGATATTTTGTAATTTAAGAGATCCCCGTTCAAGGTGATCTTTAAGTCTTCCAGGGGTGCCGACTACGATATGAATGCTTCTAGATAAAGCCATCCTTTCAGTCCGCATGTCCATACCACCCACGCAGGAAGAGATGGCTGCGCCTGTCCCTTTGTAAAGCCACATTAATTCAGCCTTTACTTGCAAAGCCAATTCTCGAGTGGGCGCTACAACTAAAGCGACCGGCGAAGGGCTAGAGCCAAACTTTTCTTTCTCCCCCAACAAAGTAGAGGCCATTGCGAGTCCAAAAGCAACGGTCTTACCGGACCCTGTTTGTGCCGAGACCAAAAGGTCTCTATCTTTTAGTTCTGGTTCCAGAACAGAGTTCTGCACTGGGGTAAGGTAGGTATATTCTCTTTGAATTAATGCTTCTCGGAGCGCGGGGACAACTTCATCAAATAATGGCATATGATTACAACGTAATTAAATTCTATGGGTGGAAAAGGAATACCGAAGGCAACGTTTTGCTAAAAAAGCATTATGTATCAGTGATTATATTGCACTGCAGCATATAAATCTACAAGCACCACGTCTGGATTTCACTCTCATGATATTATTACCTTTTAATATACCTAATCGTGTCAATACGCAGTTTCAGTCTATTATACGTCGAAAACGAATAGCGGCGCAGTAAACTTTTAACTACCGTCGAGCCGCGACAGCAGCCAAACTAAAACCTGACGCAACAACTTAAAAAAAGTAATAGAAAATGGATACAGCACCTACTCTAGAAGATGAGCAATTTCAGACAGAGATCCTTATCGGTGTCTCTCGCACCTTTGCATTAACGATCCCACAACTGCCTGGCGTACTTAGGCGAGCCGTCGGAAATGCTTACTTATTATGCCGTATCGCAGATACGATAGAAGATGATCCAGAAATGTCTAAAGATGAAAAAGTAAGATTTTCAGATTGGTTCGTATCTATTCTTGAGGGGGCAGAGGATCATACACATTTTGAAAATGATCTCTCGTCTAGTCTAGCGACAGGCACTCCTATTGCGGAAAAAGAACTTATAGAGTCCTCGGGAAGAGTACTTCGAATAACGCACGATTTACGCACCACGCAAAAATCAGCCATAACTAGATGCGTCCTGACGATGACTAAGGGCATGATGTATTATCAGGGAAAAGAAACGCTAGACGGCCTAGCAGATCAAAATGAAATGGATCGGTATTGCTATTATGTCGCCGGCGTCGTTGGAGAAATGCTCACCGAGCTATTTTGCGACTACTGCCCCGAGCTGGAGCCAAAGAAAGAACTCCTCCTTCCACTGTCCGTCTCGTTTGGCCAGGCGCTGCAAATGACCAACATCCTAAAAGACGTTTGGATCGATCAAGAACGGGGAGCTTGTTGGCTCCCTCGCACGACGTTTCAAAAACATGACGTGTCTTTTAAGACACTCGTACCAGAAAATGGCGGCGAACCTTTCCGCAACTTTATGCTTGATATGCTTGCGACTGCATCCGGGCATCTGAGTAATGCCCTCAGCTTTACTCTGCTGCTCCCTAGGAACCAGACAGGGATAAGGAGATTCTGTCTATGGGCGCTTGGAATGTCACTGCTGACTATAAAAAAAATCGGGAAAAACCCTAATTTCACCCACGGTTCTCAAGTGAAAATATCGCGCAGGAGTGTGAAAATCACTGCTCTAGCGACTAGCTTTTTCGCCATGTCGAATACTGCGCTCAAATTACTGTTTAAAACAAGCGCCCTAGGCTTGAAGAAAAAAGAAATCAAGACCCCTTTAGACAGCATTTCTGATTTAACTATACAGAAGAAACAGAATTAATCGTGCGCTTTGGAGTCATTACCGCCATGCCTGCGGAGGCTAAAACATTTAATAGCGATTCGGACTACTCAGAACAAAACAGCTGGCTGTTTGCCACTGGATCTGCCGGACAAAAAAATGCGAGGTTGTCAGCGAAAAATCTTCTGGAACAAGGGTGCGACTGTCTCATCAGTTGGGGAGTGGCTGGAGCATTAGACCCACAACTTACCGTAGGGGATCTTATAGTAACCAGTGCCGTTATAAATGATCGAAGTGAATGCTTTAACTTTGATTCCGATGATCTTAAGTCGCTAGTAGAAACGTTTAAATCTTTAGATCCAAAAGTAGGTGGGCTCCTCTACAGCACTGAAAAACCAGTGCCGTTAGCAATAGAAAAGCAAGAGCTGCGGGAAAAATTCCACGCTGAAAGTGTTGATATGGAAAGTGCTGCGATTGCAAAAGTAGCATGTGATGCGCAAATAAACTTTATTGCTGTTCGGTGTATAGTTGACCGCTCAGATTGTGACCTCCCCGTGGCTGCGACTAGCTCATTTAAAAACAATGGAAAGATTGATGTTTTTCAACTCCTTAAAGCACTGACACAAAACCCATTGCAACTTGTTCCGCTAATACGGCTAGGCTTAAATTACTATTCAGCGCTTCACCACCTTAGAAAAGCAGCTACTCTGTTACGACGATGTCTCTAAAAAATTTCGCATTACAGGCCATGGCAGCTGTTACCCAGTCCAGCGTGAAACACAAATATTGGGTTTTATGCATGGCTTTTCTCGCCGCTAGTGTATGTACTTGGGCGACCATATCGAATGCAAAAATTAACACCAACACCGAAGATATGATTTCGTCCAAGGTACCATGGAGAATCGCCCAAACAGACTTCAAGCGGGCTTTCCCTTTCTTCTCTGACACCATTGCGATAGTTGTTGACGGACCAACGGCTGATTTAACTGATGAAGCTGCCGAACTCTTCATATCTCAGCTCTCTGAGTTAGGTTTTAGTCCACAACAAATTTTTTACCCTCAAAATAGTGTTTTTTTTCGAGAAAACAAGCTTCTATACCTCTCTCTTCAAGAGGTAGAAATATTAGCAAAAAGACTCACAAATGCTCAAGCAATGCTTGGGAGATTGGCTGCCGATCCGAATTTAAATGGGCTACTCGCACTCACTGATGAGATCAATAAACGGGCAAAAAACACGGACGATCCTGAGTCAGAAAGCTTCATAATGACACTGGCCGAAGAATTAGAGCGCTCAGGAAAAAGCTCTATCCCTATGTCTTGGCAGAGTTTCTTAGAAGACGAACGTTCATCAGAAAAAATACACAGGCGCATAATCGTTCTCACGCCTGAATTGGACTTCAACCAGATTTTACCTGCCGATAAGGTCATGTCTGACCTTCGAGCTGTGATAAATATCTTCGACTCAGATCTTTGGCCAGAAATTACCATAAGACTCACGGGTCCTGCTGCACTCGGCCACGAGGAATTACAAAGCGTCATAGCAGGCGCAAAGCAAGCCGCAGCACTCTCGTTGACCTTGATTATTGTTGTCCTTCTGGTAGGCCTAAGATCCGTTTCTTTACTGCTAGCAACGCTTTTCACATTGCTCACAGGGCTAGCCTTAACTGCTGCATTCGCGACAGTTGCTATAGGCACACTAAATATGATTTCGATAGCTTTCGCCATCTTGTATGTGGGTCTAGGCGCTGATTTTGCTATTCACTACTGCTTACGATTTCAAGAAGAAAGTCGATTTAGATCTAAACTTGAGGCCATAACTAGTGCGGCTCGCCATGGAGTCGTGCCACTCGGTTTATGTGCGCTAACCAGTGCAGTAGGCTTTCTCGCATTCATCCCAACGGACTACAAAGGGGTGGGAGAGCTTGGAATGATAGCCGGCGTAGGAATGCTTGTAAGCTTTTTCATGAGCTTCACTGTGCTTCCTGCTTGCTTATCGGCACTTCCGGCTCAGAAAAGTAAAAGACTCTTGAATGACAGAAAAGAATCCTCTCATCATAGGAACATCGAAACATCCTCAAAATATTTTATTACTCTACTGGTTGTTTTTGTATCTGCGGGCATATATATATCAAAAGATATCTCTTTCGATATCAACCCACTGCATTTAAACAACCAAAATGCTGAATCTGTAAAAACTTTACATGAAATGTCTTTAGACAAAGAAAGTCCATTAGAAGAGATTTCCTTTATTGCAAGCGATATGGAGAATGCTCTAGAAATACAGAACCGGCTGTCTGAAGTCTCAGAGGTTGGTAACGTTACTTTCATCTCATCTTTCATCCCGCAAAAGCAAGCTTCAAAACTAGCTGTCATCGATGAGCTAGGGCTGGTGATCGGAGGGGAATTTCAACTTACCAAAGACATAGACGCACCAAGTCTTGATCTTAAAGCTCTCAAAATTAATTTAATTCGCAATATTGAAACGATTGACAAACAGTTCGAACCTTCAAAAGCATCACTCCTTTACAAATCTCAGCTGCAAAACATATTAAATCAACTGAGTACTGCCGATCACAACCAAAACGTCACATATGCAAGAAATTTAGATGCTCTGACTATGCGCCATTTCTCTCCACTGATAAAAAAAATAAATGATGGGCTATCTCCAAATATGGTTACCCTTGAGAATTTACCTGTCACTCTTAAAAGTCGATGGGTATCGGAAGAAGGACTTATCCGACTACAAATTAATCCTGAGGAATCATTAGATTCGAATGATAAAATCTCTGGCTTTATATCGGAGGTAAGGAAAGTTACTGGCCATAGCGCTACTGGCACCCCTATTGTCAGCCTTGAAGCAAGTCGTTCAGTACTCACCTCGTTCGCTCAAGCATTTGCGACGGCCTGTCTCGTTATCATTGGAGTGCTGTGGGTATCTTTGAAGAGAACGTCTCACGTAGTAATCGCTCTTATACCTATGCTCTTAGCATGTGTGGCAACAACTTCAATTATGGTTTTAATCGGTTTGCCATTTAATTTTGCCAACATCATTGCTCTCCCGTTGATCGTGGGCATTGGTGTTGATAGCACGCTTCATATTATTCATCGCCATATTAACCACGATGGATTATCGATGAATTTCATGCGAACCAGTACCGCAAGAGGAGTTATTCTAAGCACTCTAACTACCATGGCTAGCTTTGGGAACTTGGCTATATCACCTCATGCGGGCACAGGAAGTATGGGTCTTTTGCTCAGCTTAGGCCTTTCAGTAACTTTGATTAGTACGCTAGGATGTCTTCCACTACTACTTCGCAGATATGTAAAAAGGAGCGCCGAAATTGCGAGATAAACCTTGGGATGCGAAAGCCGCAGCTTGGATGATAACCCCTTTTAAAGACTCTAATACAATCCACCCTAATCACTTCACTCTACTAAGACTGATTGTAGGACTTGCAGGCGCATGGCTCTTTGCTAAAGGAGCTTATCCTAATATAGCTGCATTACTGATAATCTCATCTAACTTTATTGACCATATGGACGGAGAGTTAGCTAGACTTGCAAATAAACAAAGTCGGTTTGGACATATTTTCGATCTAGCATCAGATGCTTTAGTCACCGTATCAATGTTTGTAGGAATAGGAGTTGGTGTTGCCCTTTTCTCAGAAGCTAATTATGCCTTGGAAGCCGGCATAATTTCAGGAGTGTCAGTAGCGCTTATCTTTCACCTACGCTACTTAATAGAAGAAAAGCATGGAAAGTCGAGAATCCACCAGCCTCTTTGGGGTGGCTTCGAAGCAGAAGATATTCTGTATTTAATTCCGATCGTGACCCTGCTAGAGGGCTTAAATTCCTTTTTATATCTAGCCAGTCTAGGAGCTCCTATAGCTGCTCTATTTGTCATTCTCCAGTACAGAAAAATTATGGTCGAAGGAAAATGACGACTCTTGTAACTGGTGCAACCGGCTTCCTCGGAAATGCAGTAGCGAGAGCTCTCTTAAGTCAAGGGGTCTCTTTAAAGATACTCAAGCGGATCTCGAGTGATACCCGAACAATCTCTGATCTAGATGTTCCAGTTGTGAACGGAGATCTCCAAGATAGTGGCTCGCTAGAACGCGCGTTACGAGGATGCGATACTCTCTATCATGTCGCAGCCGACTATAGGTTGTGGGTTAAAAATCACGATGAACTGTATGCTAATAACGTAGCAGGAACAGAAAACATTATGCGTGCCGCAATGCGAGCAGGAGTTAGTAAAATCATTTATACCAGCAGTGTCGCAACTATTGGCCTAACGGATGATGAAAATTCATCTTGCGAAGATACGCCCTCAAATCTTAAGGACATGATTGGTCACTACAAACGTTCAAAATTTTTAGCTGAAAAAGTTGTCGATCGTCTTGTAGTGGAAGAAAATCTACCTGCTGTCATTGTGAATCCATCTACACCGATCGGACCGCGTGATCCTAAACCGACTCCTACAGGAAGAATCATACGAGATGCCGCTAATCGTCATATGCCTGCATACATTGATACGGGACTTAATGTCGCTCATGTAGATGATGTAGCAAAAGGGCATTTGCTGGCTTACGATAAAGGCCAAATTGGACGAAGGTATATTCTTGGTGGCGAAAACCAAACTCTAAAAGAGATCCTCGATATCGTTGCAGCATACTGTAACCATCCCCCCCCTCGACTAAGAATCCCTAGAGCGGTTGTCTACCCCATTGCATTTGCCTCCGAGATTTGGGCCGGCCTAACTAATGGTCCGGAACCGCAAGCCACAGTTGATGGGTTAAGGATGGCTGCACATAAAATGTTCTTTTCATCGGCACGAGCCTCTAAGGAACTTGGCTATAGTGCGCGCCCTGCAAAAATAGCCATTCATGACTCATTAGAGTGGTTCCGAAAAATGAAAATGATAGGTTGAACGAAAGAACTATAGCTCTTCAAGATCTAATTTTGAGATTGTACTCGGCCTGACTGAGTAAAATATCGCTAATAAAAAACTTACTGCCAACCAAATCAACTCTCTAAACCGTCTGATGAGAGCCACTGCCAAACCTGCAGAAGACACCCCAGTAAGGGCACCTACGACAATAAAAAATGTTCCTTCTTGAGTGCCCAGCCCTGCCGGTATGAAAAATGTAATCGTGCGGACTAATTGGACAAGGCTCTCTATAATAAAAACCTCCGCCAGGGATAATGGATAGCCAATAAGATGCAAAACCACAAAAACCTCAACAATGCCAATCAACCAATTAGCCATAGCCGCCAAGCAAGCGACACCGAAACGCAAACCATGTTCCCGATAGAAAACATCAAACTTTTTGTCTATATCTTCTACTGTACTAAAAGCTTTTTGTAATAATCCAGCAAATCGATTACTTGAAATTTTACCCACTACATATGACGAAAAACGAAAATACTGCATCATAAAAAAAACAATGGAGGAAAATATTATAAAAATCAATCCGCCTAGCGCAATATTTTTCTCCTCCCCAGCAAATGCAGAACTTTGAAAAAGAAAGATGACACCCACGCAACCAAAAATAGATAACGAGAACATACTTGCTGTTTTCGCAATAACTAACGAGGAGGCCGAATCTCTAATGGGAATCGCCCAATTCGATTTCAACAACCACGCCTTAATGGGTTCTCCTCCTAAAGAGGCAGTTGGCGTAAGGTTATTATAGGCTTCACCGATCATCCGGACTACATAGAGACGACCAAACCAAAGGATTGTCAGCGGAATTTTCGGCATAGTGATTTGCCAACTCAGAACATCGGCCCCGAAGTAAAGACTATAAACGATAAGAATTAAAGCAACCCCAAAGAACCCAATAGCGGAAATGTGCTGCGCTAATTGGGCCAAGTCAGTCTGGTAAGTAACCGTTACCAGCAACCCGATACCTAATAATAAAAATAGAAACTTAATGATTTTTGACATTTTATTAGCCAATTCTGTGGTTGCGCATTGTCCGACTATGGCATAATCAGCGAAAGCTCAGCAAATTACGCTATGAAAAACAGGCCCTCTTTGTCTGGAGAAGCCCTCTCCACAGATGAGTGCCGCTGGATAAAAGGTTGTTTAACGTCACATGAGTATCGCTAATTACAAATCGGCTGCCGAAATCGACCCTTTAAATCAATTGAGTAGTATAAAAGCCAACAGCTCACAGACTGAATTTCGAACAAACGACGAGTTTATGCAAATAGACAATTTTTTACCTGACTCTCTTCTTTGCTCCATACAAAAGATTCTACCTCAACTCGAACCATATATTCACAGGAGTTTTATACCTAAACACAAAAAAGGTGGTAGCATCTCGAGATTTGATCTGGATCTGAATGCCCCAATATTCAGCTCTATCTACACTTCAGCTTCGCTCAGGAGCTTCTTAAGTTCTGTAGTCGGCAAATCACTCATATACTGCCCTGAGAACGATCCTCATGCCTATGCTCTATATTCCTACGCCCGAGAAGGGGACCACATTGGATTTCATTACGACAAATCATACTATAGAGGTTCTCGATATACCTGTCTGATAGGCATCGTAGACGAATCTTGCTGTGCGCTCGAATACGAGCTGTTCAGCAAAGACGATTGTAAGGAAACTGTAATGCATAGCACGAAAATTTCACCCGGTTCTCTCGTTTTTTTTAATGGCGATAATATTCGACATCGAGTTACACCCGCCAAACCGCGAGATAAGCGTACCGTATTGACGCTTGAGTACCTTACGGATACGAGTATTTCAAACTTTGGACATTTCTACGGACAGCTGAAAGACGCATTCGCATATTTTGGCGTTGGCAACACTCTGGCGCGCCTACTTAAGAAGGCACAGTGAAGGCTATAATACTGGCCGCAGGAGTTGGGAATCGCATTAGCTCTGCGCATGCGACTGCAAAGTGCCTCCTAGAATTTGACGGTACGTCTCTTCTTGAAAGACACATTCGGGTACTTAGGAAACTAGGAGTAACTGACATCAATCTCTGCCTTGGACACGAGGCACCCGCCGTACTCGAAAGGCTTCAGCAAAAAGGGTTGACGGATATATCTCATAAGCACAACCCTTTATACAATTTGGGATCGATTGTTAGTCTTTGGAGTATGCGAGATGTTTTGTGCGATAGTACCAGTGATGTTTTAGTTATGGATGCTGATGTCTTATATCATCCTGAGATATTATCTCGGCTAATCCACAGCCCTTCTAAAGATTGCTTCTTAATTGACCGTCATTACATAGACGGAGATGAGCCCGTAAAAATATGCATAGAGAATGAGAAAATTGTGGAATTCAGAAAAAAAATAGACCCTAGCCTGGTATATGACCGAATCGGAGAGTCAGTCGGTTTCTTCAAATTTTGCGCAAGTACTGCGGTAAGACTGAAAGAAATTATCGCTGGATTTATTGAAGCTGGTATGGAATCTCAACCGCATGAAGAAGCGCTGCGAGAACTTGCGATAAATACAGACTATAATATAGGAGTGGAGGACATAACCGGACTCCCTTGGATAGAAATAGATTACCCCGAGGATATTGAGCGAGCTTCACATGAAATATTGCCTAAAATAAATGTCACTTAATCAACAAAAAACAAATACCTCAAAGCTGAAAGCTCTCCTGCTCTCGGACAACCTCGAATTCATTTTAGAAGCACACAATGGAATAAGCGCACGAATCGCAGAAGAAGCAGGCTTTCGTGGAATATGGGCCAGTGGCCTTGCCTTATCGGCTCAATACGGCGTTAGAGATAACAACGAAGCCAGTTGGACTCAGGTGGTCGATATGGTCGAATTTATGGTCGACGCCTGCAATATCCCAATTCTTTTGGATGGCGACACCGGGTATGGAAATTTCAACAATATGCGTCGTCTAGTTCGAAAGCTGGAACAACGTGGAGTATCTGGTGTATGCATAGAAGATAAATTATTCCCTAAGACAAATAGCTTTATTTCAGGAGAGAGACAAGAGCTAGCAAATATAGATGAATTTTGTGGGAAAATTGCCGCAGGAAAAGATTCGCAAACAGACGATGATTTTTGTATTGTAGCCCGCGTCGAGGCATATATTGCAGGTTGGAATACAGCAGAAGCACTGCGAAGAGCTGAGGCCTATAGAAAGGCAGGAGCCGATGCAATATTAATTCATAGCGCTCACTCTGAAGCAGATCAAATCATCGAATTTGCTCACGAATGGGCCGGCAGAGCTCCGCTTGTAATAGTCCCTACAAAGTACTACAGCACCCCCACGAAAGTCTTTCGAGACGCGAAGATAAATCTTGTGATTTGGGCCAACCATTTAATTAGAAGCTCAGTAACCGCAATGCAAGATACTGCAAGAAAAATTCAGTTGAAAGAAAATTTAGTTGAGGTAGAAGACAACATCGCGACTGTAAAAGAAATTTTTCGCTTGCAAGGGGCTGACGAGTTGCAAGCAGCAGAAAAACAGTATTTCTTAGGCACAAAAAGAGACTTAAAAGCCATCCTACTCGCTGCCGCACAAGGTTCTGGTTTGGAAAATCTGACTGCAGACCGACCAAAAGTAATGTTACCCGTTAACGGCAAGCCTTTACTCGGCAGACTTATAGATCAATTCAAGAAACATGGGGTAGACAATCTTGCTGTAGTGGGTGGCTACAAACATGAAACTATCCCTTCTAAAAAAATAGAACTGATTGTCAATGATTTGCACGCGACAACTGGAGAGTTGACATCTCTATTATGCGCAAAAAAGAGTTTCTCCGATGATATGGTGCTTATGTATGGTGATGTCTTGTTCCGAGGGTATGTACTCAGAAGTCTTGTAGAGTCTGATCGTGAAATAACTGTCATTGTAGACTCCCAAATGCTGGAATCATCTACAAATGAGACTCCAGATTATGCCTATTGTAGCGGACCAGATGACCGGTCTTTATGGGGCCAAGACATTCTTCTCCAGCAGATCAGTGATCAGTCTTATACAGAGAATTCAAGCTCCGATGGACGCTGGATCGGCATGATGCGAGTCCATGGAGAAGGCAGGAAATGGATAGAAGAAGCTTTAGATCAGCTGTCAGAAAACAATAAATTTCCTTCGTTTGATATGAAAGATTTGTTAAACAAGCTTGTATTAAATGGTCGTCCCATTCGTGTGATATACATTCATGGTCACTGGATAAATGTGAATTCCTTGCATGACCTCGAGCGTGCTAGCGAATTTGCCGCAAACCACGCAAAATAAGGCCCTAATACGTGATACGAGCAGAAGAGTTTATATTGCCGCTAAAAAATCAAGGGTATGATTGGTACGCAGGAGTGCCATGCTCTTTTTTAACCCCACTAATAAACTATGTAATCAGCGCAAGTTCGCTCAATTATGTTTCAGCCGCGAATGAAGGCGATGCAATAGCTATAGCAGCAGGTGCTTCTATAGGTGGAAAAAAAAGTGTTGCCCTAATGCAAAACTCAGGGCTCGGTAATGCTATTAGCCCGCTCACTTCTCTCATACATACTTTTAAGATCCCCGTCTTGGTAATCTGCACTCATCGAGGTGAACCTGGCCTAAAGGACGAACCACAACATGAACTGATGGGCAATATCACAAAAGAGTTATTCGATTGTATTGGCATAGGCTATGAGAGTTTCCCCCGAGCAACTCAGGAAATTAATTCAACCCTAGCCAACATCTCGCAAAGCATAGAAGAAAAACGTGAATCCTACTCTTTGATTATGCAAAAAGGATCGGTGGCGAACTTTAATCTAAAAAATCAACTCCCAAACAAGAAACAAAATACTTTTTACCAGAGTGATGAAAATATTGACGTTACTGCACTAACGAGAAACCAAGTTTTACAATCGGTAGTAAAGACCACTCAACAAACGAATACCGTCGTCATAGCCACTACCGGATATACCGGCCGCGAGCTTTACTCTATCGCCGATCTCCCTAATTATTTCTATATGGTCGGATCTATGGGGTGCGCTTCCTCGCTTGGTCTAGGATTAGCGCTTAGTCGGCCTGATTTAAAAGTACTAGTCATAGACGGTGATGGGGCCGCCCTAATGCGACTGGGTAATCTTGCAACCGCAGGGGCATACAATCCACCTAACTTTTCTCATTTGTTACTAGACAACGAAGCGCATGACTCTACTGGTGGCCAAGCGACTGTTTCTAAAGATACCCAGTTTGATGGAATAGCTGTTGCCTGTGGTTACTCTAATGTCTGGCGCAGCAATAAATTAGAAGTTTTACACGACTTCCTAGCTGAGCCCAGCCATAGCGGCGCTCGGTTCATGCATATGAAAATCCAAACTGGGGTGCCAAAAGATCTACCTCGGCCTACAATAGCTCCATCAGATGTTTTAGTCCGTCTCAAAAGCCATATTGGATAGAACAATAACTCACCAGTTAATAAGGACAAGAGGCATAGTGAAACAGATTCTTTTAAACCCTGGACCAGTAACACTTAGCCAACGAGTGCGAGACGCTCTGCAAGGCCAAGATCTTTGTCACAGGGAAATCGAATTCTCTAACTTGCAGGGAAACATTAGGCAAAAGATTCTTGCGACATATGCGCTCGATAATAAAACTTGGGCAAGTGTTTTATTGACTGGGTCAGGAACCGCGGCCGTAGAAGCCATGCTTGTAAGCTGCATTCCTCCGGGTGGAAAGATCCTGATCCTAGAAAATGGCGTTTATGGTGAACGCATGACCAAAATTGCAGTCGCGCATAACATAGATCATGAAAAGCTAAGTACAGGATGGGATCAAGTAATCTCACTGGAAAAGCTAGATAAAGCGCTTGATGGATCTCGATACTCACATGTAGCGATAGTCCATCACGAAACTACCACTGGACGTCTGAATGATATTTCAGCGATTTCCGAAGTGTGCCGCAAGCACGGAGTACGCGTATTGATGGATGGTGTAAGTAGTTTTGGGGGGGAAAGTATAGACTTCGAAAAGTGGGAACTTGATGCCTGTGCCGCGACAGCGAACAAGTGCCTACATGGTGTTCCAGGAACAGCTTTCGTTGTTGCCCGACGAGTACTTTTTCAAACAACCCACCCTGCAAAATCAGTTTACCTGGACCTAGCCCAGTACCTTGTTAAGCAAGATCTAGGTGAAACGCCTTTCACGCAATCGGTGCAATGCTTCTACGCCTTTGATGAGGCGATGAACGAGTTTTTAGAGCAAGGGGGCTGGCAAGCTCGGCATAAGTTGTTTTCTAACCGAATGTCAAAGGTGCAGAAAAAGTTGCTCTCTTTCGGGATAAAACCGTTAATAGAACTATCTGAATCTTCGTGCGTTCTCAACACGTTCCAACTGCCAGTAGGCAAGGTATATCAACATTTACACGATGAACTCAAGTCGCTTGGCTTCATTATCTACGCAGGCCAAGGACACTTTTCAACCAAGGTTTTCAGATTATCTCTGATGGGTGCAATCTCTGAAAACGATATGAGCAGACTCTTAGAAGCTTTAACTAAAACTCTAAGATAGTCTCCTCAGTAATTTCACAACCTCGCTTTTACAAATGCCTCAAAACCTTCCTCGGTCAAGCCCGCATCCAAGAGCATGTCATCTCGTGATCCATGCTCAATAAGCCTGTCTGGTAACCCATAGTTTAAAATCTTCAAGTGCCTACCATGTAAGGCTAAAACTTCATTAACGGCACTACCGGCGCCACCAGCAACCATATTTTCTTCTATTGTTACGAGGATGTCATGAGAACCAGCCATTTCTATGATCATATCCATATCGAGCGGCTTAACATAACGCATGTTAACGACTGTAGCGTCTAAACGTTCGCCCACGTTCAACGCGATCTGTAACGTCGTGCCAAAACTTAACAAAGCAACTTTAGCCCCTTTCCGCTTTAAGCTGGCTTTTCCTAGGGGTATTGCTGTCATCTGTTGCTCTACTTCTGCGCCAGGACCAGTTCCTCGGGGATAGCGAACAGCCACTGGACTATCCATCATAAACCCCGTGTACAACATTTGTCTGCACTCATTCTCATCAGACGGCGCCATAATCGTCATATTTGGCAAGCACCGCAAAATAGATAAGTCATAACACCCATTATGTGTTGGTCCATCTGCACCAACTAATCCGGCACGGTCTAGGGCAAAAAGAACAGGAAGGTTCTGATTACAAACGTCATGCACTACTTGGTCGTAACCTCTCTGCAAAAAGGTTGAGTAAATGGCCACTACGGGTTTAACACCATCACAGGCCATACCTGCGGCTACATTTATACTGTGCTGTTCTGCTATCGCTACATCGAAGTATCTCTTTGGAAATTCTTTTTCAAAACGGACGAGACCTGAGCCTTCTCTCATCGCAGGAGTAATAGCTACTAGTCTCCTATCCTGATCTGCCATATCACAGATCCAATCGCCAAAGACATCGCTATAGTTTGGAGCTTTTTTAACAGTAGATTTCTTTATCCCGACCTCTGGATCGAAGGGGGAAACACCATGATATTTAATCGGATCAGACTCCGCAGGAGCATAACCTTTACCTTTCTTTGTTATTACATGCAGCAATTGAGGCCCTGAAAGATTTTTAATATTTTTCAGAGTAGAGAGTAAAGTGGGCAAATCATGTCCATCTATAGGGCCGATATAATTAAAACCAAACTCTTCAAATAGCGTTCCAGGGACAATCAAACCTTTGACATGCTCCTCAGCCCGCCTAGCCAATTCCCAGACGGACGGCATCTGAGCCAACATTTTCTTACTTCCTTCTCGCACACTGGTATAAAGTTTTCCAGATAGTATTTGCGCAAACCTGTTAGAAAGTGCTCCCACATTTGGAGAAATAGACATGTTGTTGTCGTTCAAAACAACAAGTAAATCAGTACCAAGATCTCCGGCATGATTCATTGCCTCAAAAGCTACTCCGGCCGTCATCGCTCCATCCCCGATAACAGCTACCGCACGCCGACCGGAGCCGTCATGCTCTGCAGCTATAGCCATCCCTAGGGCAGCACTTATAGAAGTGCTAGAGTGACCAACTCCAAAAGTATCGTATGGGCTCTCATCTCTCTTCGGAAACGGTGCAAGCCCTTCGTGCTGCCGGATGGTGTGCAGTCGATCTTTTCGCCCTGTCAAAATTTTGTGCGGATAAGCTTGATGCCCTACATCCCAGACTATCCGATCTTCTGGCGTGTTAAACAAATAATGAAGTGCGATGGTAAGTTCTACAGTTCCTAAACCTGAAGCAAAATGACCACCGACCTGGCTAACACTATTCAAAAGGAACTCTCTAACTTCGGAGGCCAAATCACTTAACTGATCCTCCGATAACTTTCTCATACTCTTTGGACTATCTATTTCGTCGAGTAGCGAGTATTTCTTTCCATTCGTCATATTCTTATTTTTCTCACAATTTGCCAGCAATTACCCTAGGGTGTGAATTATGGAGAGCAGACCGCTTGGTTGCAAGCTAACCTTCTTTCTCTCTGAAAGTATTTTAACACTTTTCCCCTGCAACAAAGCTGTACTTTCACGCTCTATTACAGTACTGTTAGTAATATATATAAAATACGTCGTAAATATATAATAATCATATACAATTTCTCCTCAAAACTAGGAAAATCGCATGGGTGTCCCACTAATCCAGCAATATCGAGTAGGTCGATATATTCTCAGCCAAAAACTGAAACGCGTTAAGAGGTATCCACTCGTCTTAATGCTAGAGCCATTATTCCGTTGTAATCTAGCTTGTTCTGGTTGTGGAAAAATAGACTATCCGTCTGACATACTTAACAAGCGCCTGAGCTATGAAAAATGTATGGAAGCCATCGATGAGTGCGGAGCACCAATGGTCTCTATTGCAGGTGGAGAACCTCTCATACACAAAGAAATGCGGCAGATAGTGCAAGGATATCTCGATCGAAAGAAATTTGTTTATTTGTGTACTAACGCCATTCTTCTTGATAAGCACATGGATTCGTATGAGCCGTCAAAATACCTTACATTTTCTATACATTTGGACGGAGGTCGAGAACGACATGATGCGTCTGTATGCCGAAAAGGCGTATATGATAAGTGCGTAAGCGTCATTCAAAAAGCACTTCAACGAGGCTTTCGCGTCACTGTGAACTGCACGTTGTTCCAAGGTGAAACACCAGATGAAGTAAGTGACTTTATGGACGAAATGATGGCTCTTGGCGTAGAAGGCGTCACCATATCTCCCGGCTATTCCTATGAAAGAGCCCCAAAGCAAGACGTCTTTCTTAAAAAATCAGCGAGTAAAAATCTGTTTAGAGATATATTTAAAGCGGGCAAGGGCAAAAAATGGCGCTTTAATCAATCTACCTTATATTTAGATTTTTTGGCCGGAAACCAGACCTATCACTGTACCCCTTGGGGGAACCCCACTCGGAATGTTTTTGGGTGGCAGAAACCGTGTTACCTGCTCGTAGGAGAAGGCTACGCGTCCACATTCGATGAGTTGTTAAACGATACCGAGTGGGATAAATACGGGACTGGCGTTAATCCAAAGTGCGCTGACTGCATGGTTCATTGCGGATATGAAGCGACTGCGGTTGACGATACGTTTAACAACCCGCTTAAGGCACTGAAAGTATTTTTAGCTGGTCCAAAGACTCAAGGAGATCTTGCACCAGAGGTGCCATTCTACTATGAAGAAGAGCCTGAAGCTGAGTCTCAGACTATTATCCCAATGGGAAATACTATAGAAAAAGCTGGTACGGAAAAAAGAGAAGTCGCTTAACAAAAGCTTCCGTTCTAGACGCCGCCGCGACACCCGGAGGTATAGACTCCTATGCTAATAGCTCTTTCCTCAATTTCGGTAATACTTTGGCTAACGCTATTGTGCTTGCCTTGGCGCCCATGGTCTACGAGCGAGAAATTAGAAAGAGTTGATAAAAGTACTCCTTCCCTCGCCCATATTACTGCGTTGATACCTGCAAGAGATGAGGCAGAATGCATAGTAGAAACTATTTTGGCTTTAGCGTCGCAAGGCTCTCTGGGCGGGATCGTTGTGATAGATGATCAAAGTACGGATGAGACAGCGAGCGCCGTTACAAACCTCAATATAAAAAATCTTAGTTTGGTAGAAGGTCAACCTCCCCCTCCAGGCTGGACAGGAAAGCTCTGGGCCTTAGAGCAGGGTAGGAAGAAGATCTCAACACCTTATTTGCTTTTGCTGGATGCTGATATAAGGCTCGCTCCCCAAGCTCTAACAGACCTCTTCCGGCTTCAACAAAAAAAGAACTTAGACCTTGTCTCCATAATGGCTATGTTACCCATAGCGAACCTATGGGAAAAACTTTTGCTTCCCGCTTTTATCTTTTTTTTCAAACTTATCTATCCTTTTGCATTAAGTAATGATCCAAACTCCAAGATTGCGGGTGCAGCTGGCGGCTGCATTCTAATAAAGGCATCAAAGTTGGACGATATAGGAGGTTTTACAGCACTACACGATGCGATCATTGATGATTGCACACTTGCAAAACTGATTAAAAAAGCAGGAGGCCGGACGTGGATCGGACTCAGCCACGATGTTGAGGCTATTCGCCCTTATGGCACTTTATCCAACATATGGAACATGGTCGCGAGAACTGCATTCACACAACTAAAATATTCACTACCTTTGCTTCTACTCTGCTCTGCACTCTTGGTGATCACTTTTCTAACGCCGTTGGCTGGAATTCTATCCGATAATAGCTATGTTCGACTATTGTCCGCAATAAGTCTGATAGTGATGTGTCTCGCATACTTGCCCACTATAAGACATTACCGATGCTCATCTTTCTGGGTTTTCTCTTTACCGTTTGCTAGTTCGCTGTTCTTAGCTATGACGTGGACTTCCGCCATTCGCTACTGGCGTGGTGAACGGACACGTTGGAAAAATAGAACGTACCGTAAAGTGAATTAATAAATATTCTAATCAGGATGCCATATGGGTAAAGCCAATTTCTATCGAACAACCATAATTTTTTCTATTCTGTGCCTATTTAGTGCTCCTGGTTGGGGAGGAGATCGCTCGCTCGGGGGCGAGGAAATAGTCGTCAATTTGCACGAAGTGCTTCTAACAGCAATGAAATCTGAAAAGAGCTTGGGCCATGCCGGCCGAATAGACATAATCAGAAACGTTGTGAGTGAAAGTTTTAACTTTCCACTAATCAGTAAAGTAGTCCTCGGGGAAAAATGGGGAGTACTGTCCCATGAGGATCAACAGGAGTTCGTGAGCGTCATGCGATCGCTCAGCATATCAACCTACGCGCATCACTTTTCAAACTACTCCGGTCAGAAATTTGTAATTGTTGAACGAAAATCAAGAAACAACTCCCTTTCCCTAAGTACTACCCTGGTATCGGACAACGGAGACAGGACCTCACTGAAATACCTCCTGAGAAAAAATTCACAAGGCTGGCTTATCGTAAATGTGATTTCGGAAGGAGTCTCAGACCTAGCCCTTAAGAAAGCTGAATATTCTTACATAATGGAAAAAGATGGCATTAAAAGTCTCCTTCGGCAATTAACAACGAAGATCGAGGCCCTGAAAGAATTAGGTTAGAAAGAAAAATATGGTGCCCGCCCGTGCGATTAAGGTAATATGGGAAATCAAGGACACGAAGGGAGACTAAACTAAATGTTAAAGAATCATATACAGCTGAAATGTCTATTAAGTACTTTGTGCATCGTACTGTTTACCGGCTGTGCCTCGACATCGAAAACATCTAACAATGATCCTCACGAGCCTATAAATAGAAAAATTTACGCCTTCAATGATACGTTGGACAAAAAATTTATAGAGCCTGTCGCTGAAAAATACGTAGCTGTGACACCCGCAGTAGTACGAAAAGGTGTGACAAATTTCTTCGATAATGCAAGCTATCTGAACACGATCACAAACGATATATTGCAAGGAAAACCTAAGGATTTCTTTAAAGATACAGGAAGATTTATAGTAAATAGTACTCTAGGAATCGGAGGACTATTTGATCCAGCGACTGCGCTAGGGATGCCTTTGCGCAAAGAAGATCTGGGACAAACACTCGGAAAATGGGGCGCGGACCAAGGAGCTTATCTGACTCTTCCTTTTATGGGGCCAAGCTCCTACAGAGACGTTTCTGCGCCGGTAATGAGTATTTTCACCAATCCCTTAACTTATTTAGCTGCAGTAGTAACAGTTCCGGCCGGAGTTGTGCGTGCAATTAATTCACGTGCGAATCTGCTCGAAGCCAGTCGATTAAGAGATCAAGCTGCGCTAGATCCTTATGCCTTCGTAAGAGAAGCTTGGCGCCAGCAGAGAGAGTACTCTTTATATGATGGTAATCCTCCTGGTGATGGATTTGATGATTTCATCGATGGCGAAGGTGATGCCGCAATACTGAGAATATACTGATTATTAGAGCTCGAACAGCAAAATCTTTATTAATTCAATTCTCTTTCAATTAGCTCGAGCCAATGGATAACTGGCACTGCACTCTTAGCCCCTAAATGAAGCTGGCATCCGATGTTTGCAGTGACTATCAGCTCTGGGCTCCCTTGGCTTAAGGCATTGAGTTTTTCTTCTCTTAATCTAGCCGAGGTTTCTGGATAGAGAATTGAGTAGCTCCCTGCTGAACCGCAACATAAGTGCGGATCCTTCACCTTAGTGAAATTCCAACCTAACCTCTCGAGCACAGCTTCAACCCGTCCATTAATCTTAAGTCCGTGTTGTTGAGAACAAGGCGACTGAAAAGCGATACTGCAACGATCTGAATCTTTAGTAACTGCCGACAGTTTTTGATCGTCTATCAATTCTATAGGATCTTTAATCAAGCCCGCTAGATATTTCGATTTCGCGCTGTAATCTGGGAATTCTTTCAATAATCTTTCATACCCTTTAAGTTGCAGGCCACAACCTGAAGACGTGGCAATGATAGATTCAGCTCCTAGCTCGATATAAGGCCACCAAGCATCAATGTTTGCTTTCGCTTGAACAATAGCCTTTTCTTCATAGCCACAGTGTAAGGCTAATGCCCCACAACAACCTGCCCCTGCAACCGGAATTAGGGTAATCCCAAGACGATCAAAAATTTTAATAGCCGCAGTATCTATGCTCGGCCGCACTACTGATTGTGCACACGTCGAAAGCAAGAGTGCTTTCCTTTTATGTGCGACTCTGCGCGACGCTTGCAAAGATGCACGCTCAGGAATAAGTATCTTCAAATTAGAAGAGAGCAGCGGCTTTAAAAGCCGTCCCACCGCGAAAAACATTGAAAACAATACCTTGTTGGGAACTATTTGAACGATCAAATACCGTTTTATCCTTAATCGAAGTGGACTGCGATTGGAAGACTCTATGTGCGGCTTGGTCAGCTCTAGTAACTCCCCATACTTTACGCCAGAGGGGCATGAGGCTTCACAACTCCTGCAAACCAAGCATTGATCAAGATGTGTTCGAGCGACATCTGACGTCTCGCCAGTCTCAAGTATCCCTTTAATTAGATAAATACGCCCACGGGGGCCCTCCAGTTCATCACCCGTCAACTGATACGTCGGACAGGAAGCGTTACACATCCCACAATGAACACATGAACGTATGATTTCTGTCGCAGCAAGAGCGAAAGATTTTGAGCTGTTAGATTCGGCTAATCGGGCACGCATATCTTCTCCTCACATCCAATCAAAATATTCTCTTGGGTTGAATATTTGTCGATCATCGAATCCACTTTTCAGCCTTATCATTAAGTTTTTGACTAAAGGCAAAGGGCTCGTAAAAACTGAGGAGGATTCGTTCTGCCCTCTATAAAAGCATGTTGCATGTCCGCCATTCTCAACGCAGAAGTCACGCATAGCATCGCCCCCGCTGACCTCCGTCCAAACCCAACGCTGAGACCCACCCCAATCAGACCATGCTATTTTTTCATCTGGTCCATCAATTCCACGAGCTAGTGCGATTCGCCAAAGTGAAAGATTTTCTCTCGGACGCATTGCTGGTAAGGAATAATCGCGCAGGTTTTTCCAATATTGTAAATCAGTTGTAACTTCACTTGGGGAAAGACGTCTCTTCGCGTCATTTACCGCCTCAAGACTGCCCGACACTCTAACTCTCAGAACATCTTCAGCCCACGCCATACCCGTAATAGGCCAGGGCTTTTTAGCCAAGGCTAACATCATCGACCACGCTTCAGAATAAGATAGACTAGTCCATTCAAGACCTAGTTCTGAAGTGGTTTTCGGTATGACACGCAATGACACCTCACTTATCACTCCCAAACTCCCGAATGCCCCACTCACTAATCTTGAAATATCGTAGCCCGCTACGTTTTTAATTACTTCGCCTCCAAAACGAAGTGCAGCACCTTTGCTAGTAATGAGTTTCACTCCTAAAACATAATCTCTGACGCTCCCACGATAAGGCATGGATGGGCCAGAAAATCCAGAGGATACGACCCCTCCAATCGTAGTCAGCGAACCTAATCTAGGAGGTTCAAAAGCAAGCATCTGATCGCTCTTGTCTAATTCCAATTCAATATCAGATAGCTTTGTTCCTGATTTCGCGGTAATCACTAATTCAGAGGGTTGATAAGATATAATGCCAGAGTGTTCCAGCGTCGACAGGGTCTCGGAAACAGCCCCTTTGCGAAGGAATTTTTTCGTGTCTCCACCTACGATACGCAAAGGTTTTTTATTAGCTTGGGCGGTTAGTATTTGCTCTATAATCCGAGAAAGTGATGTTGGAAGACTCATAGGAGCTCAGGAAGACAAAAGGAAGAGTACCATCTCCTCATAACTACTAGATTGATTCGGTTCACGGCCTAAATGCTATTTTCGGGATTCTGGCCGCGATCCCGTAAACAGTGGTCCATTAGAACAAGCGCAAGCATGGCCTCAACAATAGGTACTGCACGTATTCCAACGCAAGGGTCGTGCCGTCCTAGCGTTTTTATAGTTGCAGGCTTGCCTTTTTTATCTATAGTGTCGCCTTCTATCCGGATACTCGATGTTGGCTTGAGTGCCACGCTAACCAGAATATCTTGGCCACTTGAAATGCCTCCTAAAACTCCACCTGCATGATTGCTTCTAAACCCTTGACCGTCTATTTCGTCCCTATGACCAGTTCCTTTTTGTTCAATGACCGCAAACCCATCACCAATTTCCACACCTTTAACAGCGTTAATCCCCATCATCGCTTTTGCGATATCAGCATCCAACCGATCGAAAACAGGCTCACCCCATCCTACGGGAACACCCGTGGCTAAAACACCTACTCTGGCCCCGATAGATTCTCCTTCTTTTCGCAAAGAATCCATAAACGTTTCTAGCTCACTTATCTTATCTG
The DNA here is from genome assembly GCA_002390205.1 of Proteobacteria bacterium UBA4457. Taxonomy (GTDB): domain Bacteria; phylum Pseudomonadota; class Gammaproteobacteria; genus UBA4457. The sequence continues at coordinate 47,811 of DGOV01000083.1, read as the reverse complement.
GCTGTCCGCAAAAGAAATCATTACTATTGATCGCATTCTTATCGTCTAAATTAAGTTTAATAGGTCCTAACTGAGCTAGGTACCCTAAAATAGAGACGCCATAATTACTGCTCAGGAATTTTTTAGCAACTGCCCCGGCTGCTACTCGCATGCATGTCTCACGCGCAGAAGCTCTACCTCCCCCACGAGGATCACGAACACCATACTTCTTCCAGTAAGTGTAATCCGCGTGCCCAGGTCTAAATTTGTCCTCGATCGCAGAATAATCTTTCGACTTTTGATCGGTATTATTTATCAGCAAACCAATTGGTGTACCTGTAGTAACTCCCTCATAGACTCCAGAAATGATAGTGACACAATCATCTTCCCTGCGCTGAGTAGTGTGTCTAGAACTACCTGGCTTCCGTCTATCTAAATCTGCTTGTAAATCAGACTCACTAATGCACAGTCCCGGCGGACACCCATCCAGGATTCCAAGGTACCCCAAACCATGACTTTCGCCTGCTGTGGTTAGCGTAAGTAACTTTCCATTCGTATTTCCAGACATAGGCTTTATTGTACCAGCGTAATTAAATATTTAACCAATAAAAGTATTCTAACCTTTCCTAGATGCGCGTAGGCTTAAAAGTTGTTCCTTACTGAGCACGAAGACGCCTTCTCCACCTCGAGCGAACTCTATCCATGTAAATGGAACCGATGGGTACGCGACCTCTAATTCACGCCAAATCTCCCCTACTTCGAGGAAAAGCATACCTTCATCGGATAAAAAATCGTAAGCATGGTCGAGGATACGCGTCACACAATCTAAACCGTCTTGCCCTGCTAATAGAGCTTGTTTAGGTTCCGCATGGTATTCCACAGGAAGCTTATCGTAGACATCACTTGGCACGTAAGGCGGATTGCTAACAATCACGTCATACTTTTTCTCCGTATCAGGGAACAAGTCAGCACAATAAAACTCTACTTGATGAGTCACTTTATGATAATCAGCATTATTTTTTGCAACAGCTAACGCCAACTCGCTAATATCACTTGCATCAACAAGGGCGTTATTGAATTGCTTCGCTATTGCGATAGCGATACAACCACCTCCAGTTCCAATTTCTAAAACGTGTTTTATATTATCGGGGACGCACCAAGGTTCAAAAAAATTCTCTACTAATTCAGCGAATGGCGACCGAGGAACCAATGTATTCAAGTCAGTTAAAAATTTATACCCACAGAACCAAGTATAACCAGTAAGGTATGCAGCTGGCTTGCGGGAAGAGATACGTTTATCTATCCATTGGCTGACTTTGAGAGCTTGATCCGCGCTCAGCTCCGCACTAAGGAGGTCTTCTGACGTATCGTATGAGTAGCCAAGCGCATGGAGTGATAAAAAAAGCGCTTCATCACTAGCATTATCAGTACCATGCCCAAAGTGGACGTCAGCCTTTTCTAAGCGTTCGGCTCCCATAGCGACAACATCGAAAACATTCAATTTTATGCACCGGACAACTTCAACATCATCTCATTCATTCGTTTAATAAAACCTGAAGGATCTTCTAGTTTTCCTCCTTCTGCGAGGATAGACTGCTCATATAACATTTCAGACCAGTCCTTTAGATCGGCAGAATCTTGATTTTCCTGGGCCAATGCAATAACTGGGTGCTCCATATTAAGCTCGAGAATCCGCTTGGTCTTCGGCACCTCTTGGCCGGCCGCTTGAAGTAATCTCTCGAGATTCGCACTTGGTTGCTCTGCGCTAGAAACCAAGCATGCAGGTGACGTTGTTAACCGCTTACTCGAACGAACATCTTCCACTTCTTCTGACAAAGCTTCTTTTATTTTCGCAAAAAACTCATCATGCTCACCAATTTCTTTAGCCTCGTCATTCTCGTCTGCTTTTCCCTCTTCATTTTTCCCCTCTAAATCCGCATGCACAATAGATTTTAGGTTTTTACCTTCAAATTCAGTTAAGTGAGAAACCAACCATTCATCGATTTGATCATGCAGCAACAACACCTCAGTGCCTTGCCCACGAAAATATTCAATATGCGGGCTGTTCTTAGCGGTAGAGAAGCTCTCAGTCGTAATATAGTAAATATTGGTCTGTTCTTCTCCCATTCGAGAAACATAGTCACTTAAGGAAACCGTTGGGTTTTCATTGTCATCTATTGTTGAGGAAAACCGAAGAAGCTTTGCTATCCGCTCCCGATTAACTGTGTCCTCGATGATCCCTTCCTTCAGAACCTTACCAAATGTGCTCCAGAATTTCTCATAAGATTCACCTTTTGCTAGCCGCTCGATTAACCCCAGTATCTTCTTTATAGAAGCAGTCCGAATTTTGTCTAAGGATTTATCTTTTTGTAGTATTTCTCGTGATACATTGAGAGGCAGTTCATTAGTGTCTATCACTCCTCTCACGAACCTTAAGTATCGCGGCAACAACTCTTCCGCATCGTCCATGATAAAGACACGCTGAACGTATAATTTCACGCCGTGTTTTGCCTCTCTGTCCCATAAGTCAAAAGGAGCAATTTGAGGAATATAAAATAGCGTTGTGTATTCTATTTTCCCTTCTACTTTTGAATGAACCCATTTCAAAGGATCCATGAAATCATGAGAGATGAGTTTATAGAACGTCTGATAATCTTCGTCTTTTAATTCGCTTTTTGATTTTTGCCACATAGCAGTAGCTTCGTTGATCACTTCGTAACCTTCTTCATCACCCACTAAAGGCATTCTTATAGGCACAGATATATGATCTGAATATTTTTTGCAGATATTCCTCAGCCTGTGGTTAGCTGCAAATTCTTTAGCTTCTTTCTTGAGGTGTAAGACAATTTCAGTGCCTCGTTGTTCTACACTGACAGTCTCCACGGTGTAAGCCCCTTTGCCCTCAGATTCCCAACGAACGCCTTTATCTTCAGAAATCCCCGCTTTTCTGGTCGTCACTACTACACGATCCGCGACAATAAATGCGGCATAAAAACCAACACCAAATTGTCCGATCAGTTGTGAGTCTTTTGTTTGATCTCCACTAAGTGCACCAAAAAACTCTTTTGTTCCAGATTTAGCAATCGTACCCAGATTCGAAATAACCTCTTCTTTGGTCATCCCGATACCGTTATCTTTAATCGTGACTGTTTTCTTTTTTTCATTAAAATCAATGGTGATTTCAAGCTCCGCTAATCCTTCTAGAAGACCAGCATCAGATAATGATAAAAAGCGCAATTTATCAATGGCATCAGAAGAATTTGATACAAGCTCGCGTAAAAATATTTCCTTATTGCTATACAGAGAGTTTATGACTAGGTCGAGGAGCTGTTGTACTTCCGACTCAAATCCGCGTTCTTCTTTTTGTGTTTCCGTTGCCATGTGAATCCTCTATTAGCTTGTGAATGCAGTTAGTGCTTTCTTATTATTTAGATGTCTATCGACTCGCCGCGAACTTTCTTGGCTGGTAAATGAAGCCATTTTCGTATGTTGGGCGTTCAATAGTTGATTATACAAGTTTTAGTATTGAAAAAAATACTCCTGCTTACACCGGCAACCAGAAATAAACGATCAATCCTATTTTCTAATGCTAAACTAAACACAGCTATGAATAAGTCAACAAAACATACACCAGGAATGGTCCAATACCTAAGAATTAAAGCCGACCACCCTGATAACCTCTTGTTTTATCGTATGGGCGACTTTTACGAGCTTTTCTATGAGGATGCAAAACGGGCATCCGAGTTGCTAAATATCACTCTCACCTCTCGTGGGAAAAGTAATGGAACCCCAATACCGATGGCTGGAGTCCCAGCTCATGCTGCAGATAACTATCTGCAGCGATTATTGAAGCTCGGTGAAACTGTGACAATCTGCGAACAAGTCGGTGGATCTAGTGACTCCAAAGAACCTGTCGAAAGAAAAGTCAGTAGAACTCTTACTCCTGGGACACTCTCCGATGAGAACTTGTTAGGCGAGCAACATGAAAGCTTAATAATCTCTTTAGTTAACGATAAGAGTTGTTACGGTCTAGCGGTATTAGAAATAAGTGAAGCTCGATTTAGTCTGATGCAACTAAACAATCTGCAAGAAGTATATGAACAGTTATCAAGACTTAGGGCCTCAGAAATAATATTGTCGGAAAACATGCCTACTCTAGATAATAAATGGGAATCCCTAACCAAGCGATTGCCTGCTTGGCACTTCAGCCTCATGACTTGCTTTAAAACTCTATGCGACCATTTTGAAGTCGACAATTTACACGGTTTCGGTTGCCAGGACCTAGACGGGGCCATAAGTGCCGGTGGCTCGCTATTGGAGTATTGCGAAAAAATGCAAGGCGCTCCTCTGACCCACGTCAGTAAGATTATCGTCGAACATCCGGGGAAGATGTTACACCTTGATGACAAAACGAGAGGCAACCTCGAGCTGGCAAATACTCGGTTAAAAGATTCAACTCCGTCTCTGTATAACTTAATGAATACGACGAAAACGCCTATGGGAAGCCGTTTATTAAAACGCTGGATAAATGAACCCATAACAAGTCATGAAGAACTAACTGAGAGACAAGATAGTGTCTCAGAGCTTCTGTTAAACGGCTCTTTAGACAGCCTAAGAAAGACGTTGTCCGGCCTCCGTGACGTAGGAAGAATAGCATCACGTTGTGCTCTGGGGACAGTAAAACCCAAAGAATTAGCGTCACTCAGAGCCACGCTCATAAAAATACCTAGCGTAAAAAAAGAGCTTGCAGAAAAAAACACTGGTCTACTCAAAGAAATAACTGGTCGCATGAACGAACATGCTTCTCTGAAAGAAATATTAGCCAATGCTTTGGTAGATGAACCACCCCAGATAATAAAAGAGCATGCCGTGATTGCTGAGGGCTATGATGCGGAGCTAGACGAACTCAGAAAAATATATCTAACAGCGAATCAAGACCTGTTGTCTATCGAAAAAAGAGAGCAAGAAAGAAGCGGTATTGGTGGGTTAAAAATTGGTTACAACCGAGTACACGGATATTATTTAGAAATAGGAAAAATCTATTCCTCCAAGGCTCCTAAAGACTACCAGAGAAGACAGACACTTAAAACCTCCGAAAGATATGTCACTCCAGAATTACGAAGCTTTGAGTCACGAATACTCACCGCCAAAGAGAAAGCGTTAAACAAGGAAAAAGAGCTTTACTCTGACCTCATAAATACGATTTCAGTAAATGTGGCCAGTCTGTTGCAGATGGCTCATGCCATTGCTGAAATCGACGTGCTATCAACTTTTGCCGAACGGGCGGACTCACTCAAATGGACTCGACCGAGATTGAACTCAGAGGATGGCATCCATATAGAAGGAGGTAGACACCCTATAGTGGAGCATCAGCAGAAAAAAGTATTTGTGAAAAATGATGTTCATTTTGACGAAGATCGAAGGCTACTCCTCATTACAGGGCCCAATATGGGAGGGAAGTCTACCTATATGCGGCAAACAGCTATTATCGTTCTTCTTGCCTATGTCGGAAGCTTTGTCCCCGCTGATGAAGCCAGTATTGGGCCTATAGATGCAATCTATACCCGAATCGGAGCTTCAGACAATCTATCTGGTGGCCAGAGCACATTTATGGTCGAAATGAGTGAGCTGGCTCATATTCTCAACAATTGTAGTCAAAAAAGTCTTGTTCTGATAGATGAAGTCGGAAGAGGAACCAGTACTTATGATGGGCTAGCCCTCGCATGGTCAGCAGCCGAATACCTCGCAAACCATACTAAAGGCTATACTTTATTCGCGACGCATTTTTTCGAGCTCACTAAGCTAGAAGTATTAGAAAAAGCAATATCTAACGTTAAGGTTGAAGCTATTTCTTTCAACGACGAAGTTGTGTTTACCCACAAAGTACGCGAAGGTTCTGCCAGCGAAAGCTTCGGGTTAGTTGTTGCAAAACGTGCAGGGGTGCCAGCGGCAACGCTCACTCGTGCAAAACAAATTTTGTCAAAACTGGAGCCTCAGAGTATCGCCAGAGTTCTACCCTCTACTGAGCGGTTGTCACCAGACGAATTCCAAGACTTCAGATCAAATCTCCAGAAGCTAGACGTAAATAACACCACCCCAATACAAGCCCTTGCTTTGCTTGCGGAGATGAAAGGAAAAATCAGTAAATAAAAAACCATTGGGCTGTTTGTGCTGACAAGGTTATAATAGGTATTTTATCGAATACGAGATTTAACCAATGACATTTGTAGTTCTTGAAGATTGTATTAAGTGTAAGCATACGGATTGCGTCGAAGTGTGTCCCGTTGACTGTTTTCATGAAGGCCCTAATTTCCTTGTGATAGATCCGGACGAGTGCATTGATTGCACACTCTGTGAGCCAGAATGCCCAGTAGAAGCAATAAAATCCGAAGATGACCTCACGGATGATGAACAACAATTCATTGAGTTAAATGCAGAACTAGCTAAATCTTGGCCCGTTATAACAGAAATGTCTGACCCTCTTCCTGACGCTGAAGAATGGGCAGGGAAAGAAGGAAAACTCTCTTTGCTAGAGAGATAGGCTGTTATCACAATAAATCTGCGTTTAATTCCTGCCAGCGAAATTGTGAACTGTTTAAAAGAAAACCGTTACTTTCTAAAGCAGCACGCGGATGATCAAAAAAACCCTGTTTAAAGGACTCTATCTAAGCTGAAACTCTCTAGGTTTTTATCCTTCTGGGTTCGGCTATATGATTTTTTATCCATAAACGACCTTTCGCAAAAACATATCTTCTAAAAGTTAAATTAATTTTCTTATACTCTTCAAATATTCTTGCTCATCAGGCGCATGGCCATCACCTGTAGCCACTCGGAGAACTTCCGCCAAGCAGGACATGGCGGAATGTTCGGCTCGATGAACATCCTTGCCATATTTAGAGACAAGCTCCTGAAATACGCCTCGAATTCCAGATGGGCGATCCGTTTGGAGCTGTTCGATAAGGGCAATATGCAATCCCATATGAAGAAACGGATTTTTTGCTCCATCATCACCGTTAGATCCTACAGAGAACTCCAAGTCTTTCGATCGAAGCACCTCATGGTACTCTGGGTGTGTTTTTATTACATCGGAAATCACTGACTCCAGAGGTTCAAGCCTTACTTCTTGGGACATTTTATCCCAGACCTGAAAAAAAAATTGCCTAGCGTCGTTCTTGTCTTCAACAAACATAATGTTCCCCATTTTCTTCCATCCGAGCCAGAAAAACTCTGCTAGACACCACTATGGTTTCCTTTCTTATTCCAAGAACAGCAGTCTGAAACTGAACATTCTCCACATTTTGGCGAGCGCGCCAGACATGTATACCGACCATGCATGATCAACCAATGATGTGCATAACGGTGGAAATCGGCGGGTATACGCTTCATTAAGTTTTTCTCGACTTGCAGCGGTGTTTTACCTGGAGCCAGTTTAGTTCGATTAGAAACACGGAATATATGCGTGTCCACCGCTATAGTTGGCTCGCCAAACGCCGTATTTAAAATAACATTAGCTGTTTTCCTGCCTACCCCAGGTAGAGCCTCTAACTCGCTACGAGTACTCGGCACTACTCCACTATATTCTTCACAAAGTATTCGACAAGTTTTAAACACATTAGACGCTTTGGTATTAAAAAGACCAATAGTTTTAATATATTCTTTAAGGTTTTTCTCTTTGAGCGCAACCATTTTTTTAGCATCAGGAGCTACGGCGAACAATGCCTTCGTCGCCTTATTAACGCTTACATCAGTTGCTTGGGCAGATAGGATGACGGCGATCAATAGTTGGAAGTTAGATTGATAATTAAGTTCAGTTTTTGGGATAGGAGTTACATTTCTTAAACGCGTAAAAAATTGAGCTCTCATATCAGCGTTCACTAGACATAAATCCTTCTCGCAATCTAATCTCCCTATTCTTCAAGAACCTGTCCCTTGCGATCCAATGCGGCAGCCACAATATCTTTTAGAGATTCCTGCTCATGATCTTCAACATCTAGATATTCTCTTTGCTCTTCAAGACGGCCATGAACGGCCAAGCGTTCTTTCATTTCAGAATAGCGAACACCGCTCTCATGAGCGGAAATACGCAACGCAAGGTCCGAGATAGGAACAAGCGTTATGCAGTCTGTTGGGCAAACACTAACGCATAAAGAACAACCGGTACACCACTGTTCAACCACAGTATGAATAACTGATTGTGCACCAATTATGGCATCAGTGGGGCACTGCTGAATACATTTCGTGCATCCGATACATTCATCCTCATATATTCGCGCAATCAATATCTCCTCGTCTTTATGGATTGCTCCTATCGGATCGACCGGCATCCCTAGAACGCTGAAAAGTGCTTCGCGGGTAGCCTCTCCGCCAGGAGGGCATAAGTTTGGTGAGGAAATGCCCCTATCCATAGAGTCAGCATAGGCCTTGCAATCAGCAAAGCCACAACGTCTACACTGTGTTTGCGGAAGCAGATTATGCAGCAGTTCTTTTCTATTCATTTGTTTCAAAGAAACACCACCACTTATTAAGTGTAGCTAAATTATTTAATTTTCATACCAGGCTCTGACCCATTGGAAGGTTCCAGCAAAAATACTTCGCTGCCACCTGGGCCGGCAGCCAATATCATCCCTTCAGAGACGCCAAACCGCATTTTCCGAGGCGCTAAATTAGCAACAACTACAACCAACTTCCCGACTAATTCCTCTGGATCATAGGATTGCTTTATCCCTGCGAATACTTGCCGCGGCTCACCGCCGACGTCTAGATCCAGTTTCAAAAGTTTATCAGCACCAACTACACTAGAAGCCGTAACTATCTTCGCCACCCGTAAGTCGATTTTTAAGAAGTCCTCAATAGAAATTTGATGCCCTTGCTCCTCAGACTCCTCTTTGACTATTGTCTTTTCTTCTTCTACATCTCTTTTGACTTCGTCTATCATTTTCACGATTTCCCCTGATTCCACCCGTTCAATTAATGGGATAAATTTATTAATAGTGTTCCCTAGGGGAGCGGCATGAATATCAGACCAAGACAAAGAAGGCTCGCCTAAAAATTTTTCAATTTCTATAATAATGTCAGGAATAACAGGCTTTAGATAGATCGCTAAAACACGAAATAGCAAAATCCCCATTGTAACAACCAGATGGAGATGTCTATCGGCACCTTCTTCTTTTGCTAGAACCCACGGCTTCTCACTATCAATGTACCGATTCGCCAGATCAGCAAGCCCCATAATTTCCCGTATCGCCTTTCCATATTCTCGCTCCTCATAAAAGCTGGCGATATCAGCAGAGGCAGATGAAAACGATAGCATTAATTCTGTGTTTGCAATTTCATCAGCAAGCTTGCTATCGAAGCGTTTCGTTATGAAACCTGCACAACGGCTTCCAATATTCACGAACTTGCCTACAAGGTCACTATTAACTCGAGCTTCAAAATCATCCCAGTTCAGGTCAATGTCCTCAATTCCCGACGTCAATTTCGCAGAAAAATAATACCGCAGGTAATCCGGACTAAGGAAAGAAAGGTAAGTTTCAGCTTTTATAAAACTCCCCCTTGATTTGGACATTTTCTTGCCATCTATAGTAAGAAACCCATGCACGAAAACGTTCGTAGGCAACCGATAGCCAGCTCCTTTAAGCATCGCAGGCCAAAAAAGAGTGTGAAAATACATAATATCTTTACCAATAAAATGGTAAAGCTCAGCGTCGCTTTCAGGTCGAAGGAATAATTCGAAGTCTATCTTTTCAGACTCGCAAAGGTTTTTAAAACTAGCAAGATAGCCGATGGGAGCATCCAACCATACGTAGAAGTACTTTCCGGGATTATCAGGTATTTCAAAACCAAAGTAAGGTGCATCTCGCGAAATATCCCAATCTTTCAGCCCTGTTTCAAACCAGTCTTCCAGTTTTTTTACCACACCAGAGTGTAAATCAGTGTTCGCTATCCAGTCACGAAGGACGTCCTGGAATTTAGCAAGAGTAAAGAAAAGATGTTCTGATTTTTTCAACTCCGGCGTAACGCCAGATACTACAGAAAGGGGGTCAATTAAATCGGTAGGCGAATATGTTGCGCCACAAGCCTCGCAACTGTCCCCATATTGTTCTACTGCAGCGCACCTTGGGCATGTTCCTCGAACGAAACGATCTGGAAGGAACATTCCCTTAACTGGATCGTACGCCTGCTCTATCGTGCGGGCTACAATCAAGTCATCTTTCCTTAGCTGTTCGTATATAAACTCAGATATGTTTCGGTTTTCGTCTGAATGCGTTGAGTGATAATTGTCAAACTCAATGCCAAAAGCACTAAAGTCTCGCTGATGTTCTCGGCTAATTCGCTCAATCAACATCTCTGGTGGCACCTGCTCAGCTTCAGCCTTAAGCATGATTGGGGTTCCATGCGCATCATCCGCGCAAACAAAATAACACTCATGACCCCTCATTTTCTGAAACCGGACCCATACATCTGTCTGGATATATTCCACCATATGACCTATGTGAATCGGTCCGTTTGCGTATGGCAGCGCACTCGTTACTAAGATTTTTCTCTTGGGTTCTTCCATAATCGTCCGACATCACAACCATTTATTAATGAAAATATATGGATCATTATAGTAAGCAACCGCAAATACGGCTATTAGTGTAAAATAAATCTTTTCTATCCTCGGAATCCCGAAATGAGCACGACAGAAACTGAAATCAAAAGGCTAATTGAAAATGAAATAGATCCGTATCTTGGCAAAGATCTAATAAGTTCAGGAGCTCTTAAAAACATCCATACGCACGACCAAGGAACTACAGTAGAGATTGAACTCGGGTTCCCTATTGATAATTACCGAGAAATTCTAGTCAGAAGACTAGAATCCCTATGCGCTGGGCTGAGTGTTGGCAACATTGATTTTCAAGTTACCTCAAAAATACTTGCTAGAGAAGTCCAAAAAGGTACAAAACCTCTCAGCCAAGTTAAAAACATTATTGCCATTGCATCGGGAAAAGGTGGAGTAGGGAAATCGACCACCGCTGCGAATTTAGCCATAGCGTTACAACAAGAGGGTGGCAAAGTAGGAGTTCTGGATGCGGATATATACGGGCCCAGCCAGACTCGAATGCTTGGCACCCAAGGCCGTCCTGACAGTAAGGACGGGAAATCTATGGAGCCCAAAGTTAGCTATCAATTACAGACGATGTCTATCGGCAACCTAATAGAAGAAGACACTCCTATGATTTGGCGTGGACCCATGGCAACAGGGGCTTTAGAACAGCTGATCAACGATACCAACTGGCACGATCTAGATTATTTGATAATCGACCTCCCACCGGGCACGGGAGACATACAACTTACCTTGTGCCAAAAAATTCCAGTGAGTGGGGCAGTAATCGTCACCACTCCGCAAGACATTGCATTACTCGACGCGAGAAAAGGACTTAAGATGTTCGAAAAAGTTAACGTCCCGGTCCTTGGAGTTATCGAGAATATGAGCGTCCACATATGCAGTAAGTGCGGGCACTCGGAACATATTTTTGGCTCGGGAGGAGGAGAATCAATGGCAAAACAATATGAAATAGAGATGTTAGGGTCGCTTCCGCTAGATATTAGAATTCGCGAAGGAGTCGACAATGGTAGGCCTACCACGGCGATTGAACCTGATTCAGAAATAGCGAAAAGCTACCGAGAGATAGCAAGGAAAATAGCTGCTCGGCTAGCACTAAAGGCCCGTGACTTCTCCTCTAAGTTCCCTAAAATAGTTATCCAAAATACTTAAACCTATGGAGATCCAATAAATTGCCAATAAAGTCAGACAAATGGATAAGGAAAATGGCACAAAGCCATGACCTTATTAACCCTTTCGCACCCTATCAAGTTAAAACACTTGAAGGAGAAAGAATTATTTCTTTTGGAACATCAAGCTATGGGTACGATGTCAGGTGTGCTGGTGAATTCAAAGTATTTACCAACCTGAACTCAACAACTGTCGACCCTAAAAATTTCGACTCAGGTAACTTTGTCGATGTTCAAAAAGACGTTTGCGTCATTCCTCCAAACTCTTTTGCTTTAGCTCGCACAATCGAATATTTCAAAATCCCACGAGATATTCTAACTATATGTTTGGGTAAATCGACCTATGCAAGATGCGGCATCATTGTTAATGTCACTCCATTAGAACCTGAGTGGGAGGGTCATATCACTCTAGAATTTTCAAACACCACCTCTTTACCTGCAAAAATTTATGCCAACGAAGGAGTAGCTCAGCTTATCTTTCTCCAATCAGACGATCCTTGTGAAACATCCTACGCAGATAGACAGGGTAAATATCAAGGGCAAATAGGAGTCACCTTGCCGAAGACTTAATATCTTCTTCGCGCTAAGTCCCAAAATATAGAGATAACTCTACTCTGCATCGTTGAGCAGTAACGCCACAGAATTGATGCAGTAACGCGAGCCTGTCGGCTGAGGCCCATCGGGGAAAACATGGCCTAAATGAGAATCACAAACCGCACACATCACTTCGGTACGCGTCATGCCAAGACTATGGTCTTCCTTAAGCACTACGCTCATGTCATCGAGCGCTTGCCAAAAACTAGGCCAACCTGAACCTGAATCATATTTGTCTTCAGAGCGAAACAAACTAGCCTGACAACAAACACACTCATATATTCCTTTCTTTTTGCATCCATCATACTCGCCGGAAAAGGGTGCTTCGGTACCATGCTCCCGACACACCGTATAGGCAGCCGGCGTAAGTACTACTCGCCACTCATCGTTTGTCTTGCTTATTTTTTTCATACATCTGTCCTCGACTTTTCTAGACCTGTTGCCCTAAAGAATGTGGCAAGCTGTTGTAAAGCAGCAGGTCAAGATAGTACTCTATCTTAGAATCGTGAACATAAGAGTATTTAGAGGGCGGTCCCTGAACCAATAGGCTCCAAGCGTGTCCAGCTAGTGTATAATATACTCTTGTCCTTGGAAGCCCTAAAAATCTACGAGAAAATAATTGAGTAATTCTGATTTATATGTCCGCAGACAGTCTTTACAAACCCTGGTAGGTAGTGTTCCAGTAGGCGGTGGCGCGCCGATTGTCGTTCAATCAATGACTAACACAGACACATCAGACGCAATTAGCACTGTCAAACAGGTTAAAGCTCTGGCAGCCGCGGGGTCAGAACTTGTCCGAATAACGGTCGACACCGAAGAAGCTGCGCAGAAGGTGAGCAAAATCCGCGAGCTACTTGACTCTACGGGCTGTACAGTCCCGCTTGTTGGAGATTTTCACTACAACGGACATATTCTACTGACTAAATATCCAGACTGCGCGGAAGCACTCGCCAAATATAGGATAAACCCCGGCAATGTTGGATTTGGGAGGAAACGAGATGACCAATTCGCAACCATAATCGAGGTTGCCATTGCGCAAAACAAGCCAGTTCGGATCGGCGTGAATTATGGCAGTTTAGATCCCTCTCTAGTTGCGAAAATGATGGATAAAAATAACGAACTAAAGGTGCCAAAATCTTCGAAAGAAGTCGCCTATGACGCCCTTATTTTCTCGGCGCTTAACAGCGCTCGTCAGGCCGAAGAAATTGGACTCGACAAGTCGAAAATCATCCTTTCTTGTAAATGCAGTGATGTACAGGATCTTATCAACGTATACAGAAGAATTGGAAAACAGTGCAGCTACCCTTTGCATCTGGGCCTCACTGAAGCCGGCATGGGTTCAAAAGGAATTGTCGCCTCCTCTGCCGCCATGAGTATACTGATGCAAGAGGGGATTGGAGACACAGTTAGGATATCCTTAACGCCCGAGCCTGGCGGGGATCGAACACAAGAGGTCATAGTCGCGCAAGAGCTTTTACAAGTCATGGGTCTAAGGTCTTTTACTCCCCTCGTAATCGCTTGTCCTGGCTGCGGCAGAACCACCAGTACGGTATTCCAAGAGCTGGCGCAAGACATACAAGCATATGTAAGGACCCAAATGCCGAAGTGGAAAGACATTCATCCCGGAGTAGAAGATATGAGTCTCGCAGTAATGGGATGCGTAGTGAATGGTCCCGGAGAAAGCAAGCACGCTAACATAGGGATAAGCCTTCCTGGAACAGGGGAAGGGTTGGCAGCTCCGGTGTTCATAGATGGCGAGAAGCATGTAACTCTTCGAGGAGAACACATCGCTAGTGAGTTTAAGCAGCTACTAGAACAGTATGTGGTGTCCCATTACTCTTAATCGCCTGAAAACATCGCTTTTCATGCATCGAATTGCGCTGGCAAGTGTTGATGCTCTGGTCTGAGACCCAAACTATAAATGCTGAAATAATATGCACATTCACATCCTAGGGATTGCCGGAACATTCATGGCAGGGTTAGCCTCTCTTGCCAAGGAAAAAGGGCATATTGTCTCAGGAACAGACTTGTCCATTTACCCACCCATGAGCGACATACTTGCCGGAATGGATATAAAAGTCTTTGATTCCTATTCAGCCAATAACTTGCGTGAGAAGCCCGATTTAGTTTTGATCGGTAACGCGCTTACCCGCGGCAATGAATGTGTAGAATTTGTGTTAACCAACGATATACCTTACATGTCAGGCCCTGAATGGCTCAAAAAAGAAGTGCTATCGGGACGCCATGTAATCGCGGTATCTGGGACCCATGGGAAAACTACGGTTACGAGCATGATTGCTTGGATTCTCGAGAATTCTGGCCTCTGTCCTGGCTTCCTTGTCGGAGGGGTCCCAGGCAATTTTAACGTCTCTGCAAGACTGGGAGAATCTAAATACTTTGTAATCGAGGCTGACGAGTATGACACCGCCTTTTTCGACAAGCGCTCGAAATTCGTTCACTACCGGCCAAGAACTTTAGTTATTAACAATTTAGAATTTGATCATGCGGATATTTTTAAAGATCTAGAAGCGATAAAAAAGCAATTTCATCACTTAATACGGACCATGCCTGCCGAGGCAACTATAATCCACTCTGAGCATGTTCAGACAATAAAAGATACGATAAAAATGGGCTGCTGGTCAGAGGTGCGGACTTTTGGCATGGACGGTGATTGTGAATGGAAGACAAACGGAGAAAACGATGCAAGTAATAGGATTACCATCATAGATGCGGACGGGAAAGAATTACAAACTGAATGCCCGATATTTGGCGAGCACAATGCGGAAAATATGGTCGCTGCGATGTGTGCCGCAGCTTCGCTGCCAGAAGATATAGAAAGCGGACTTTCCGCAATGGTGGAATTCAAAAATGTCCGCCGACGATTAGAGTTTTATGGCGAGCATAACGGAGTGCATATTTTTGATGACTTTGCCCATCACCCTACCGCTATCAAAGTCGCTATCAACGCTATAAACAGTCTACCTGGTGACCGTAGATTGCTCGCCATTGTCGAATTTCGTTCGAATAGCCTGATAATGGGTGCCAACAGGCACCAACTTGCCAATGCTCTAGAGAATGCCGATGAAGTTTTCATCCTACTTCCTCGAGATTGCCAATGGGATGTCCAAGGACTGCTCGCAGACGCTCGTATGCTTGAGTTCCACCACTCTCCCAGTGAATTAACTCAAAGTGTTCTGAAAAGAATACGGCATGGCGATACTGTCTTGTCGATGAGTAACAGCTCAGCTGCAAAGATTCCGAGCACATTAATGCAAAAGATAAAAAACCTATGACAACACCTACACAATGCCCAGACACGATCCCTTTATTTCCGCTGAACCTCGTTTTATTTCCAAAGGGGTTATTAGAGCTAAGGATTTTTGAAATACGATATCTAGACATGATTAAGGATTGTCTAAAGAAGCAAAAAGAGTTTGGAGTCGTCCTAATTAAGGCAGATTCAAAAAATACTATTAATCTAGATATCGAAGAAATAGGGACGCTCGCAAAAATAGTATCGTTTGATCAAGGGCCCGACGGCTTGCTCCATATCACAGTTCAAGGCACCGAGCCCTTCCAAGTAAATAGTTATAGCCTTGAAAGTAATGGACTAATACTAGGTCGAACCCAACCTCATCTGACTCAGAATGAAAAGATATTAGATTCACATTCAAAGCCAGTAAGCTTACTAAAAAAGATTTTAATGAATAGTCGAGAACCCGACATACTCACACCACCAATACTTGGAGAGGCCAGCTGGGTTGCTTATCGCCTTGCTGAGTTTTTGGAACCCACCAACCAAGAAAAATTAGCAATCCTAGCGGAAAGTAATGCCCAGCTAAAACTTGATAAAGTAGAAAAAATCATTAAGAGCCGCAACTCCGACTATTAAAAAACTCAAATTGGCTTAATATAATTGTGCAACATGAACAAACCAATAAAGGCCTATTGAATGGCTAGTCAATCTATGACACTTTTACATACCGTGCCCGCCGGCTTAGATTAATTGAGGACACAACAGTTAGCTCACTATTGAAAACACGACATGGCTTGTCACTTAAACAGATCATCTACTCTGTTATTTGTATCTGTATTTACTATTCACAAGGCTCACTAGCGAACGAAGTTGGGGGGAGGACTTGGCAATTCTGCCCAAGCGGGCAATTCAAACCCGAACGTCCCTTATACAGCGATCCCGAGAATATTGAATTTGGAAGTACAGAAATCAGAGCGCAGAGTTCGAGGATTGTGCAGGCTGGCCCAAGTCAATTTCAGGGAAATGTCGAAGTAATCAAAAATTCTCAGTCAATTAGAGCCGAAGTAGTCACTTATGATAAGGATACGGGGACCTATAATGCCGAAGGACGTGCGCATCTGTGGGACAAAGGGATGGTTTGGGCCGGTGACACCATAAAATTCGACTCACAAAAAGAAATCGCTTTACTCTCGGACGGGAAATATTGGCTTGGTAATGGCCCAGGGAGGGGGTCTGCCTCTAAAATCGAGCATGACTCAGCACGTGACATCAGTATATTTAAGGACGTCGAGTACACCACATGTCCCGTGACCTCCGAGGCTTGGCGATTACATGCGAGCGCGCTAAGAGTCGACCATAGTAATGACCGTGCCTCTGCAAGTAATGCCATCGTACGATTTATGGACGTACCGGTCTTCTATATGCCTTATGTCAACTTCCCCACTACAAAACGGAGAAAATCAGGCTTTTTAGCTCCTGTATTCGGTACCAGCAACGAATCTGGATTCGATACGCAACTGCCTTATTATTGGAATATCGCCCCCTCACGGGACGCCACCATTGCTCCTCGGCTAATGCAAGAGCGCGGTGTTATGCTTGACGGAGAATATCGATATCTTAATTCCACTTATTCTGGCACCATTAATGCGGAGTACTTGTCTGGGGATAATATACGAAATAATGAAGACAGATCTTACCTCTCAATC
Source organism: Proteobacteria bacterium UBA4457 (assembly GCA_002390205.1). GTDB lineage: Bacteria > Pseudomonadota > Gammaproteobacteria > UBA4457. The sequence continues at coordinate 30,501 of DGOV01000083.1, read as the reverse complement.
GAACACCACCAGTTATTTTTAGGTAATCGCGCACGCTTAGACCTTTTGTTTAACAACGTATCTGACAACGAGTATTTCAAAGATTTTGGCAACACTATTGGGGCTTCATCCCAAGCATTCATGGAGCGTAAGTTAGAGTTTACCTATAATAACCTGGGGACTCGATTCTATGCCGTGACACGAGACTATCAGACGTTGATAGATGATCTGCCGGCGGCATACAAACCTTATAAACTCCTCCCACGCGTAGAACTTGGGCACACTTTCAAAACAAAGGGGGGATTTGAAGCTGCAATTAAATCGGATGCTAGTTACTTCTATAAGTCTCAGAGCCTTAGTAGTATTCGCGCGACAGCTGCCCCATCTCTAGCTTACAGTTACCGAAAACCATACCTGCAGGTCATTCCTAAAATTGTAGTCGCCCACACAGAGTATTTTAACGATGACCCCAGTGGCGTCTATGAAGACCAATCTCGAACGGTTCCTATTATAAGCATCGATGCGACTCTCTTTGCCGAGCGTAATTTCTCGCTCTGGGGAAAGACTCTCTTTCAGACTCTAGAGCCAAGAGCCTACTATCTATATGTCCCTAAAGTAAACCAAGATAACCTCCCTATTTTTGATACCGGGGCAATGGATATAAACACTCATACCATGTACCTGCCTCATCGTTTTTCAGGAGGTTATACTCAGTTTGGTGGCGACAGAATTGGCGATGCGAACCGAATGACTTTAGGGGTGTCATCCCGGCTATCTCACAAAGACACTGGACGGCAAATCATGTCGATTGGCATTGGACAGGTATTCCATCTAGATAGACGAGAAATCACTCTCCCTGGACAAACATACTCCAACAAGGCGCTCTCAAACCTATTCGCTGAGGGAGAAATCAACCTGTCGTCTACAACAAAGATAACAGGTTCCCTAGTATGGGAGCCTGAATCGAAAAAAACTGAAAGAAAAGCTATCTCGTTGCTTTACCAACCAGAACAAAACACCATCTTAAAAGCTGCCTATCGATTCACTAGGGCACCTAATAGTTGGAGCCAGAATATAGAACAAGTGGACACTTCATTTCGATTCCCTATTCCTACATTCAAGAATACGTCGATGATCGGGCAGTGGAGCTACACACTGCATGACAAGACGACTCTCGAGGCTTTTGGAGGGATAGAGTATGACAGTTGTTGTTGGAGTATCAGTGTAATCGGGCAGAGATATTTGAACGGGACCAACATAAGCTCTCAACCCGAATTCATTACCGGTATGTTTATACAGTTGAGGCTAAGAGGGCTAATGGGACTCGGTAAAGGACGCGATCCACTAATATCTAGACACCTACCTGAATCTAGAAGTCCATTTGATTAAAATCCATCCCTCACAAAGAAAAAGATAGAAAACGAATGTCTTACGCTGACAGTTTTGCGGTATAATTCCTCATCGACAAAAAAAAGTAGCCGTATGTTTGTGTTGCCGAACCCAATTTCTCCTCCTATAGCAGCTAAAAAGAAACCCACCGGGCTTTCATCTTTATTTGCTGTTCTTGCTATTGTTGCCCTCCCATGGACTAGTTTCAGCATCTGTGCAGAAGAACTTGACCGAATAGTGGCTATAGTAGAGATGGACGTAGTGATGCAAAGCGAGGTGAACGAGCAAACTGATCGCGTCAAATTTCAAATGCAGCAACAAGCGACTCGAATGCCTCCAAATGCCGTCCTACAGCGGCAAGTGATGGAGAGATTAGTCCTAGAAAAAGTCCAGCTCCAATATGCTGAGCAAGTGAAAATTGAGGTCGGAGACGATGTATTAAAACTAGCAATAATGGACATGGCCAAACAAAACAATCTCAACCTAGAGCAGTTCAAAGAAGTACTAGCCTCTGAAAACTATCAGTTTGATGTCTTCAAAGAACAAATCCGTCAAGAAATTATTATATCCAAGCTCAGAAAAACTGAAGTGGATAATAAAATTCGTGTGCGAGAAACCGAAATAGATAACTACCTGCGTAACGAGTCGAATACTGCGGAACTTCAAGAATATCGCATCTCGCATATTTTGATATCTGTCCCCTCTGAAGCCGACAACAAACAAATCCAAAAAGCTCGGGAAAAAACAGAGGAAGCGCTAGGTTTGATAGAGGCTGGCGATGACTTCGGTGAAGTTGCGATACGTGTTTCTGACGGGCAACAAGCGCTGGAAGGGGGAGACCTCGGGTGGAGGAAAGGAAGCCAAGTGCCCGGGCTTTTCGCCGACTCTATCAGCGCATTAAAAGTCGGCGAGAATAGCGGCATAATAACTAATGCCAGTGGATTTCATATCATTCAACTTACTGATAAGCGTAATCTAGAAGAATTCATGATCCCGCAATATAAAACCCGGCATATACTTATTTCTCCTAATGAATTACTACCTATGGAACAAGTTGCAAATAGAATAAGTAATTTGAAAAAACGTTTTGACTTAGAGGGAGACGACAATTTTGCACAAATTGCCCGAACAAACTCTGATGACAGGACTTCTGCCCTGCAAGGAGGCGATCTAGGGTGGGTAAGTGAAGGGGAAATGGTTCCTGAATTTGAAGAAATTATGACAGCAATCGACATCGGAATGGTGAGTCCCCCATTTGAAACAGAGTTTGGCTTCCATATTCTCCAAGTTACAGAAACAAGAAATTTCGATGGGACAGAGGCAATTCGACGAGATAGAGCCCGAAGAGCTATTCGGCAACAAAAACTAGATGAGCGACGACAGTATTGGCTCAGGCGACTCCGAGACGAAGCCTATGTCGAACACCGTAATAACTGATCCAGAACAGAACCTGAAGATTGCGCTATCTCCAGGAGAGCCAAGCGGCATAGGTCCGGATATTGCCATCACAATTAGCCAGCTTCAAAGAACCGAAAAAACTCTTGTTTATGCAGATCCTGAAATAATTGCAGACCGTGCTAAATTGCTTGGTATCAATCTCAATATCGCCGAGCTTGAAGATGCGCAGTTTGCACAACCACATAAACCTGGCACGATGCAGATCGTCCCGGTACAGTCAAAAGTAAAAGTAGTTCCTGGTAAGCCTAATCCCGAGAATTCGAGTTACGTCTTGGACTGTCTTGACCAAGCAATAGATGCCTGTAGTTCCTCTAAGCTGGACGCGATAACGACTGGTCCTATTAGTAAAGAAGTCATTAATCAGGCTGGGGTTACATTTTCTGGCCATACTCAATATCTGGCAGACAGGCTAGGCTCGCAGCGGCCTGTGATGATGCTAGTAGCTGGCAAACTCCGAGTAGTCCTATTAACTACCCATATCCCTTTAAAAGACGTTTCTAATGCTGTAACTAGCACACTAATAAAACACGTCGCCACTATCGTTCATCAAGAATTAAACGACAAATTTGGGATCAGTTCACCCAACATCTGGTTATGTGGTCTCAACCCTCATGCCGGAGAGGGCGGCTACCTAGGTCAGGAAGAGACTACAGTGATCTCTCCTACAGCCAAGGAGTTGAGAAATACAGGCATAAAAATTACGGGGCCAGTCTCTGCAGATAGTGCATTTACGACGTCTCAGCGAAAAAAATACGATGCTATTATCAGTATGTACCATGATCAAGGCTTAACAGCTCTCAAAACACTTGGTTTTGGGGAGGCTGTCAACGTTACTTTAGGCATCCCTATAGTAAGAACGTCCGTGGATCATGGAACGGGATTAGATATAGCAGGTACTGGAAAATCTTCTGCAGGAAGTCTTATCGCAGCCATCGACCTTGCAAAATCGATGGTAAAAATCAAAAAAACCCAAGAGAAATGAACCTTCCAAGAGCTCGAAAACGGTTCGGTCAAAATTTCCTTACCGATGAATATATTATCGACAAAATAATTAGCCTAATTCGCCCACAGCCTGATGAACACATATTAGAGATCGGGCCAGGAGCAAGAGCCCTTACTGATCATCTTGTAGATGCTGGTTCGAGAGTAACAGCGGTAGAGATTGACCGAAACCTATATGCACAAATGAAAAATCACTATAGGGGTGCTGATAATTTTTTAATTTCGAACGAAGATATTTTAACTTGTGATATAGAAAAGCTAACTATCAATTCTACACAGTGGAAGATTGTCGGCAACCTTCCTTACAATATCGCTACACCTCTAATTATCAAACTATTAAATTACCAAGGAATATGGTCGGAAATGATATTCATGCTTCAGAAGGAGGTTGCTGAGCGTTTCACCGCGATATGTGGTTCAAAATCATATGGTCGCTTATCAATAATGGCCCAAAGGAAAGCACAAATAGAATACCATTTTGAGGTTGACAAGAACTCTTTTGAGCCAATACCAAAAGTACAATCCGCCATCGTGAGATTCATCAAAAAAGAGCATATCGTATTACCTGATTTCGAAAAATGCCTGGAAGATATCGTCCGAACTGCATTTAATACCAGGCGGAAAACTATCGCGAACTCACTGCGTAAAATTTTCACTGTAGATTCTCTGATAGAAGCTGGAATAGATCCCAAAGACCGCGCGGAAAGTATCTCTATCTCCTCTTATGAAACACTGGCAAAGATGAAATTACATTCACTTTAGTTCGCCTCTACAACCTGCGTGGCCAGTCACGGAGATATTCACCGTAAACACTAGACCTGCTGCAGAAGACTTCACAAGGTTACCCACAGTTTCTGTGGATAACCTTGTGAACAAGCTAGACAAAGAGTTCCTTAAGGCCGCAAAACAGGCTTACATTGATAGATCGGTCAAAATTTAGCCATCTTTAAAATATACTTAATATAAACAATAACTTATGAGGTTATGTAAGAGCTAATTAGTGCTTTTATCCGATAAGTTACTACTTCTACCTTGTTCGAGTAAAGTAAGTGTGCATAAATTATGAAACAGGCTGAGAAAAAGAGCATTTTCAAACGCCTTAAAGCCTCGAATCATCTATGAAGAATGCCTGCTTTGTTCATGATAATATAAATAATTATCAGTAATAATTAAAGTGTACCTCAACAAGCGCAATGTTTAGCAAACGAATTACAAAAGCCCCTGGCCTTATTATCGATACCTTCGGACAGTTATCGGCTTACGCTTTAGTTCTTCTAATGACAGTGACTGCTCTTGATGTGTTCATGCGCTACTTCTTAAATCAAGGCTCCGTAGCTTTTCAAGAGCTCGAATGGCACCTTTTTAGTGCGGTTTTCTTGCTAGGTTCGGCTTACACCTTAAGGTGTGACCAGCATGTTAGAGTGGATATGTTTTTTAAAAGTAGATTCTGCAGCCAACGCACAAGAAAGCTGATTGACTTGCTTGGAGCTCTCTTTTTTCTACTCCCTTTTTGTGGCGTTATCGTATGGAGCTCAGGTGCTTTTGTATTCGATGCATTCCATTATGCTGAAACTTCTCCAGACCCTGGTGGCCTGACTCACCGGTGGATAGTTAAGTCATTGATTCCGTTAGGGGCCTCATTACTGTGTGTTCAAGGCATTATCACTGCCTTAGCAGCCTTTCGCGAGTGGAATAAAGTTTAATCCCTATGGAATATTATGCATTAGGAATGTTCGTAGTGATAATTCCTGCTCTTTTATTCGGCTACCCCGTCGCTTTTACTCTTGGTGCAGTATCTGTCTTCTTCGGCACATTTGCCTTAGGAATAGATTTCTTTCAGCTACTACCCCTTCGAATTTGGGGAATAATGACTAACTTTACCTTACTGGCAGTCCCTTTGTTCGTATTAATGGGAGTCATTCTCGAAAAATCTGGGCTAGCACAAGACTTACTAGAAACTAGCGCTGCGCTTTTTGGGAAAAAAAAGGGCGGCCTTGCTATTGCAGTGATACTCGTTGGTGCTTTACTCGCTGCCACTACAGGAGTGGCCGGCGCCACGGTAGTCACTATGGGAGTGATTGCACTGCCAACAATGCTGAGACATGGATATGACCGCTCTCTGGCTTGTGGCACCATAGCGGCCTCAGGAACCCTAGGACAGGTAATTCCACCAAGTATAGTAGCGATACTTCTTGCTGACATTATGGGAGTCCCTGTAGGCAGACTCTTCATGGCAACACTGCTGCCTGGCTTAGTACTCGTGGGCTTATATATCTCGTACGTGATGGTGATTTCTATGAAAAACCCTCTTGTCGCTCCTGCTATAATATTAAAAGAAAGCACTCTCTCGAGGGCCGAAATTATCAAATCCCTAACGCCCCCACTTGTCTTAATGCTATCAGTACTAGGCTCGATTTTTCTTGGGATAGCGTCACCAACTGAGTCTGCCGCCCTTGGCGCCTTAGGCGCTATTCTCATTGCCGTTAGCCGAAAACGAATGCGGTGGTCAATACTGAACAGTGCCGCCCTAGAGACAGTGAAGCTAACGAGCATGGTTTTTCTGATTCTTGTCGGAGCAACGGCTTTCGGGCTGGTTTTTAAGAGTCTAGGTGGCGATCATGCTGTGAGTAGCTTTTTTTATTCAACTGGTGGTGGCAGCCAATTAACGTTTATTGTCGTGAGTATGGTAGTTATTTTCATTCTAGGATTTTTCCTAGATTTCGTTGAAATTTGTTTTATTGTGGTGCCTATACTCGAACCGATAGCTAGAAGCCTTGGCATCGACTTGCTGTGGTTCGCGCTAATCATAGCAGTCAATCTTCAAACGTCTTTTCTAACACCACCATTCGGCTTTTCACTTTTTTATCTCAAAGCGGTCTCCCCACCCGAGATAAAGCTCTCTCACATTTATAAAGGGATCACTCCCTTTGTGCTTATACAGATCGTTGTGCTTGCTCTGATTATATCCTTCCCTAATGCCGTATTATGGCTGCCAAACACTGTCGATAAAATGAACGGCCTGCTCTAGCTCTTTGAACTATTTTCATTACGCAAATATTCAATAACAGAAGAAGTTTCTGGAAATATACCATGCCAGAGGAAAAACGCTTCCGCAGCTTGCTCAACCAGCATACCAAGTCCGTCCAATATTTGAGAGGCACCCAGTGATTCGGAAAAGCGCATAAAACTGGTGGGTCCAACAGTGTACGCCATGTCGTAAACAACGCTGCCAGGCCCTATGGTTTGACTACCAATCTCCGGTAGATCATTTGACAAGCTTAAAGACGTAGCGTTTATGACGATGTCTGGACGATAACTTAAGTTTGCCCCCCATTCTAGTGCCTCTAAAGGATAGTCTCTGGTGAATTCTACCAACGCTTCAGCACGTGAAATTGTGCGGTTACTGACCTTTATCGAGGAAGGGTTTTCCTTAATCAAGGCAGGAATAACGCCCTTGGCAGCGCCTCCCGCTCCCAAAATCAAGATCGTTTTTCCTTCTAAAGTAATAGAATTATTCAGCTTAAGATCACGAACAATTCCGCTACCATCGGTATTGTCAGCAACTATTCTGCCATCTTTGAAACACAACGTATTTGCTGCACCAGCTTTAACAGCTCTATCGGACTGCTCATCCGCAATCTCAAAAGCCTCTTCCTTTAAAGGAACTGTGACATTCATTCCTATCCCACCGGCTTTTTTAAACTGCTCTATCGCTACTCTTAAGCACCCAGAACTCACCTCAATTTTTTCATATGTCAATTCTAGATTCACGCCCTCACCAAACAAGGCATGAATCACAGGGGATTTACTATGCGCTATCGGCATACCTACAACGCAGAAAAAATTGCTAGACCTTATCTTTTTTTCAAAGTAATTTTTCATTATTTACTAATAGTTAGACTCGCTGACTAACTAAAGCAAGCAAGCCTTATAACTATATGATGTAGCCTCGCTCGTCGTGCTCAGAAACGTCTAAACCAACATTTTCTTGATCCTCAGTGATTCTTAAACCAACTAGCTTCTTGGTTAACAATAACAACACTAATGTCATAATACCGCACCAAAAAGTAGTGGCAAGAACTCCATACAGTTGCACAATAAGCTGAGAACTCATAGTAAATCCCTCAGCATATCCAATCCCACCAAACTGCTCTGCTACGAAAACGCCAGCAAGAATAGTACCTAATATCCCTCCTACCCCATGCACAGGAAAAACATCCAGCGAGTCGTCGATTTTTAACGTCCGCTTAATATATTGAGTGCTGTAATAGCAGACTATCCCGGCCGAAATCCCAATGACTAGCGCGCCAATGGGGCCCACATATCCTGATGCAGGGGTAATAGTACCTAGTCCGGCGACCATTCCGGTTACTATGCCTAGGACACTCGGTTTCCCATGTTTTACCCATTCAATACACATCCATGCCAGAGAACCTGCTGCTGCTGATATATGTGTCACTAACATCGCCATTCCAGCATCCCCATTTGCGGCAACTGCGCTACCAGCATTAAAACCAAACCATCCAACCCAAAGCATTGCAGCCCCAGTGACAGTCATAGTTAAGTTATGCGGTGGCATAGCACTATTAGGAAATCCCTTACGTTTCCCCAGAACCATCGCCGCAATTATCGCGGCGACGCCAGCATTGATATGGACAACAGTGCCGCCCGCAAAATCAAGCAAACCCATCTGAGCGAGCCAACCGTCACCCCATACCCAATGGCATACGGGCACATATACAACAAACATCCAGAGAGTACTAAATACAAGAACAGCGGAAAACTTCATCCTTTCGGCGAAGCCTCCAACTATAAGAGCGGGGGTAATCACGGCAAATGTCATTTGAAACATAATGAATACAGTTTCTGGAATAGCCCCACTCATCCCGGCACGAGTCACATCCGCCAGCATAATGTTGCCACTGCCGATAAAATTATTCCACGCCCCACCATCTCCAAAGGCTAGCCCATAACCCGCAAACATCCACAGTAAAGACATCAGGCAAGTAATCGCAAAGCACTGCATCAGTACAGACAGTGTGTTCTTTGCGCGGACTAGACCACTATAAAAAAGAGCCAAACCTGGGATTGTCATAAACAAAACTAAGGCGGTCGCAGTCAAAAGCCAGGCCGTATCTCCGGTATCCAATCCATCCGCCAAAGCTAAACTGGGTAAGGTAGCCAAACCCAATATACCAATAAAATACCACATATTTTTCAACTCCCTCAGAATACTAAGTAAAAAAATCATTAACCATGAGAAGCCTATAAAGCATCTTTCCCTGTTTCCCCAGTTCTTATTCGCACAACATCAATCAGTTCACTGATAAAAATCTTACCGTCACCGATCGAGTCGCTATTGGCAGCTGTTTTTACAATATCTACAGTCGCATCTAGCTGAGAATCCTCTACTGCTACCTCAAGTTTTATTTTCGGGAGAAAATCAACCACATACTCTGCGCCTCGATATAGCTCGGTATGGCCTTTTTGGCGACCAAACCCTTTAACTTCTGTCACGGTCATTCCCTGTATGCCATTTGAAGATAGGGCGTCTCTAACATCCTCTAGCTTGAAAGGCTTGATAATCGCGGTAATTAATTTCACTGGTTTCTCCCTAGAATAATGCTTGCTTCAGGTTCAAAATAGAAAGCGCCTACAAAAAGTATTCAACTTTACTTAATTAGCGGCTAGCTTTTCCTAACCAAACTATACCAGTTTTGTATTGCTTTCACTCTATCAAAGGGCAAAGAAATATTTTTTAAGACAAAAGAACTGGAGAACATCTCTGCCCCCCAGCTCTTTTATTTGACTATTTATATAGTCAGGCACAGTTTAACGTTTAGTAAATTCCGGATATGCATCTAAACCACACTCTGATTTATCAACACCCTCTATTTCTTCTTCTTCGCTAACTCTTATACCGGCTACAGCTTTTATTACTGCCCAAACTATGAGCGATGTGATGAACACCCAAGCGAATATCATTGCAATACCTAGCAACTGGGCATACAAAGTAGCATCCGAATTGCTGAGACAGACAGCAAGTAAGCCCCAAATTCCTGCAGTACCATGAACGGAGATGGCACCGACCGGATCGTCAAGCTTGAACTTGTCAAGACCAACTATTGAGAACACTACTATGATCCCGCCTATCCCACCAATTATGGTGGCTAGCAAAGGAGTCGGAGTTAAAGGTTCAGCTGTGATAGAGACGAGTCCTGCCAATGCGCCATTTAGAACCATGGTCAGATCAGCTTTACCAAAAAGCAATCTAGCCGTGATTAAAGCCGCAATACAACCACCTGCTGCTGCCGCATTTGTGTTGACAAAAATCATTGCCACCGCATTAGCTTCGGCCACATTAGACATAACCAGCTCAGAACCGCCATTAAAACCGAACCAACCAAACCACAATAGAAATGTTCCAAGAGTGGCAAGAGGCAAGTTGGCCCCTGGGATAGGATTAACAGTTCCGTCTGAAGCATACTTGCCTTTCCTGGCACCGAGAAGCATTACGCCAGCTAGAGCGGCAACCGCGCCAGTCATATGCACAACTCCAGAGCCTGCAAAATCAAGGAACCCTGCTTCATTAAGGTAGCCACCACCCCACTTCCAATAGCCTTCGATAGGATAAATAAACCCTGTCATCACAACTGCAAATGCCAGAAAGGACCATAGCTTCATCCTCTCAGCGACGGCTCCTGAAACCACTGACATTGCAGCGGCAACGAAGACCGCTTGAAAGAAAAAGTCCGACAACCCTGAGTAATAAATATCGCCCTCACTAGCGATAACATCAGCAGCAGTATTATCGACGCCTCCAAGAATACTAGGTAGACCAGGCCAGAGCAGATTAACTCCTTCCCCTGGGTACATGAACGCATATCCGCAGAGCAAGTACATGGTACATGCTACTGCGTAGAGAACGATGTTTTTCGTTAAAATTTCCGCTGTGTTTTTACTTCTAACCAATCCAGCCTCGAGCATAGAAAAACCGCACGCCATTAACATGACGAACGCACCCATGACTAGGAAGTAGAAGGTATCCATTGCGTACTTGACTTCAATTACAGACGCATCCACTTTAAAATCCTCCAAATTATATAAATTATGTAAACTCTTACAACGCGTCAGATCCGGTTTCCCCAGTTCTAATGCGCACGACTTCGGTTAATTCGGTAACGAAAATTTTTCCGTCTCCAATTTTCCCTGTTGCAGACGAGTGTTTAATGACCTCTACAACTTCAGCCACTTGTTCATCATCCACCCCTACTTCCAGCTTGGATTTAGGTAAGAAATCAACAATATACTCAGCTCCTCTATAAAGCTCTGTATGTCCTTTTTGGCGCCCAAAGCCTTTTACTTCAGTAACCGTTAGACCCCGGATCCCAATATCAGACAATGCTTCACGGGCCGCCTCAACCTTGAATGGCTTAATAATTGCTGTAACCAGTTTCATTTCATTTATCCTTTCGTCTTAAAATAAACTTAAAAAAAGCAAGGAAGGTTAAGCACCTCTTGCTGAAGTATCTAGATACATGCATTATGCGTGCCAATAGAAAAACTATTATTATTTGTGCCTTAGCTTGCTAGGGTCATATTTACTGAATCGTAAAAGCGCACCACAATAATGCAATTTTATCGCCGCTTGACTTGACTAAGGGCGATTAGCTTAAAATAGCTAATCTATAGAGGGCACCAAATTGTTTGATTTTCAAAAAATAGAAATCTTGGCACAGCGAATTAAAAAAATTCTCCCAGAAGATCCCCGGATACTGGCAGAAGAATTCAAAAACACTTCCAAACCACTGGTACATTCTTTTCTGAAGCGAGCCAATCTAGTGACTCGAGAAGAGTTTGATGCACAAAATGAATTACTGCAGAAGGCTCAAAAACAATTAGAAGATTTAGAAGCTATTATCAAAAATATAAAAAGTACTTAATGAGAAAGGAATGAGCCGCTTGCTTCAGGAACCTAAAGGGAAAAGCATCTACCAGATCTCGGTCAATGGAGTAAGTAACTACCTTGAAGCCCAATCTGCTCCAGAGACGAACCGATACGTGTTCGCATATACGATTACCCTAACGAATACGGGACAGATAGCCGCTCGTCTAGAAGATAGACATTGGATAATTATTGACGGCGAAGGAGCTACACAGGAAGTCCGTGGTAGAGGAGTTGTAGGCGAAGAACCTCTTTTAGAGCCTGGAGAAATATTCACCTATAGCAGCGCCTCTCAAATCTCAACAGTCTTTGGCACAATGAAAGGCTCCTATGGAATGCTAGCATCTGACGGAACGAGGTTTAAGGCTTCAGTGCCTAGTTTCCGCTTGGCGATTCCAAATGCCCTTCATTAACACAACAGGTAGATAAAGTTGTCGACCTATGCAGTGGGCGATGTTCAAGGTTGCCACAATGAGTTATCAAGACTCCTGAAATTGATCGATTTCAACAAACGCACCGATATACTGTGGTTAGCTGGAGATCTCATAAACAGGGGACCATCTTCATTAGCCGTTATGGACCAAGTTATGAGGCTAGGGAGCGCTGCAAAAATTGTCCTCGGAAATCACGAGTTACACCTACTTGCGTTAGTTGCTTCAGGAGCGCCAATAAAAAACTCAAAAGATACTTTTCACGATATTTTGGCTTCTCCAAACTGCAGTAAAATTGTTGAATGGCTGAAAAATCAATCATTTTTCCACTGGGATGCAAAACTTAATTTTGCAATGGTTCATGCTGGCGTCCCTCCAGAATGGTCGCTAGAAAAAACTCTTGATTTAGCTGAGGAGCTAGAGTCAGTGTTGGCTAACGAAGGCACAAGTAGCGAGTTTCTTCTGTCAATGTATGGTAATGAGCCTACTACTTGGAACGATAAGCTAGCGGGTAATGACCGGCTAAGGTTCATAGCAAATTGCTTGACTCGGTGTAGGTATTTTACCAAACAAGGGGCTATGAACTTCTCCGAGAAAAGGACTCCGGTGGCCGTTTCTGCAGAGCTGGTCCCTTGGTACTTAATGCCAGCTAGGAAAACGGCAAACATCCGCATCCTATTTGGGCACTGGGCATCGTTAAATCTACCTAGAGTAGAATGGGAAAAACACTCGGTATATCCGCTAGACACAGGAGCGGTATGGGGTAGGAAGTTAACTGCCATGCGACTTGAAGACAGAGAAACATTCTCGGTGGAAGCGCAACAACACCCAGTCGACTAGACGATTTTTTCCAGATGGCAGAAACGATATGAATAAAGATGGTCGGCATCACTGTCACGTAACTCTGAAGACACCTCTTTCCATTCAGACAAATCGAAATTGGGAAAGTACGCGTCACCATCCAACAGCGTCCTGACTTCGGTAAGATAAATTGTTGTAACCCGAGACAAGGCCTCTTTATAAATCATCCCGCCTCCGATAACAAAAACTTCTTCTTCGTTTTCTAACGCACTTAAAGCCGAAACTAGAGAGGAATAGCATTCAATCCCATCCGAAGAAAAATCCATATTCTTAGTCAAAACTATATTTTTGCGCCCTGGCAAAGGCCTCCCTATCGACTCGAAGGTTTTACGACCCATAATGATTGGCTTACCCATCGTAAGCTGTTTAAATCTCTTAAGGTCGTTAGGCAGATGCCAAGGCAGCTCGCCCCTTACACCGATAACTCGCGCCATATCAACCGCAGCTATCATACTTAATTTTAATACGGACACTATTAGTTAAGCCTAGTTCAAATTGCAACAGGAGCGCTAATATGAGGGTGTGGGTTGTAGTTGACCAATTGAAAATCCTCGTATTTAAAGTCAAAAAGACTCGACACTGAAGAATTTATTCTCATCTCAGGAAGGGTCCGACACTCTCTAGATAGCTGTAACTCAGTCTGCTCCAAGTGGTTAAGATATATATGTGCATCTCCAATAGTATGCACAAAGTCGCCAACCTCCAGTTCACATACTTGCGCAATCATCATTGTTAACAAAGCGTAGGAAGCGATATTAAAAGGAATGCCTAAGAAAACATCACCACTGCGCTGGTACAACTGGCAAGATAACTTACCTTCGGCGACATAAAATTGAAACAAAGCATGGCAGGGCGCAAGCGCCATATTGCCGACATCACTCACATTCCAGGCACTGATGATTAGGCGTCGCGAATCTGGATTTACCGCTATCTCTTTTAAAACGTCTCTTACCTGATCTATCGTTTCGCCGTTCGGATTTTCCCAAGACCTCCATTGAACCCCATATACTGGACCTAGCTCTCCTGCCTCATCAGCCCACTCGTCCCAAATACTTACCCCATTTTCTTTCAGATAAGCGATATTAGAGTCCCCACGGAGAAACCAAATTAATTCGTGAATAATAGACTTCAAATGAACTTTTTTAGTCGTTAATAAGGGAAAGCCTTCGGATAGCTTAAATCTCATCTGGTACCCGAAGACACTTAATGTTCCAGTGCCAGTGCGATCTTGCTTTCTAACACCATGATCACGGACATGACGAAGCAGCTGTAAATAGCTATTCATATTCTTTACTCAACATCATTGCTTTATATCTCGTCGATGACTAATTATCAAGCTAACGCCTTGAACCAATGCAGTACGCGTGGAAATCTTATTGCCTATAAAGCTCTATTACGCAGGACTAATATTAGCCCGATCAATATCATCGGAACGCTCAAAGCTTGGCCCATAGTGAACCAATCTGCCGCAAGGTAACCTATATGAGCATCAGGCTCTCTGAAAAACTCTACACCACAACGAAAAGTACCATAAAGACAAAGAAACCAACCTGAAAGCACTCCTAAGGGTTTCGCCTGTCTGCCAAGGAGGTGCAGTAGATAGAATAGCACCAACCCTTCCAACAGCGCTTCATATAGCTGGGTGGGGTGTCTCGCTACAAAGCCAGCGGCAGGGTTTGTGAAGACAACACCCCATGGGAGAGAAGTCTGGGCACCCCATAGTTCTTGATTAACAAAATTAGCAACTCTACCTAACCCTAAGCATATAGGAAGTGCCGGAACAATGAAGTCAGTCAGCGACAAAAAAGTCTTTCCCCATTTTCGAGATAGCCAAAAGAGAGCTACAGTAACTCCCAAGACTCCCCCATGAAAGGACATGCCACCTTCCCAAATAGAAAAAATACTCAGAGGAGCATCAAAATAACTTGCAGCATTGTAAAATAGAATATAACCAAGACGCCCACCTACTATGCCACCTAGAGCAGCGCAGAAAATAACGTCCGACACCTTTTCCCCATCCCATGCTGGACCTAATCGCTTGCCTTTGGCCGATAAATATTTCCAAGCTATGGCAATCCCCACTAAATAAGACAACCCATACCAATAAATACTCAGCGGACCAATACGCAGTGCAACAGGATCAATATCGGGGAAAAAAATCACAAGGAAATGAGCCTCTGTATTATCACCAGACCAAGGGTAGGCCGAAACTAATAAGGTATCGTGCCTCAAAGTCAGAACGAGTCAACTTATGGTTCTGCGTCCCGTGACTCTCGATTTTGATTGCTCCTAATAAAGCAGCAACCCGACCGGACACCTCCCAAGAGAGGCCTTGTTCAATCCCAAACAAAATCCCGGCACGATAAGCATCTCCACAGCCTGTCGGATCTAAAGCTGCAGAAACGGGAGCTACAGGTATTTTCACATGTTTACCATCAGTATAAATATCAGAACCTTCACTACCTCTTGTAACAATCAAAGCGTCTAATTGACCGGCGATTTCAGCTATCGCCATCCCTGTCTTCTCTTGCATTAACTCAGCCTCATAAGCATTGACTGTAATCCACTGTGCCTGCTTTATAAACTTAACCAACTCAGGACCACTAAACATAGGTAAACCTTGCCCAGGGTCAAAAACAAAAGGGATATCTGCTGAAACCAACTGTTCAGCATGCAGAATCATACCTTCTCGTCCGTCAGGAGAGACAATTGCCAACCGAGATTTTCGCGCGTCGTTAACGCTATTCTGAGCAGAAGCATCCATAGCTCCAGGATGAAAAAGTGTAATCTGATTCCCATCAAGATCAGTTGTAATAAAAGCTTGTGCAGTCATAGTCCCTGGAACACCAACAACACTGTTTCGAGAAATACCGAGTTTGTCTATCCAAGCCGCATAAGGGGCAAAATCTTCGCCTACAGTCCCCATAGGAATAGGTTCTGCACCTATCATTTTTAAATTATATGCAATATTCCCTGCCACACCGCCATACTCCCTTCTCAAAGTCGGCGTTAAGAAACATACATTTAGAATATCCAGCTGCTCTGGAAGGATATGATCTTTAAATCTCTCTCCAAAACTCATTATGTTGTCATACGCAAAAGATCCACAAATCAAAATAGACATTTTATTTTTCTCCTATATATTTATTCTGTGTCCGCTGAAGACATCATTTTTTTTCGTTTCAAAGTGGCTGAGAGATATTTTCCAGTATACGAATCACTATTCTTAGCAAGGTCCTCGGGAGTACCTACTCCAATAATCCGTCCGCCATTCTTACCACCCTCTGGACCTAGGTCGATAACCCAGTCAGCGGTTTTGATGACGTCCAAATTGTGCTCTATAATTACCACTGTATTTCCCCGATCGCGGAGACTATGCAATACCTTTAACAACTGCTCAATATCGTGAAAATGAAGTCCCGTTGTCGGCTCATCAAGGATATAAAGCGTTTTGCCCGTGTCGCGCTTGGAAAGCTCTCGAGACAGTTTAACTCTCTGAGCCTCCCCCCCAGACAGAGTTGTCGCATTTTGACCGATGCGTATATAAGAAAGACCTACTTCCATAAGTGTTTTTAGTTTCGTGGAAAGAACAGGGACAGATGCGAAAAATTTGCAAGCTTCCTCGACGGTCATATCCAACACTTCACTGATCGTCCGCCCTTTATACGATATAGTCAGAGTCTCTCTGTTATATCGTTTTGCTTTGCATTCGTCACATGGAACGTACACATCAGGCAGGAAGTGCATTTCAACTTTAATTAATCCATCACCCTGACAGGCTTCACAGCGACCACCTTTGACGTTAAAACTAAATCGGCCTGGGTTATACCCCCTTGCTCTTGATTCCGGGACCGCTGCGAATAGGTCTCTTATCGGAGTAAATAAGCCTGTGTAGGTTGCCGGATTAGACCGAGGGGTCCTGCCAATAGGGCTTTGATCGATATCCACGACCTTATCGAAATAACCTAAACCTAAAATCTCCCCACACTCTGAAGGAATCGCTGACGCACCATTTATGTCTCGAGCTGCCGTCAAGTAAAGAGTATCGTTTATCAGTGTCGATTTACCAGAACCAGAAACACCCGTGACGCAAGTCAGTAATCCGACTGGAATCGCTGTTGTAACATTATCTAAGTTGTTCCCACTTGCTGCTATTATTTCTAGGACACGACTTGCATCATAGGGGGTACGCTGCTCTGGTATTTCTATTGCGCGTCGTCCGGAAAGATATTGTCCAGTGACTGAGTCTGTGCAATTAGCGACCTCAAGCGGCGTCCCTTGCGCTACTATGTGTCCACCATGGATACCTGCTCCAGGCCCCATGTCAACGACATAATCAGCCATTTTAATAGCATCTTCATCGTGCTCAACAACAATCACAGTGTTACCCCGATCCCTAAGATCGACTAAAGTGTCCAGTAACCGCTGATTATCTCTTTGGTGAAGACCAATAGAAGGTTCATCTAACACATACATAACCCCGACTAAGCCCGCACCTATTTGGCTTGCAAGTCTTATCCTTTGAGCTTCGCCTCCGGAAAGCGTGTTTGCGCTTCGGTCAAGCGTCAAATAATTAAGTCCAACATTAATTAAAAACTGTAAACGTAAATTAACTTCCTTAATTATTCGCTCAGATATCTCCGCACGCTGGCCTTCCAAACGCAAATCGTCAAAAAACACCTGACTTTCTTCTATCGACATTGAGGTAATTTGCGACAGGTTAAAGCCTCCGATAAAAACATTCCGAGCTGCTCTATTTAATCTGGTCCCATCGCAGGAGCCACAGACTTTAATACCAACGTAACGCCCTAACTCTTCCCGTACGATATTCGAATCAGCGTCTTTATATCGTCGTTCCATATTAGCAACCACGCCCTCGAAAACATGGCTTCGAACTTCAATTTTTCCATTTGACTTGGAGTATCGAAACCCGATCTCCTCTTCTCCACTCCCTCGAAGAACAACTTTTTTAATATTGTCAGGGAGGTCCTCAAAAGGAGTATCAATATCAAAACCATAGTGACGAGCCAATGAATCAATTAATTGCGCGTAGTAGGTGTTACGTCTATCCCAACCTCGAATTGCGCCAGCCGGGAGACTTGCCTCTGGTTGCTGCACAATGAGCTCTTCATCGAAGTACTGAGCGTTACCAAGTCCATCGCAAGTGAGACAGGCCCCAACAGGGTTGTTAAATGAAAAGAGTCTAGGCTCGAGCTCTTCGATACTAAAGCCGCATAACGGGCAGGCAAATCTCGATGAGAAGAGGATGTCAATTGGTTGTCCATCATCCATCGAACAGAGTCTGGCAAAACCATCTCCTAGCTCTAGAGCAGACTCAAAAGACTCGGCAAGTCGCTGTTTCAAGTCATCGCGAATACGAAACCTGTCAACAACAACGTCTATGTTATGTTTTTTCCTTAACTCCAAAGCTGGCGGGTCGTCTAAGGCTACAACGTCACCATCTACTAGCGCGCGTACGTAACCCAACCGAGCCAAATTATCGAACACCTGTTGGTGTTCTCCCTTCTTATCTCGAATTATAGGTGCTACCAACATCCAACGTCGGTCCGTATCTTGACTCAGTACGTTGTCAACCATCTGTGACACAGACTGAGCGGCCAAATTCTCGCGATGATCCGGACAAAGAGGTTGGCCCACTCTAGAAAAGAGTAGCCTCAGGTAGTCATAGATCTCCGTTATCGTCCCTACCGTAGATCGAGGGTTATGAGATGTAGATTTTTGCTCAATTGAAATTGCCGGAGATAGTCCCTCAATATGATCAATATCAGGCTTTTCCATAACCGACAAAAACTGTCTCGCATAAGCAGACAAAGACTCGACATATCTCCTCTGTCCCTCGGCATAGATTGTGTCAAAGGCAAGTGAAGATTTTCCTGAACCGGACAACCCAGTAATGACAATCAGCTTGTCACGAGGTAAGTCAAGGTCGATATTTTTTAAATTGTGGGTCCGCGCGCCGCGTAAAAGAATTGTATCCATGGGCTCCGTTGTGTCTTCCTACAAATAAGTGCTTAAATAGGAAGCATAATTTTAATGTCAACCATCGACTATATTGGGTTCTTATAGAAGTTGTTGAATTTGTTTGTTTAACTCAATAGGAAATTTGCGAGAAAGATTCTATCATGAAGTAGCGAACAGATTTATAGGAGATTTGAAAAATGGCAAGAGGCGTAAACAAAGTAACACTAATTGGCAATCTAGGCGCGGATCCTGAAAGTAGGACTACCCAGAACGGGGGTGCCGTATCTACGGTTCGTCTTGCTACTGCAGAATCTTGGCGCGATAAAGAAACTCAAGAGCTCCAAGAAAGAACTGAATGGCACCGTGTCGTTTTTTTTGGAAGGACCGCGGAAGTAGTCACGCAATATCTAACAAAGGGATCGCAGATCTATATCGAAGGCAGGATCAGGACACAAAAATGGCAAGATAAAGACGGTAACGATCGTTACACTACCGAGATCGTCGCGAATGAAATGCAAATGCTTGGGGGCAAAGGGGGCACTAGCAATGCACCACAACCATCCTCACGCAATGCCCAGCAACCATCGACAAGTGGAACGGGAGATCAGCCAGTCAATAAAGCAGTGTCTCAGCCGTTTGATGACGACATTCCATTCTAGAAGAATAAAAGGCCAAAACTGGCCCTGTGCATCAAACGCGGCCATATAAGCCGTGAAAACGCAACTCATTTTATCTAGACGACTAGGGCCACTCCTCGCCACTCAGTTCCTTGGTGCGTTCAACGACAATACCCTGCGATTCGCTATTATTATGCTCTTTGCCACAGGTGGAACAATTGACGACAGTGCCAGTCGTTCTCTCATCGCGCTCACAGGTGCCATATTCATAGCGCCATTTCTCGTCTTTTCTGCCATAGCGGGGCAGATAGCTGACAAATTTGAAAAAGCGAGACTCATAAGACAAATCAAGTCCACAGAGATAGGACTGGTAGTGATATCAGGTTATGGATTTGTCGCGAGTAATTACTATTTACTACTGCTTGCTCTTTTCCTGATGGGTACTCAATCCACTTTTTTCGGACCATTAAAGTACGCAATTCTTCCTCAACACGTCAAAAAAGAAGAACTTACTTCCGCGAATGCCGCACTTCAAGCAACTACATACATGGCAATCCTTCTAGGTACTATTTCGGGTGGGCTTTTAGCGGGTCAAGGCGAAAATCAGGCTCTTCTAATTGTTGTCGTGTGCGTGTCTATTGCAATCCTTGGAAGACTGACTGCACAGTTCATTCCTGATGCGAGTGCTAGTGACCCTACTTTACAGTTTGAAATGAATGCTATGCGGGCAACTACCACAACTCTTCGGGAAATCACTTCTGATAATCGACTATTACTTGTCACAATGATGATCTCGACTTTCTGGTTTTGCGGCTCGAGTTACCTAGCGGCACTGCCCACCTACGCAAAGACACTGCTTAATTCTGATAATCAATTTATTACACTATTGAACGTCATGTTCACAACTGGTATCGGCACCGGTGCATTCATATGCACGCTCATCTCTAAAAACAAAATCAAATTGTCCTTAGTAACCATAGGCGGCGGCGGTGCAATACTTGCTGCTTTTGACGTGTTTTTAATAGGTACTCCTGCATTGGCACTTAACACGACTACCCTGGCTAATTTCATGCATTCCGCCGTCGCTAACCGCTTATTATTCGATTTATTTGCAATCGGATTTTTTGGGGCTCTCTATATTATTCCTCTCTACGCTTGCCTTCAAAGAGACCTAAACCGATTACGAAGCGCTAGAACTTTAGCTGGCCTGAACATATTTAATGCTTTATTTATGGTACTTTCAGCACTTGTGGCAATTGTTATCTATAGTTTCGGTTTTAACGAGCCTCAATTATTCGGCATTGTCAGCTGCGCAAGCCTGATAGGATTAGGGTGGGCATGGAAATCGTGGCCCGATCTCCATCTCAATTCAAAGGATCCGTGTTGACCAGATAATGAACTATTTTTCTTGAAAGTAGCAGGAACCGCTACTTTAGAAATTAAACTGCGCTAAAAGCTCTCTTCCTTTTCGAGTCAAAAAACCTTCGCTACTCACGAAACCACCCGAAATGGCTCTAGAAAAAGTTTCTTGTTGACGGCCATCTTGAGAAAGGTAGATACCACCATCTCCGTAATGTCTGCCAATTAACCTGGCGATATCGATCTCAATTGACCCGGAGTCATATGCTTTTATTGACAACCTATCCATCCCCAAAACATCTTTTGTAAACGTAACTTAAGATAACATAGCGTATATTAATAATATATATTGTCAATATGCACGTTTAATATATTGTTTATTATACTATTTTACCTATTGGATTATGGATTATGGGTTATGGGTTATGGGATGCTGCCAGATATTCATGTGACCTCATCTCGTGAAGACGGCTTGCCGTTCTCAAAAACTGAGCGCTTAGACGAGAACCTCTATATAATTGAGTGGGTTGTTGCTCAGCCGACACTACTAAATTCACATTCCTATCGTAGATTTCATCCACGAAATTCACGAATCTTTTTGCGGCATCATTGTCATCCGTCCCAAATACTGGAACATCGCTTAAAATGATAGTGTGGTATAGCCTTGCTAGCTCTATGTAATCGGAAACCGATCGGTTTCCCTCACAAAGCATTTTAAAGTCAAACCAGACCACCCCATCGGCTTTTCGTATCACAGGAATAGATCGGCCACGCACTAAAACTTCTGCTGTTACCAGCGGCGCACCAGGGGCTAACGACTGAAAGCTTCTTTCTAACTCTCCATAACACTCCCCACTAGAACAACAATAGTAGACAGGAGCAAGTTCTAAAGCTCGTAGTCGGTGATCATCGGAGCCTTTAAGCTCGAGCACCTGCATATTCTTTTTAATGAGTTCGATAGCAGGCAAAAACCGGGCTCGTTGTAAGCCTCCCGCATACAGCATGTCCGGCGCCTGATTCGACGTCGCAATTATAGTAACTCCGTTTTTAAACAAACCTGCGAACAAGTTTGCCAGAATCATTGCATCCGCAATGTCAGACACATGGAATTCGTCTAAACATAAAACTCTCATCTTGTGCGCCCATTGGGCGGCAACAATTGCTAAGGGATCAGTCTCGTTTTTAACTGAATGCAGCTTTTCATGGGTCTGTTCCATGAAGCTGTGGAAGTGAAGGCGAGTTTTGTTGCGAAAAGGCAAGCACTGATAGAAACTATCCACTACATAAGTCTTCCCACGACCGACACTACCCCACAAGTAAAGACCCGCCACAGGCTTCCACTTGGAGCCTTTAAAAAATGGGACTTTAGAAAGTATATTGGAAGATCTACGATCTGGTGACTTACATAAGTTATCAAATATGCTCTGAAGATGGCGCACTGCGACCAACTGAGACGCATCATGCTCCACTTCACCCGATTTCACATCAGACAAATAGCAATCTTCAGGCGATTTACCGAGTCTCGTCATATTTGAACAACTTCTCTATTTGCTGGGCCAGAACTAGCTCATCGTAAATCTCAGTTGCGATGAGAACACTATTTGATTATGTTATCAGGACTATCATGCTCCTAAAACTATTACCAAAGACAAGCCTATAATATGTATATTATCCTGGGATTCGTTCTCCTAATTGGTTCATTCCTCCCTCAAATCTGGGCGAAAAGAATCATAAAGCTCCATTCTAATGACCGGCCCGACATACCCGGAACCGGTGCAGAATTGGCGATCTTTCTTATACAGAAAGCACTTCCTCAAACGTATCAAGTTGAGATAGCGGCGCCCGGCGTCGGTGATCATTTTAACCCGAAAACGAAAAGTGTCGTCCTAAGCGAACCGAACTATCATGGAAGGTCACTCTCAGCTGTAGTGATATCAGCCCACGAAGTGGGACATGCGATACAAGATCATATTGGTTTCGGTCCTCTAAAAACACGTACCAAGTTAGTTCACGCAGCATTTTTTTTCGAACGAATGGCATCTATTATCCTAATAGCAGCGCCCATCGTGACTCTTCTCACGCGGGCCCCGATGGCGGGAGCTGGCCTGTTGGCGATAGCTATTTGTTCAATGATTTTGCCGATTGGGATTCATTTGATAACTCTGCCTGTAGAAATAGACGCAAGTTTTAACAGAGCCTTGCCTATTTTGAGGGGGCGCTTTTTAGACGATGCTGACCTTCCCGCCGCAAGAAAAATACTGACTGTCTGCGCTCTGACTTATGTTGCAGCATCTCTTGCTAGTTTGCTAAATGTCTGGAAATGGTTGCGACTATTGAAACGATAACGTCTACGGTACTGTGATGAAACCAGACTGATAACCTCTATATACCTTTAGTCTAAGAGGACCTTTAAATCTGGCTAACAAATTCACAAAAGTACCAACAGAGGGTGAAGCATATCGATTAACGGAAACAATTATGTCACCTTCTCTCAATCCAGAACTCCACGTCCTTGAGCCTTTCTTAAGGCTATATACCATGATCCCTGCCACCTTGTCGTACAGATCAGATTCCCTAGGGATCTCTCCTACAGTAGTATTAGAGAAACGTTCATTCTTGAGAATAGTCTTGTCATCAAGAACTTCATTAGTCCCAATTAATAGGGAAATACTTTTTTGGCTGCCTCGGCGCAAGTAACTAATGTCAACTTCGGCACCTGCCCTATTCATCGCTATTTCATTATCAAACTGAATTGCATTTTTGATTCTTTTGTTATTAATTCGTGTGATAACGTCACCAACTTCCAATCCAGCTTTCCCGGCAGGGGAGCCGTCCAAGACCTCAACTAAAACAACACCTTCTAAATATTGGTCTAATCCAAATGCTTGTGATAGTTCTCGAGTTAAGTCCTGATACTCCACACCTATAAAACCGCGAGTGACTTCTCCAAACTCCACAAGTTGGCTCATTACCTGCTTCACCATATCAATGGGAATGGCAAAACCAATGCCAATATTACCTCCAGTCCCCGAGTAGATCGCTGTATTAAGACCTACGAGCCGACCATTCAGATCGACGAGCGCTCCTCCTGAGTTACCTGGGTTTATTGACGCGTCTGTTTGGATTAAATCTTCATATCCTGTAACTCCAAGCCCACTTCTACCCAAGGCACTTACAATCCCAGACGTCACTGTCTGCCCTAAACCAAAAGGGTTCCCAATAGCGATAACAAAATCGCCAACCCTTAAATCATTAGACTCAGCTAAATTAATCCCAATCAGATCATCTGGGGCTATTTTTATGACTGCTATGTCTGTTTCCGGATCGCTACCTACTAACTCGGCTTTAAACTCTCGGCCATCTAATAGATTGACTGTGATTTTTTGAGCATTATCTATTACGTGAGCGTTTGTAAGAACTAAGCCATTCCCAGCATCTACAATAACGCCCGAACCCAAGCTTTGGGTCTTCCGGCGAGAGCGTCGCTGAGGCATTTCGAGAAATTGGCTGAAAAATGGGTCCGAAAAAAAAGGATGAGCACTTTGCTCTACAAATCCCTCAGTAGCGATGTTGACTACCGTAGGTACAACCTCTTCCAGCATTGGAGCCAGAGTCGGAACCCCTTGCCCTAACATAGAGATAGGAATAGCTGCTAGACACGCGCCGCAGTTAGCGATGAGAACTATCGCAGGCAAAGGACACCACAAATGTAGGATTTTATTCAGGTTAAGCACAATACCAGTCTACCAAAAAGTATCTGTAATTACCGACTCAACAACATCACAGAAGATTTAGCCTAAACCTTATAGGCCAAGAAAGTCATACAACGGGACTGAAGTTTCATCAATAGCCTAAAAAACTTAGGTAAGCGCTGCGCACCTAGTTCGCTTGCATGCTCTCCGTGCTTCGCTTCATCTCGTCTCATCTCCTCTATGATAGAACGGCTTCGCGTATCATTCGGCGCCATTTTTTCAAGATGGCTATCCAAATGTGCTACAACTTGGGCTTCGGTCTCCTCAACGAATCCTAAGGAAACATCATCTCCCCGCCGAGCAACGCCGGTTCCTATAACAAAAGCGCCCGCGAACCAAAAGCCATCGAGCAAGCTGGTCCGCCCTCCAAGCTCCGTTATCCGCTTTTTGCACCACCATAAATGGTCCTTTTCCTCTGACGCTGCATCCATAAAAACCTTATATAACTCAGGCTTTTTAGAAAACATTGCTTGGGACAAGTACAGCGCCTGCGCACTGACTTCACCAGCATGATTAACTCTCATCAGACCAACGCTGTGTGCCTTTTCAGCTTTTGTCAGGGTCGCCTCAGAGACACCCTCGGCGGGATAAACCCGCCCCGCAGTCTTTTCAGGCCCTGCAACCACACGTAGTCCATGATCGATGCCTAATATAACCCGATCAAGAAGGGATAAAATTGCTCTAGAGCTACTTTCCACTAACACTCCTTTTAACTAAACTAAAAACTTAGCCCTCTATATTGCAATATCACATTGACAGAGCGCCTAGCAAATCTTAACATTGCGCATCATTTTTTAGAGTTCAGAAACGCAAATGAGAACGTTCACGGCAACACCGGCAACAATAAACCACAAATGGTATGTAGTCGATGCTACAGACAAAGTACTCGGCAGACTAGCTACCGAGGTAGCATCACGCCTTAGAGGCAAGCATAAAGCTGAGTATACGCCTCATATGGACACAGGTGATTACATCGTCATTATCAACGCTGAGAAAATCCGAGTCACCGGGAATAAAGCACAGAATAAGATGTACTATAGATATTCTGGTTATATTGGCGGACTAAAGCAAATTAATTTTGAGAAATTGCTTGCAAAGGCCCCTGAGCAGATAATCGAGCGTGCAGTTAAAGGCATGCTCCCGAAAGGCCCTTTAGGTCGAGATATGTACAGAAAACTAAAAGTTTTCTCGGGCCCGCAACACGACCACACCGCCCAACAACCAATACCACTGGAAATATAAAACAATGGCAGCAGATATTCACTACAGTACTGGCAGAAGAAAATCTTCCACTGCACGGGTCTTCATGACTAAGGGAACGGGAAATATCGTCATAAACGGAAAGCCAATGATGGAGTATTTCCCGAGAGAAACTGGCCGGATGGTGGTGGCTCAACCCCTAGAAACCGTTGACATGGTGAAATATTTCGATATTAACGTAACCGTAAAAGGTGGCGGCATTACAGGACAAGCAGGTGCCATTCGTCTTGGTATTACAAGAGCGTTGATAAAGTATGAAGAAACCTTGAAACAGTCATTAAAAGCTGCAGGGTTTGTCACTCGTGATGCGAGAGAAGTTGAGAGAAAGAAAGTTGGCCTACACAAAGCAAGAAAACGACCTCAGTATAGTAAGAGATAATTAGAGAGGCTCCCTGTCCCCTACTTGCTATCGCCATCTCGCCCAACAAGGGTAATATTAAGATCCGAAAAGCAACCGAATTACACGATTTCATCGAAACAACTGCCACATAGCGCTAGACGCTAAGTACATCCAGGTCTTGTAATTTTCAAATTTTAATCTACCCTAGACCTTCGATACTAAATAGCGATCGAGTAAGCCTAGTTAGATAAAAAAATTGGCTAGCCCGTCTGCACGTTTATAAGCCACCTATCTGAATAATAAATGGGAAATAAAAACATGAAATGCTTTTATCAACTGCTGTTTTTTCTGTGCTTTTCATTACTAATTGGATGTGAAGGCTCTATAGAACCCAATGATAGTAAACTTGCGAAAGAAGCTGGAGCTCCAATCTTCGAAGGCTTAGGCAATCATTCTCATCTGATAACCACCGGGCATGAAGGAGCACAACGTTATTTTAACCAAGGCTTGATACTTGCCTTTGGATTCAACCACGCAGAATCGATTAGAAGCTTTAGAGCAGCACAAAAACTCGACCCAACATGTGGCATGTGCTTCTGGGGAGAAGCTCTAGCTACTGGCCCCAACATAAACGTTACAAGTAGCGGTAAAGCAGTAATGAGTGCCGAACAAAGAGTCGGCGCATTCGCGGCAATACAAAAAGCCCAAGATAATAGCGGGCACTTAACACAAAATGAGCGCGACTATATAGATGCGTTATCCCAGCGGTATAACGGAGAACCATCAACGCCGAGAGCCCCTCTGGACACTAGTTATGCTGTGGCAATGGAAGCCCTAAAAAACAAATACCCTGAAGATAATGATGCGGCGTCTCTTTTTTCTGAGGCTTTAATGAACACCATGCCTTGGAACTATTGGACAGATGAGGGTACTCCAAAGCCTGACACTAAAAAAGTTCTCGCAACTCTAGAGTCTGTGCTGTCGATTAATCCAGACCACCCTTTAGCTATCCACCTATATATTCATGCGGTTGAAGCCTCAAAAACACCCGAAAGAGCAGAGCCTTATGCGGACAGGCTCGGTAAACTTGTACCCGGCTCTGGCCATCTAGTTCACATGCCATCACATATTTTCTGGCGAGTAGGTAGGTATAACGACGCGTCGCAAGCAAATATAGATGCTGCCCAGGTAGATGAAGAATATATTGCACAATGTAACGCACAAGGTTTCTACCCCGCTGCATACTACCCCCACAATATTCATTTTCTCTGGGCATCCGCCGCTATGGAGGGCAGAAGTGCTTTATCTATAGAATCAGGTATAAAAGTTTCAAACTACGTCAGAATAGAAATGATCAAGAAATTCCCAATGCTAGAGTACTTCAGAACTCTACCTTTGCTATCTATGGTGAGATTCTCTAAGTGGGAAGATGTGCTTGATTTTCCAGAAGACATAGCAGAATTCAAATATTCTAAAGGTATACGACATTATGCTAGAGGCACAGCGTTAGCAGCACAAGGTGATATAGACAGTGCTAAAAAAGAACTGGTTGAAATTGCTCCCCTTATCGAGTCAGAAGAGGTCAGCAAAATTGTTAAAGCATCTAACCCCGCTAAGACCTTGCTCGGCATAGCGCAATTTCTTCTGCAAGGAGCTATCCATGAGGCCGAAGAAAACTATGATTTAGCGTCAAAATCCTATCAAAACGCTGTTAATTATCAAGATACACTCCCGTATATGGAGCCACCATTTTGGTACTATCCTACCCGGCAGTCTCTAGCCAGATCACTGATGCTTGAAAAGAAATTTGGTCTTGCGGAACAAACTTACAGAGACGACTTAAAGTTCTATCCTAGAAATGGATGGTCGATGTTTGGGCTTGTCGCGTCATTAGAGGCGCAAAGTAAAACTGATGAAGCCGAGATCATAGAGCGCAAAGCTAAGGATGTTTGGCAACTGGCTGATGTAGAGCTAATGCCGGTCATCTATTAGATAATTGCGACGAAATAATAGAGAATGAACCAATAGTTTAATGGGATATCGTCTAACGGTAGGACAGCGGACTCTGACTCCGCTGTTAGAGACTATAATAACTTCATTCCAGCTGGCTCTCTAAGCTAAATCCCTTGCTACACCAGCATTAATCTAATATTTAAAAGGCTTTCAAGGAAATCAACCTATTTCCCTCAATCTTTATTTCAAATAAATATTTGTCTACTTTTTGTCTACTTTTATTGCGTATTTTATATTCCTGTGTTCTATTAGTCAGATGAAGAATAAATCGACTCGTGTAAAACTGACTGATGACGCCGTAAAGAAACGACGACTTATCGCAGACACAATCCAGTGGATGCGAGACACTAGCACGCTCGGCTTTGGGCTGAAGGTCTCTCCTAGCGGGCGTAAGTCCTTCTTTGTAGAGAGGCGCATGACAAACAACGGGTCAGCTAAAAGAAGAACCCTAGGCACATATCCTCAATTCGGATTAGAAGAAGCACGAGTTAAGGCAATAGCATGGCTTCGCGAACTGTCAGACGGAAACGACCCAAAAGCAGAAGAAGTTAAAGAGCGCAGTCTTGCTCTAGCAGAGAAGTCTAAGCAAGAAGCTCATAATGAAAAGACCGAGTCAAAAGAAGCTCTACTGAACCTTACGCTACACGAGCTACTAGAAGACGTTTATTTAGGTGGCGATAAAAAATATCTAAACTCCAGGCCACTCAAAGAAAGAACTATTAACGACATGAGGAAGATTTGGAGCGCTTCGTTCGCCGACTGGCGAGACAAGCCTATACGAGAGCTAACAGCGCGAGTAATCAAAGAGCGATGGCAGAAGATTGCTATCGCCGAGAACCACCACACTACCGCCGTTAAGGCGATGAAATACCTTAGAGCGTGTTTTAATAAACTAATGGATGAACGCTTAATAGATTACCCTGATGACCCGCTCTTTGTGAGTAACCCTGTAACGGTAGCGATTAAATCTAAGCAACTTCATAAGAGCCAAGTTCCCGAACTTAAAACCTACCTCGACCCAAAAGAGATTTCAATTTTTTGTGAATTCTTAAATCTTGAGGGTGAAAATATTGCCGGCGCCCTTCAAGATAACTTCTTGGCGGTTAGAGATAAAATTTATTTCTTTATGCTCTTGCAGTATGGCTTACGTAGTAGTGAAGCCCTGTCTCTATCGTGGCGTGATATAGACTTTAGCGAAGGCGAAGGGAAAGGCGAAATGACGTTTAGGAATACCAAGAACTCCCTAGACCACGTAGTCCCTATAAGCAAGAAAATGCACTACATACTAGACTCATGGAAAGGTATTGTCTTAAGCAGAAATCCCGCATGCAAGTGGGTTTTCCCTAATGCAAAGCTAACAGATAAAATTGCATCACCACCACGAGAGACCTTAGAGAAACTTAAAGAATACGTAGGCAAGAAGTTCTCTTCTCACGATTTAAGACGCACTTTTAACATGTGCGTTAAAGACCCAGAAATACTGAATCAAGACGATGCTGTGGCTCAGAGATTGCTTAATCACGCACCCACGAGCACGAACATAAATGAAAAGAACTATACGTTCCTCAATCCTGTTCGTTACCGACATTTATACGACCAGCTATGGATATTTTTCGAAGATCCATGGCTAGATATAGCACCCAAGGGTATCGTTGAAGACCATAACTATTGGGAGCTTCTACAAATCAAAGAAGGTTATAAAAAAGGAAAGCTAAAAAGCCTTGGCAAACCCATTACCATAAACGAACATCCGCTTGCCCGCATACCTGACAACTCTAAGCTTCAAACTAGATATCAAAAATATTTAGAGACGTCTTATAGCAACTCGATAGCTCAGTCCTATGCCAAACGACTTACCTAAAGATAGAGATTTAGAGTACTTTGTATTTTTCGATGCAGGCCTTACCTGCGACGACGAAAAACTTACTAAAGTCTCTAACGACATATGGGATAAATACCTAGCTACAGAGTTTAAAGTATCGAGAAGAGGCCGCAGACCAACCACCCCTTATAACGAACAGTTCAAAACTCTTTTCCTCAACCTCTTATTTACTTTTCACCGTACCCCTAAGAAGGTGATAGCGATATCTATGAGGAAAGGTAACTACAAGCC
>DGOV01000072.1 GCA_002390205.1 Proteobacteria bacterium UBA4457 | reverse complement strand
GGTCGTGGGTTCAAACCCCATCGTCCACCCCATTTTACTCAATCTCAAAATTTGGGTGACTTGGAAACAGCTTATAGGGCCATTAGCTCAATTGGTAGAGCAGTAGACTCTTAATCTATTGGTTCGGGGTTCGAGTCCCTGATGGCCCACCATTCCCCATCCTTCAGAAACAAATTTATACTCCTACGAGCTTTATTAAGAGTTGTGTGCCCCGATGAGAACGGCTCTATCTCGCTGACTATTCATGTTCTAAATATTAGTCACTTGCGCAGCTTTAAGGTAGGTTTTCCAGTTTAGAAGAGCTAAAAGTTCTATGCGTTCTTTGTTCCTAAAAAGGAAGAACAAAAAACAGCCTATTGTGTTGTTTGTGCCTGTTTGCAATAATTACAAGCAATTCTCGATACACCATAACGGGAGAAACTAGCTAGGCGCTAGTGCCGAAGGAGTAACCGCCCCGGAATCTCTCAGGCAAAAGGACCGTTATGGGATGAGGCTCTGGAAAGCGGCGTGTGTTGCAAAATATATGCCCACCGAAGATGTAAACCTTTCTATACAAAGGCGATACTTTCAGGTTCCAAGACAGAGGGGGCAGGTTGGACGGACGTAAATCGCAACTGTGATGTGTCCGTTTGGTGTGCACTCTGGAAATCGAGAAAAAAATGAGTAAAGACCCCGTAAATCTATTACCTCTGAATGAGATGCATGAGGCGCACGGATCTAAAATGGTGCCGTTTGCGGGTTATTCAATGCCGCTCCAATACTCTCTTGGTATTTTAGGCGAACATCTGCACACTCGTTGTAAGGCAGGGTTATTTGACGTGTCTCATATGGGCCAAGCTTGGATTCATGGGGATCGTGCCGCCGCCTTGTTAGAAGCCATTGTGCCGGGAGACATTCAAGGACTGAGAGAAGGGCAGTCTCGCTATAGTTTCTTGATGAATGGTTTCGGGGGCATTACTGATGACCTGATTGTGACTAATTGGGGCGATAAGCTAGGCATAGTGGTCAACGCTTCTCGTAAACATATTGATTTTCCTACGATCGCAGATGCCTTAGCCGGCGAGGCTACTTTAGAAGTATTAGAAGATCATAGTCTGTTAGCGTTGCAGGGTCCTTATGCCTCAATAGTTCTAGATCGGCTGGGGTGCAGTGAAGCTGATCGTATGCCTTTCATGTCGTCGGCTATCAGCGCGGTTGGGAACATCCCAGTAGGATTGAGCCGTTGTGGGTACACAGGCGAGGACGGCTATGAGTTGTCTATCCCTAATCGTTCTGTGGCGACTGTCGCGGAGTCGATAATTTCTTCAGATGCTGTAAAACTTGCGGGGTTGGGTGCTAGAGATACTCTGAGACTGGAGGCTGGGTTGTGTCTTTATGGAAAGGACTTGGATGAATATACGTCTCCTATTGAAGCTGGACTAGGTTGGACTATTCCGAGGCATCGTCGCGAGTCGGGTGACTTTTTGGGTTCGGAGCGAGTTCTTAAGGATATTTTGTTAGGCCCACCCAAAAAAAGAGTAGGGATTTTCCCTTTAGGTCGATCGCCTGCTAGAGAAGGTGTGGAAATTTATACTGAGGGAGGTGATGTAGTTGGGAAGGTGACATCAGGCGGGTATGGCCCTAGCGTAGGCCAGTCAATAGCTATGGGCTATGTTGCATCAGAACACTCCGATGAAGGGACTGGCATTCTACTTTCTATCAGAGGGAAGATGGTTGAAGGGAAAGTTACTAAGATACCTTTCCATCCCCGTCATTATTATTTTTAGCTGCATCAAAAAGGAATTTTATGAGCATAAAATACTCTAAAGATCACGAATGGCTTGTCATTGATGGAAACATTGGGACTGTTGGTATCTCTAATCATGCACAAGAGGAGCTAGGAGATATTGTTTTTGTGGAGCTGCCGCAAGTAGGAGACATAGTTGGACAGGGAGATGAAATTTGTGTCATTGAGTCAGTCAAAGCAGCTAGCGAAGTACTCGCCCCTTGTTCTGGGCGAGTCATAGAAATAAATGAGGTTTTGGATTCTAACCCCCAAGTTATTAATCAAAGTGCGGAAGAAGAAGGCTGGTTTTATAGATTAGAGATCTCTGATTTCGCGAGCCTCTCAGAATTAATGGACAGTGAAGCATATGAAACTTTTCTTTTGGCGGGTGAAGAGTGAACATGAAGTCTATAGCAGCGCTCGATTGCAGTAACGAATTTGTGTCCCGGCACATAGGGCCATCAGACAAAGATATTGCATATATGCTTGAGACTTTAGGGTTTGAAAGTATTGACCAACTAATGAGTCTTACTATCCCAGATAATATTAGAGTCGATAATGCTCTTAATTTTGGCTCAATGTCGGAGGCTCAAGCTCTTTGTGCTTTGCAAAAGATGTCAGCTAAGAACATCTCTATGAAGTCTCTAATTGGCCTCGGTTATCATGATACGCATACCCCAAGTGTTATTCTGAGGAATCTACTTGAAAATCCGGGTTGGTATACGGCTTACACCCCCTATCAGGCAGAAATATCACAAGGTCGGCTCGAGGCGCTTTTGAACTTTCAGCAAGTAGTGATGGATTTAACGGCAATGCCGATGGCCAATGCATCTCTTCTTGATGAGGGTACGGCGGCGGCTGAAGCCATGACTTTGATGATGAGAGTGGGTAAAAGTAAGAGTAAGTGCTTTTTTGTAGCGGTAGATTGTTTGCCGCAAACTATAGCCGTTGTGTTGACGCGAGCCGAGCCCTTAGGAATTGATGTTCATATAGGTGATCCCTTGACGGATCTTGAAAAACTCGATGTTTTCGGTGCTCTTTTGCAATATCCAAACGTTGATGGTGAAATTCACGATTATCGAGAAGTCGCTGAGTGTCTTCACAAAGCAGGGGGTCTTTTAGCCGTAGCTGCAGATCCCATGGCACTAGTCCTCTTAAGCCCTCCTGGAGAATGGGGGGCAGATATCGTCGTCGGATCGACCCAGCGTTTTGGCGTACCTCTCGGTTTTGGAGGGCCGCATGCCGCATTTATGGCGTGTAGGGAAGAGTACAAGCGTCAAATACCTGGAAGAGTTATAGGAGTCTCTTCGGATAAAGATGGGAAAGTAGCTTTTCGAATGGCGCTGCAGACTCGCGAACAACACATACGCCGTGAGAAAGCTACTTCTAACATTTGCACCGCGCAAGTGCTCTTGGCTAATGTCGCAAGCATGTATTGTGTCTATCATGGTCCAAAGGGTCTAGAGCAAATTGCCCAACGGATACACCTAATGCTTAAAATTCTGGTTTCCCAGCTAAGAGAGGCGGGTGTTTCGGTCAGAAATACATCTTTTTTCGATACTATCGTTTTTGATACACTCGGTGCTGAAGCTGTTCATAAGAGGGCAATGGATAAGGGTTATAACCTAAGGGTTATAGGAGCAGAAGCAGTAGGTTTGTCAGTAAATGAAACGACCACTTTTGATGACATCAAAGAATTAGTGAAAGTCATAATTAATCGGGTCTCAAGAGAAGAACCGCTGGTAAATTGCAATTTGTCAGCTTCAGAGGGCATCCCCCATGCGCTAGTCAGACAGAGCGCGATTTTGACGCATCCTATTTTCAACAAATATCACTCTGAGACAGCCATGATGCGCTATATGCGAGTTTTAGAGGAAAAAGACTTAGCCCTTAACCGTGCGATGATCCCTTTAGGTTCCTGCACGATGAAGCTAAATGCTGCTAGCGAAATGATGCCGATTACTTGGGCAGGATTTTCTAAAGTCCATCCTTTTGCACCTTTGAATCAAACAGAAGGTTATCAAGAGCTAATAGCCGATCTTGAAAATAAGTTGTGCCAAATTACCGGTTTTTCGGGCATTTCATTGCAGCCTAATGCGGGTTCTCAAGGAGAGTACGCGGGTCTTTTGACTATTCGGGCGTACCATAAGTCTAGAGGAGAAGATGATAGGGATGTTTGTTTGATTCCATCGAGTGCTCACGGAACTAATCCAGCTAGCGCGGTTATGAGCAATATGAAAGTGGTCATTGTGGAATGCGATGCAGATGGCGACGTGAATCTCTCAGATCTCAGGGAGAAGGTAGCCCTTCACAAGAGAAAATTGGCAGCAATAATGGTTACTTACCCCTCTACACATGGTGTCTTTGAAGAAGGGATACGTGAGATCTGCCAGATTGTGCATGATGCTGGTGGACAAGTATATATGGATGGCGCTAATTTGCAGGCGATGGTTGGGATTTGTTTGCCCGGACATTTTGGACCAGACGTCATGCACCTTAATCTCCATAAGACCTTCTGCATACCTCACGGTGGCGGTGGTCCTGGGGTTGGGCCGATTGCTGTCGCGAATCATTTATGCCCGTTTCTACCAACTACGCCTCTTTCACTGTTGACCTCGGAGGGAATGGGTATTGGGCCTATCTCATCTGCACCATGGGGCTCCGCCTCAATACTTCCCATTTCTTGGGCGTACATTGCGATGATGGGTGGTAGTGGACTGACGAAGGCGACCCAAGTATCTATTTTATCGGCCAATTATATTGCGAAAAAACTGAGCAACCATTTTGATATTTTATTCACTGGTAGTAATGGACTAGTTGCGCACGAATGCATCATAGACACTCGTAAGATCCAGTCAAAAGCGAAAATCACTGTCGATGATGTTGCGAAACGTTTAATGGACTATGGGTTTCATAGCCCGACGATGTCTTGGCCCGTAGCCCAGACATTTATGGTGGAGCCGACTGAGTCTGAACCGTTAGAAGAGATCGATCGATTTTGTGAAGCAATGATTCTGATAGCAGGTGAGACTGAGAAAATCGCAAGTGGAGAATGGCCGAATAACGATAATCCTCTAGTAAATGCCCCGCACACAGCAGAATACCTTATGGCAGATACATGGACTCATCCATATACTAGGAAACAGGCGGCATTTCCGAACGGAGAGATGAGCGTCTCGAAGTACTGGCCTACAGTTGGTCGTATTGATAATGCTGCAGGTGATCGTTCGTTGGTGTGTTCTTGTCCACCTATAGAGAGTTACATGGTAGGCGGTTAGGGAGTTTCAGTCGTATTTTTTTAAACGAGTATGAGGCGCTGAAAAGTCCGCATTCGAGAGAAGCTCTGGTATTATTGCTGTTGGGTTTATCTGGGTATGACTGAGGTAGTAGTGCTTGCGGGCATGTTCCATATCAAAAGTCCCTGAGATTCCAGACGTTTGGTAGAGATCGCGTGTGTAGTCCCATAAGTTTGGGTAGTCGATGAGCCGTTTCTTTGAACACTTGAAGTGGGCGTGATATATCGCATCGAAGCGACAGAGAGTGGGAAAGGCTCGCCAGTCAGACGCTGTTATGACGTTGCCGAGTAAATATCTTCCTTGAGAGAGTCTGTCTTCCATCCAATCCATTGTTTTGAATAGTTCATCAAGGGCATTTTGGTAAGCTTTTTGGCTTGTGGCGAAGCCACATTTATAGACGCCGTTGTTGAACGTATTATAGATTCTTTCATTGACTTGGTTCATCTCGGTCACTAGATCGGTAGGATAGAAATCGCCTGGAGATGCTCCTACAGAGTCAAAAGAGCTATTTAGCATTTGAATGATGTCTGAGGACTCGTTGGAGACAATACTAGATGTTTCCTTATCCCACAAAACAGGAACAGTGACACGTCCTGTGTAGTCAGGGTTCGCTTTTGTGTAAACCTGATGCATAAATTGTGCATGGTTAATGCTATCAGGGATGACACCTGGTCCTTCTTTAAAAGTCCATCCGTTTTCTTCCATTAGCCAATGGACCACTGAGATATCAATGAAAGCTTCCAAGCCTTTAAGTTTGCGGAAAATTAGAGTTCGGTGGGCCCAAGGGCAGGCCAGGGAAATATATAAGTGATACCGGCTAATTTCAGCCTTATATCCTGAAATCCCTGTTATTCCAGCCGAGCCATCTTTAGTAACCCAATTTCGTAATGAACTTTGTGGACGTTCGAATCGACCAGCTGTGGACTTGGTGTCATACCATTGGTCGGTCCACACTCCATCTACTAACAGTCCCATGGTTTCACTACCCTTTTGTCTGGAAGTTTATTTTGGTCAATGAGTATTATTTTTAATAACCAGGCTCTCGTGGGAAGCCAGCTATATCAGGCGGCGGATAATACCTTTTGCCCTCTAAGGCATCTAATCGGTCAAAGAAGCTTTGGTCAGCTGCCAAACCAGCAACCTCTCCGATATCTTTAAGGTTCATGGCTTGCCTAAACATATTCCAAGAGTCGGGATGGAGGTCAGATGCGGACTTTAAAAAAAGATCACCTTCTTCTTCCTTTCCATTTTTTCGCAAATATACACCCAGCTGGAAGCTTGCATGTGCTAGTGCCGTTTGTTGGGTAGGGCGCGCAATGTGCTCTCTCGCTTCCTGTTCACTAAAAGCATGCTCTGACTCAGAACCTTTTATCGCCCAATCTTTGACCGCGGCCAAATATGTAGACTGCGCCTTTGCGGCTAATGCCAAAGCCTCATCTGATTGAGAAAAATCAGTACGATTCATGGAGCGGAATGAATCGTGAGAGCCTGCTGTCTCTGAAGGTCTCACAATGACGCCGTTCTCATCGATCCAAACAGCGTTAGGAACATTCACCATGTTGTATAGGTCGGCGACCTGGTGTTGTTCGTCTATAAGGCATATATAGCTCGGGTCTGCAGCCTCAATAAATTCACGTGCAGTTTCTTCGCCCCTACTTTCTTGAGCGACTGCGATAACTATAAAATCGTGATCTTTAACTGACTCATACATATCCTGCCACACGGGCAAGTCATGTCTGCATCCTCACCATGAGGACCAGGTGGTCAAAAAAACTCTTTTGCCTTTATAGTCTGAAAGAGTATGTTGCTTGCCTTCTAAATCAGGTAAGGAGAAGTTGGGGGCTTGTAGAGAATTAAGCGCACTTAACCTTTCCTTATGACCTGTGCCAAGCATCCATGTGTCGCCAGACTTATCATGTAAAATTGGCTTGTCCATGAGAGTCCAGAATGAAGACACGTTCACTTCGCTTCCATGCACGAAATTTTCCCTTTCTGTTTTCGGATAAGGGATGCAAGTATTTCCTTGGCAAAACCCTTCAGCTTTTAGTGACCACCCAGTAGTTTTTTCTAGCTCTTCTTGATTGATCCAGAGTTCGTCATTTTTTACATTTGCATTACAAGTCGTAGCCTTATCATCTATCAATAAAGTAGTCATATCGATCACCATATTTATATTTTTCTGTTATAGGTTTCTGACACCTTGACTGTTAAATAGCCAGTATATAGATAATGCAGCAGCGTAGCTATGACGACTATTATGAAGAGTTACCCTACAGGGATTCAGCAATAGTATGCGCGAACTAGGACTCGCGCTCTTGAGAGTTTGCGTCCAGCAAGGGCGAGGGGGCTCGAGAAGAGTCACTTTCCGGCAGCCATTTTGATTCGATGCTTTTTTTAGGGTTGACGCCAAGTGATTTAAACTTTTCGATTTTAGTAGTCAAGTTTCCTGAACCTGAGACCAGTTTGTTTTTTGCACCATCAAACGCTTTTCGAGCGCTTTCTAGGCTTGTTCCTACTTTATCCATGTCGCCTAAAAAACCTGCAAATTTGTCATATAGACTCGCTGCGTCAGTAGCAATTTTTTCTGCATTCAAAGTTTGTTTTTCTGTTTGCCAAAGGTTGTTTACTACTAAGAGAGCGAGCATCAAAGTGTTTGGCCCAGCGATAATGATTTGTTTCTTTCTGGCATCAGTCCAAATTGTAGGTTCTTTGCTGACCGCTAAGCCGAGTGCAGGTTCTATCGGTACGAACATGATTACTAATTCTAGAGAATTCAGGCCTACTAGTTTCTCGTACTTTTTATCAGATAGTTCTTTGAT
>DGOV01000044.1 GCA_002390205.1 Proteobacteria bacterium UBA4457 | reverse complement strand
GTGACATTTGTTTTTTTTGTGCTTTTCGTGCACAATGCAGACTTACTAAGAACACTTGTTCTAGAAATTTCACCTATCGAAGGAATGTTATGATAAATATTTACGTTGGGAACCTCCCATATTCAGCACGAAATGACGACTTAAAAGAGATCTTCGCGGAGTACGGAACAGTTAACGCAGCCGAAATTATCTTCGACCGACGCACAAAGAGATCTAGAGGGTATGGTTTCGTTGAAATGGCTGATGCTGAAGAAGGCAGAGAAGCTATAGGAGAACTAGATGGGTCAGATTATGAGGGTAGACAAATAAGGGTAGATGAGTCACAGCCTGCTCAAGAAAGTACCGAAGGTCGCAGGAAAAATAATAGCAAAAGAAATAGCAAAGCACCTGAAAAATCGGGAATTTTAAGCTTATTAAAGAAGATGTTCTCATAAGTTATTTTTGAAAAACATCACGAGAAACTTATGCATCGACCCTCACCGGAAGCCCAAGACACCTGGGTTTCATTCCTAGAAATGACTAGTAGCAAAGCTTCTCACTTGGAGAAGCTGATAGTTATATCTGGCCTAGATGAAGTAAGTAAACTACCTGGCTCGAAGGAGCAACTTGAGCTCACTGGTCTACTCGAGCGACACGACACAAATGTGAAAGAATTCGCGAAAAAAATCCGTGCACTCAAGAAACTATCCGCCAAAGACCATGAAGCCCTTATTCAAAAAATGATCCACTATAGTCAGGAAAATTTAAGTCCTTAGTGCCGTCTATGAGGGTTTTTATCTCCGCTGTCACAAAGTTGAACCTTCTGCGCTATTCGTCGGATTCTTCGGTTGAATCCCAGAGACGAGATGCTTCAATATAGTAGTCGGGTTTATTAGTCGTCCAGATTTCCCCCCAATGCTGCCCTC
This sequence comes from Proteobacteria bacterium UBA4457, assembly GCA_002390205.1. Lineage (GTDB taxonomy): Bacteria > Pseudomonadota > Gammaproteobacteria > UBA4457. The sequence continues at coordinate 4,397 of DGOV01000044.1, read as the reverse complement.
CTCCATCAATAACAAGCGTTTCACCATTAATAAATTTACCACCAGGTCCAGCTAAAAAAATAACAGCTTCAGCAATTTCCCAAGGAGAGCCTGCTCTCATCAGAGGATTAGTTTTGGGATATAGCGCGCGGGCTGATTCAGGGTATACCTCCCAGCCTTCAGTTCGTATTGCGCCAGGTGCTATACAATTCACTCTTATATTGAGCGGTGCCCATTCAACAGACGCTTTCTCTGAAAAAGTCACTACACCTGCTCTGGCAGCAGCCGTGTGCGCTACTCCGTGTAAGCCTTGACCGACAACGACAATATTAATGATTGAACCTGGTCCCTCAGCCTGTTTCCATCGCTTCGCTGCGACATCCATCATGTTCCACGTCCCATATAAGTTCGTGTTAATAACGGAATGCCAGCCTTTTTCAGTGTAGTCAATCGAAGGTTGCGGGAACTGCCCGCCAGCGCTGTTCACTAAAATGTCTATTCCGCCATGCAGTCGGTAAATTTCTTCGAACGCAGCTTCTACCTGCCCCCTGTCTCTGACATCTAGTGTTTGGTAATAAGCGCTCAAGCCATCTTGTGAATTAATAGAACCCGTCACTTTTAACAATTTTTCCTCGGTACGGCCCCCAACAATTACTGTAGCTCCCAATCTAGCTGACAACCATGCCGTCGCTCGTCCGATTCCACTACCGCCGCCAGACACAAAAACGACTTTCCCGTCTAATAAACCCGGTGCAAAGACGGTTTCATGAACCATCAACTCTTCATTTGTCGACGGAAATGTCACGGGCTTAGCCATGTTTATTTTAGAAGCTCACCACTGATTATCATTTTTCGGACCTCTGTAGTTCCTGCACCAATCTCCAGCAACTTGTTACCTCTATATAAGCGGTTTATCTCAGACTCCCAGATATAGCCGGCACCACCGTGAACCTGTACCGCTTCATCAAGAACCTTATTGAGCATGTTCGCAGCATACATGATAGATGCTGCAGTATTGGCATGGACCATACCTCGTCCACCTTGTCCAGCCTCTAAATCATTAACTTCGGCCAGAACTTTATAATTCAAGGCCTTGATAGTCTCCACCCAGACATACATGTCAGCAATCTTAGATTGAATCATCTGAAAACTTGCGATTGGCTTGCCAAACTGTTCGCGTGTCTTTGCGAACTCGATGGTTAGCTCCAGCGCACGTTGGGCCATACCGAGACATATCGGCGCAATAGTCGCCCGCTCTAGATCCAACCCACTCATAACGACTGCCACCCCTTTGTTAACTTCCCCTACGATGTTTTCAACAGGCACTTCACAATTATCAAACAACAGCTCACCAGTTTGGCTCCCTCTAAATCCCATCTTGTGAAGTTTTTGTGCAACGCTAAACCCGGGAAAGTCCTTCTCCACAATAAATGCAGTAATTCCATGCGCACCTTTTTCAGGCTCGGTTTTAGCGTAAACCAAAAGCGTGTCCGCAACTGGGCCATTAGTGATATACATTTTACGCCCGTTGAGTATATAAACGTCACCTTCAAGCTTTGCAGTCGTCGCCATGGAGCCCAATGCGTCAGAACCTGCCCCTGGCTCAGTAAGTCCAAGAGCTCCAATTTTTTCTCCAGAACACAACCCAGGTAGATATTTCGAGCGAAGAAAATCATTAGCGTTGGCATATATATTGTTTAAACATAGATTCTCGTGAGCAATCCAGCTCAGAGACAACGCGTAGTTCCAGCGAGAAAATGCCTCTGCGACTAAACCACTGGTGAACAAATCAAGGCCTTGTCCTCCGTACTCCTCAGGGACGGTGAGGCCAAAATATCCAGCTGCTCCTATCTGGTGGAAGACATCTTCGGGCCACCATTCCTCGTCATCCATCCTAGCAGCTAAAGGATACAGTTCATTTCGAGCAAACCGGTCTGCCTCATCCAACATCGCTTGCTGGTCAACGCTTAAACAAAAATTGTTTCCTGTTACTTCGCTCTTAGCCTCACCCATTTACTTTCTCCAAATGTCTCTAGTTATCAAGTTTCTCTGCTGTCCACAATTCTACTTGTTTTTGCTCTGGAAGAAACTACCAAAGGTAACCCCACACCCACAGCACGCACGCTCTTGCAAACAGAGAACTGAGAGCTGAATAAGCGACCAGAAAATAACCCACTCAGAAAGCTATTATGCCCGACCGAGAGGTGTGTAATAGGGCAGGTCTTCTGCAGTTTAAAGCGATCTCTGTCTCACAATCTGATGTAGTCAAACTAAATATCTCATACACGCCACTTCAATCGCATTGCACCGAGATACAGTCTGAACAGAAGTAATTAATCTATAAGTACGTGGTCCGTTGTATCACTAGAGATAATCTTTTGTATCAAGGTAGTCAGGGTTAGACACCCTAACTTTCTTCGAAACATGGCTGGTGAGGAGAATCAAAAGTCGGTCAAGGTTTCCATCCTGGTCGCCTCTGCGAATAGACGCACACAAACTACTCATAAACTCTGTTTCGGAAAGCTCGTCTTTATTATTAAGTAAAGCTTTCAAAGCGTTATTACTATGATCGCCTATGTTAGGAGGCTCTTCTAACTCCCTCATCACTACATCGAGCAAATATGTGCAACACAAGCCGTGATATTTATCTTGCCTTTCTAAATCAGGAAGGAGCTGTTCTATATATTCGCGAACTGTCAAAAGAAGTTCTGATGCGTTGGGCGGGTCGTTAAACATTCGAGCACTCCATATCAATCAAACTCCTTCGCTATGATTTTAAGTAAGTCATACTCGATGATACCTGTGTTTCTGCCGCAAGCGGCAAATGCGGGTGATCGTCTCTCCCTTGATAGGTGCCCATGACTTTGCATAATGTTATATATGGCCCATCTCATCACACCAAAAATCTCCCACCAACGCGATGACTCTCTATCAACCAAATTTCCGCTGGCCTTCTCGTAAGCTCTATAGAATGTCTCTCTATCACCAAAACCACCCGCAGCAAGGTCTACCCGGCCAAATCTCCAAGAACGGGCGCAGAACCAGCCTATTTCTTCCATGACACTGCCCGTATGAGCGCACTCCCAATCGAGAAGAACACGGATCCCTTCTGTGCCAACAATCATATTTCCATTACGGAAATCTCCATGAAGAAAATTTTTGGCGCCATGTTCTGGTTCATATTTGGCCAGATAACGGAATGCAAATTCTATTGCGGGGTGTGGCTCACCGTAGCGGTCATAGAGAGCGATTTGAGCCCCCAATGGATCGCTGCTCTCTTGTAATGCAGATAACCCGGGAACTAAAACATGATCGATTGTATGCAACTTGGCCAGAATTTCCGCGCTTTGTTGGAGAAATCTCGCACGCATAGTGACGTATTCAGCCGAATTTATTAATCTTTTGGGCAAAGTCTCTCCAGGCACAGCAGTGACGACATATCCTTGGCCAAGGTTATCTGCCGCTTCTAGTTCAAATAAAGGCCGAGGGACAGGAATGCCGTGTTCGTAAACGACTTCTAAGACCCGATACTGCATGTCAGATGGCAAGAACGGGCTATACTCACTCGGCACAGTTTCCTGTCTCAGAACAAGGCGCAAAGGGTAGCTTCCTCTAACTACATTAAAAAGTACGGTTCTATTAGAGCCGCCTAAAGTAGCCAATGCAATGTTGGCTATCTCACAATCATCTCCAAACCGACGTTTAATACAGACTCGAATTGTTTCCGAAAGATACTCTATGTTGTCATAGTTTTGCATCGTCACCACTAATAACCCACTCTAATTCCCATGAAAAAGACCAACCTGTATCACAGCGGATATCCAACTGGCTGGCCGTCTTCTACAAGCTCAATGTACTCAGTAATGCCTAACGTTTCTTTATCGCCCCATTGCCAATGAGTCAGCCCCTCGGCAACACGTGATTCTAGATACTGATCATCAACTTTCCTACGATTCCTCAAAGGAGCTAAAGTTAAAATTTCACCCTTCAAGATTGCTGACCGTCTTTTGGTTTGTACAGATATGGTTACAGCCGCCGGATCTTTAGCCTTCGTCCACTGAGTGGTAACGTCCATATCAGTGATTTCTTCGTACTTCCCCTCATACTGTAGAACGCCTCCCAATCTTACATTGCCATCGTTGTCGGTAAGCTTAAGAAGCATCATTGCCCGTCCGTCACCAAAGTTTGCAATGAACAGTCGATAAAAGTAGATGTTTGTCCAATACCTAGGTCCCCAAGAATGATCGCGCCAGCCCAAGCCAGCAAATTTGATTTTCACGTTATCTATATCAATAGAAGTTACCACCTTCATATGTTGATTGAAGTGGCCCAAAGAAAAGTCCCTGCCATACATTGTCTGTTGGCTCGATGACAGCGGCTCGCCTCCATGAACTGGAGATACCCCCGTCATGTCGTAG
>DGOV01000059.1:29278-29439 GCA_002390205.1 Proteobacteria bacterium UBA4457 | reverse complement strand
CTGACTGGAGCCGTGCTTATGCGTTCAGGTTTCAGGCGTCATATTTCATAAGATCGCAGTGAAGCTTGTTTGGGGCCGACCTGTTAAAACACACCAAAATCGCTTCATGTTTTCCCTGCCGGCCGGGTAGCACGAAGTTAAATTAATAGACTCGGATAAGC
>DGOV01000059.1:0-29199 GCA_002390205.1 Proteobacteria bacterium UBA4457 | reverse complement strand
TTCGACTCCCGCCACCTCCACCAACACCAACCCCTAACTTATTAACAGTTAGGGGTTTCTGCGTAGGAGCATGTCTTGATAAAACTCTATACCTCGCCAACCCCAAATGGCTGGAAAGCGACTATCACGTTGGCGGAGCTCGAAATACCGTACGAACTAAATGTTATCGATTTCATTAAAAAAGAACAACATACGCCGATGTTCCTTGCCCTTAATCCCAATGGCCGTATTCCGGTAATAGTAGATACAGAGACCAATACTACTATATTTGAATCAGGCGCTCTAATGCTGTACCTCGCAGAAAAAGCTGGAGCACTCATGCCTAAGGATCCCCAAGGATACTGGGCAGCGATGCAATGGCTAATGTTTCAAATGAGTGGTATCGGCCCCATGCAAGGGCAAGCTGTTTCCTTCGAACGATACTTCAGTGAGGACGTGCCGGCGGCGCGAAAACGCTATAAGAACGAAACGCGGCGACTATATGAAGTCCTGAATAAGCGTTTAGCCGACGTCGAGTATCTGGCGGGGGAATATAGTATCGCGGATATCGCAAATTGGGCATGGGTTAAAACGCACCGTTGGGCTAGGATTCCAGTTGATGGTCTAGAGCATCTGCAGCGCTGGATTAATGTTATAGCCAAACGACCTGCTGTTATCGCAGGCATTGAAGTGCCGCCACCTGCCGGCAGATCGGACAAACAAAAAGCTATGGGTGCATCAATGACTACGAACTAGCTAACAGGCTATTTTCCTAGGTGAAGTTTTTCGTCTGTCTATGATAGCTATTGATTGATATTTCCCAGTAGCATCAGCCTATTGGCCTATTCGGATAGTCCGCAACTAAAAATCGCCAGAGGGATTAAAGCCTGCGCTCTCGGCAAGTACGCCATTACCGGGAACATAATTGACTTCTAAACGGATTCCAATGGGATCTTCGAATAATACTGAGTAATAACCCGGCGCCCAGTCTCCTTCTTCAGGGAAGTGCACAATCTTAGCGCCGATCCCTATTAAGTGCTGATGAGCTTTATCAACATCTTCTCGACTGCGGGCTCTGAAACAGTGGTGATGCAAGCCAACGCCGCCTTGAACAAAGCGGTCATTCTCGAATTCGGGCGCACAGGGCTGGATAGCAAACGCTGTGCGTCCTCCGACATGATAAACTAGATTATCACCATCAAACACTCGCTCCATTCCGAAGAACGGTAACAGTTGATTATAAAAATCCCGACAGGACGACCAGTTGCTGACCGAGATATTTGTATGTGCGACTCCATTGATCTGAATCACGTACCTCCCTCCTCCCTTGACCTAGATCATCTAAAGACGCCCTTCCAGAAAGCAAAGAAGATAACTATCGACCAGTTGGACGTAAACTGAAATTCTTTTGGATCGCAGGATTATGTTTACTTATTTCTTCATACCGAAGATGCCAAATCTTTATATAATTATAAAATGGGACATTAGGATAAAGATGGTGGATCAAATGATAGTTCTGATAAACCATTAACGGAGTCAGTACCCACTCCCATCCAAGTCTAGTTGTAGTAGCCTGGTACTTATCTTGCCTTGCCGCAATGTCCGCCGGAAAATGTGGCAAAAAAACAAAAACAAAGCCTATCATCGCCAAGCCTATGCGAGATGGCAGAAACCATAAGACCAGCAGTTCAAGAGCTAAGCCGCTCGCAACAAAACCCACTACGACTGCCAGGAAAACGCCAACATAAAAGTATACCGCCGGCCTAATTCGCTTAGTCGCGGTCGTATCATCCTTAAAAAATTTTATTAAATAAAATACGTCAAAGTTAGCCCACCTTAAGGGTAAGATCCACCAAGCTCCATGGTGCATGAAGTTATCTGGATCATTCTCTGAGGTAGTATTCGCGTGATGTTTAAGGTGCACCCATCGGGCTACTTCTAAAGGAGCCGCAGGAATCTGGAAGGCGAGCGCCACGCGGCCAACTATCTCGTTCACGAAATGACTGGTAGAGACGGTGCCATGTAATGACTCGTGCATCGGTGAAAAAAGCACATACAATGAAAACCCGTTGATCAAACAAGCAACCCACATCGGTAGCCTGCCGTCTAACGCGGCAATGGTGGAGAAGAAGAATACCCCATATCCAAGCACAAACAACCCGATAGCGGGCCACGATATCTTAGGAGTATCGGATAACTCCCGAAAGTACTCATCTTTGGTCAAAACTGCTTTTGATTTCATCGCGACTCCCCTAAATTAGAACTTTACAACTTCCCAATATGTAAAAGACTACAAATACGAATCTAAAAAAGCAAATAAACCACTAATATAAGCTATGTTATACCTAATAAAAAATAGGAGCACATTAAAATAATTATTCCAAAAAGTATGCAGCAGATTGTCCTGGCCGCCCGACCAATCGGAGAACCGAAGCTCAGTGACTTTAGATTTGAGACGGTATCGATGCCCACGCCAGGACCGGGACAACTATTGATTAGGACTGTCTGGTTATCTCTCGACCCCTATATGCGCGGACGAATGGATGAAGGTAAATCCTATGCTGCTGCGGTTGCGATTGGGATGCCAATGGAGGGAGGCGGCGTAGGAGAAGTGATTGCTTCGAATAACCCTTTATTTGCTGTCGGTGATTTTGTCGAAAATCGATTCGGTTGGAGAAGTCATGCACTTAGTGATGGGACGGGCGTGCGTAAATTAGATGCTGATATTGCACCGCTGTCTACAGCGATTGGTGTACTTGGTATGCCAGGGTTTACAGCCTATATAGGTCTGAATCTGCATGGAATGCCGCAAAAAGGAGAAACTATTGTTGTTGGGGCAGCGACAGGCGCGGTGGGGTCGCTTGTTGGTCAGTTGGCTAAGATACAAGGGTTGCGCACAGTAGGTGTTGCTGGCGGAAAAAGAAAATGTGACTACGCTGTCGAAGTGCTTGGATTTGATGCCTGCATTGATCATCGCTCTGCCGCAGATGCGCAAGCTTTAAGCTCTAAAATTAGTGCCGAGTGCCCAAATGGCGTTGACATCTATTTCGAAAATACTGGAGGTAAAACTTTCGACGCTGTGCTGCCGCTTATCAACGTTCATGGCCGGATCCCATTATGTGGGATGATTTCACTTTACAATAATGGAGCCCTCCGTAAAGAGCCTGCCGAGGCCTTAAGTAACTTCCCAAAAGTCTGGCGAACTTTATTAGTCAACAGAATAAACGTGCGCGGCTTCATAATTACTGACCATTACGACCAATTTCCAGAATTCATAAGCAATATCACCCCTCTTATTCAAGAAAGTGAGATTATTTATAAAGAGTCCATCACCATTGGCCTAGAAAAGGCCCCTCAGGCTTTTATCGAACTGTTACGTGGAGAAAATTTTGGCAAGCAACTGGTTTCCGTATCTGAGGATCCTACTCGCTATTAGGCTTGCAGGAAGTAGTCTTACGCACCAATATGGTCAATTATTAATTGTCTTTTTTTGAAAGTAGGTACTTACAATTTAGTCGATTTTCTTTTAAAAGCAACAGCTTCCAATTTACTGTTTAAAAATAAATGGGATCATACTTCAAGAAAAAATTTAATTTTGTGTTGACACACTAAACACGACCAAGTTAAATGCGCTCAGAAGGTGCAGCATGTAAATGTTGCTAAGAGGGAAGTCAGCCAGAATCTGACACTGTGCCCGCAACTGTAGGCAGCGAGCGTATCATCATTTGCCACTGGATCCTTTCTGGGAAGGCGATGCTAACGCGATGACCTGTGAGTCAGTAGACCTGCCTTCGCGTCGTTCTTCCAAAGCCGGGAATAGCTATTAGGAAAGGAAAACCTTTGTAACGACAAAACTGGAAGTTCTCTCAGTTCTTTGATGGGAGGCATCTTAACCAAAAATGTCGCATTTTTTAGCGTATAAAAACGCTTTGAAGGAAAAGGTTTATGTCTATTCGTAAAAACATTCTATTTGCCTGTCTAACAATCATTGGGTTGCTGCCGTGCGGCTTCGCGAACGCAGCCCCCGACGATGTCTTTATATTTTCAGGAACACGTCTACCAACTGCTCTTTCAGAAGTCGGCTCTTCAGTATCAACCATTACAGCCGAACAGATAAAACAAAAAGGATACCGCAACGCTTTAGATGTTGTGCAAGAGTTCGCAGGCGTGACTGTGAATCAAAACGGAAGCTTTGGCGGGGTAGGCTCAGTTCGAATTAGAGGCGCACTGAGCGAGCAAACTCTCGTACTTATTGATGGTGTGCCTGTAAACGATCCATCCTCTCCCGGAGGCGGCTTTGATTTTGCGCGAATTGATACGTCCAATATTGCGAAAATCGAAGTGCTCAAAGGCAATCAATCGACCTTATGGGGATCCGATGCTATCGGAGGGGTGGTAAGTATTACTACTAAAGTAGCCACCTCTCCAAAAGCTATAAAAGCCTATGCCGAGGTTGGTTCTTACTCAACTTATAAAGGCGGCTCTGAAATAAGTGTCTCTAATGACTTGGGCGCATTCCGTGCAGCGTTCAGCGGTCTGACCACCAATGGCATATCTAAAGCTGAAAGCAGTGACGGAAACTCCGAACGGGATGGTTTCGACTCTAAAACATTTTCTGGCAATGGGCTAATCTACTTGCCCGCGTCCGCTAAGATCACAAGCGCTATTTTGTATAACGACTCAATGCTCGAATATGACGGTTGGGGAGCTCAGACTGGAGTCTCTGATGATGATGTGACATCAGAAACGGAAGAGCTATCCGGCCACATTACCTTGTCCCTACCTCTTTTCAAAGGGCGATTGGAGAATATTTTTCTGACTGGGTACTCGGAAACGGAAAGAAATTACTTCGATTCAGGTTCCAAGACCTACGATTACTTCGGTGACCGATTACTTTTTCGCTACCAAGGAACTCTAAATGCAAATGAAACTAACAGAATCGCATTTGGAGCGGAACACGAAAAAACAACCTCAGGCAGCGACGAAAATAGTATAGATTCTCTTTTTATTCTTTACGAAATTAAGCCTATGAAGGACGCAACTATTTCTGCGGCAGTTAGGGTGGATGACCATAGTGTGTTCGGTTCGGAAACCACCTCCAGATTTTCGGCTGCATACCGACCTCATGATGACTGGAAAATTCATGGCAGCTGGGCCGAAGGATTCAAAGCGCCTACGATTTTTCAGCTGAGCTATTTCTTTCCTTATTCAAGTCAAGTATCTGGCAACTCAGATCTCAACCCTGAAACCTCAAAGTCATTTGATGCTGGGCTAGAGTGGGCTTTCCTAAAATCAAGAGGCATAATAGGAGTCACCTATTTTCATCAAAACACAAAAAATCAAATAGACTACATTGACGGTTGGTATGAAAACGTTAACAAAGTGAAATCAAAAGGCGTCGAAGTTACTGGAGAATATCGTCTAAGCGATACGCTTGATTTTGAGGTTGACTACTCTTACATCGATGCTAAAAAAGGTAATGGAAATAGACAACTGAGTGTGCCGAAAAATTCTGGCAGTGCAAGGTTACTTTTTGCGCCGTCTGAATTGCTATCTGCAGCAATTACTATGCGCCATAATGGACTAGAAAAAAACAGTTATGGCAATGTTAAGTCTTGGACCCGGCTAGACATAAACGGCTCCTATAAGCTGTCAGGTAAACTAGAACTGTATGGCAGAATAGAAAATATTTTTGACGAGGAATACCAGCAAGTCTTCGGCTACGGAACGCCCGGTATATCAGCTAATATAGGGCTCCGACTCAGCATGTAGGCTTCAGAAGATATGAACTGCACGGCTTTCATCAGCGTATTATTCCTGCTACTGGCACAAATCACATTTGTCAAAGCAGTAGAGAATTCTAGCCCAAAGAGGGTCGTTAGTCTTGATTACTGTGCGGATCAATACATTTTAAAACTACTTCCAAAAGCGAATATACTTGCGTTATCAAAAGATTCAACCTCAGAATTTTCTTATCTGAGAAAGCAGGCAGAGGGAGTCAAAACGATACGTGCAACGGCAGAGGAAATTATTGCGGCGAGACCTGATCTGGTAGTCAGATCATATGGTGGCGGTCCACAAATAGTGCAGTTCTTGGGAAAGGCAGGGATCCCAACATTGCAAATGAACTTTCTAATCTCAATAAACGATGTTCGCGAAGAGATACGTCGCTTATCTGCTAGACTCGACGCGTCACGCAAAGGAGCCTCGGTCATAGCCAACTTTAACCGCAGACTAGCAAAACTCCCTTCTCCAACTGATGTAATTCAAGCGATATATTTACCGTCTAGTGGCGTCACTGCTGGGCCTGGAACCCTTATAGATGAAATCATAACTACAGCAGGTTTCATTAATATCGAAACACAACCAGGATGGTCTTCCGTAAGGCTAGAAAATATTGCTCGCTATCAACCCGATTTAATTATCACGTCCGCAGGAAAAGACCGGATGGGTATTCACAATCAATGGAATGCTATCAAGCACTCTATGGTTAAAGCATTTGTTACTGCAAGACATCAGGCTTCGCTACCTCTCTCTATAACTAGCTGTGGAGGTTGGTTCATAATTGATGCCATTGAGCAACTCGTATCAGAACGATTGCGCTTGGAGAGAGGCTAATGAGCCGAAGAACAATATCGTCACTACTTGCCCTATCATCTATTTTAGCTGTTGGAATAGCATGCTGTGTAGGAGCAACGGATATAACGCTTTTACGAGCTCTTAGCATCTTAATCAAGCCAGATACAAGTATTGACAGCCTTATCATTTGGGAAATTCGACTTCCAAGAACCCTGGCAGCCTACCTAGTCGGGGCATGTCTTGCCGCAAGCGGGGCCGCCCTACAAGGTCTTCTGAGGAACCCACTTGCAGAACCTGGAGTATTAGGTGTTTCTGCTTGGTCATCACTTGCCGCAGTCACGGTTATTTATTTTGGCATTGCCGAAAACTGGAGCTATGCCGCGCCAGTAGCTGCCATAGGTGGAAGCCTATTAGCCACGGGCTTACTCTGCTGCATAGCCATATGGGTTAAATCAACCGTAACACTGATCCTATTTGGAATAGGACTTTCTAGTCTCGCTGGCGCACTAATGGCATTAGTAACAAATTTTGCACCCAATCCATTTTATTTATCCGATATGATAACTTGGATGTTAGGTTCTGTGGCCAACCGTAGTTTACTGGATATTGCTTTAGTTTTACCTTTCATGCTGGCCGGTCTGCTGCTGCTGCTGTCACAAAGAAAAGGATTAACGCTACTCTCTCTCGGCGAAGACACTGCGTCAACCCTAGGGTTGAACCTAACTACTACACGTATCTGTGTTGTTCTAGGAGCCGGGCTCGCCACAGGTGCGGCCGTTTCCCTAGCTGGTGTCATAGGGTTTGTAGGAATTGTAACACCTCACCTAGTCCGACCTCTTGTGAACTATGATCCTGGGCAAACAATAATACCCTCTGCGGTATTAGGGGGAGTCTTTCTCGTGCTTATAGATGTTGGAGTGCGGATTATTTCGACCAACGTTGAGCTGAAGATTGGTGTATTGGCTGCTTTAGTTGGGGCACCGATTTTTATTTGGATCGCATCCAAAAGTGGTCGTCATGGATAATTTTTCTGCAAAAAAAATCAGCTACGTCATTAATGGAAAGTCACTGCTACAAGAGACTTCGATCGACTTCAATCCTGGAGAATTTACTGTGATTCTTGGCGCTAATGGTGCTGGGAAAACCACTTTACTCAAGTGTCTGATCGGTCTAACTAAACCAAGTAGTGGAAACATATCGTTGGGACAACGCTATCTAAAGACAATCAGCGCAAAGGAACGCGCAAAATTCATTTCCTATATTCCCCAGGTTCCTATTATTGCTTGGCCCGCTACTGTCCGAAATGTAGTGGCGCTAGGAAGATTCACCTACGGAACGATGTTCGCTGCCCCTACGGAAGCAGATAAATTGGCAGTTGAAACCGTATTGCATCAGTGCGATATCCATCATCTCAGTCATCAATCTGTAGAAACATTATCTGGAGGGGAGCTCGCACGAGTTCATTTTGCTCGCGCTCTCTCATCGTGTACTCCTTTTTTATTAGCCGATGAGCCAACATCATCATTAGACATGACGCATCAGCTTAGAGCGATGAGAATATTAAAAAACTATACGACAAACGGTGGCGGAGCTATTGTCGTGATGCACGATACTTCACTTGCCATCAACCATGCAGACAGAATTGTGTGGATGAAAAATGGTGCCATCATATCAGATGGGACTCCGAAGGAAACAGCAACTTCAAAGACGATGAAATATATTTTCAACGTAGACACCCGTATTGATTGGCGTCATAACTATTGCACAATAAGTCTCATCTAAAGCATTACAATATAAAAATTTATAGTCGCAAGGGAGAGGAATCATGAGCCGATTAAAAGATAAAAGAGTGCTAATCACTCAGGCGAACGACTATATGGGACCTATTACTGCTAAAGTTTTCACCAAAGAGGGAGCAGTGGTTTTCTGTGATAAGAGTGACCTCACGAGGACTGGTGCATGCGAAGAGGCAATTTCAAAAGTAGGGGTCATCGATATCCTTGTAGCAAATTTAGCATCGCCAACCTTTTCTGGTATAGAGACTAAAAACGTGCATGATGAAGATTGGCAAGCCCCCTTTGACATGATGGTCCACCCTCTCCATCGGCTTGTAAGAGCGGTTCTCCCACAAATGATTGAGCGTAAACAAGGGAAGATTGTAGTGTATGGAAGCGCCTCGGCCCTCAAGGGGATGAAAACACTGGCGGCCTATAGTGCGGCAAGGGCAGCCCAGCTTGGGTATGTACAATCTGTTGGTGTAGAAGTCGCAGCTTCGAATATCCAAATTAATCTTATCGCCCAAAATTACATAGAAAGCGATGCGTATTATCCAGCCAGCCTCATGCAAAAAGAATCTTTTAGGAAATCATTAAAAAGACAAGTACCTGCTGGGAGACTCGGTACCGCAGAGGAAGATGCGGCGCTTGCCTTGTTTCTCGCCAGCGAGGATAGTGGCTTTTTTGCAGGACAAGGAATCCCTCACGCAGGTGGATGGGTGCAGTAAGCCCGTCAGACTAAGGGTTGAGAGAACAGTAATAGGCGGTTCAAATGCTGAACGTAACAAGATAATGCACATATGTTAGCCAAATCCTATTCTGCGGCGGCGCAGCATTTTTTTTTGCTCTACACAGGGTGAAATTTGTCGCAAGATATTGATTGATATTGTATTTTTATCTTCATCTGAAACATTCTAGTGATGTTCCGGAATAAAAAAACAGTGACGCAGAAAAAAATAGACTGATTAATCCACAAAGTTATCCACAGTTTTTCAAAAAACTCATAGAATCAGGCTAGAGCTAGCTCTGCCGGTACTACCCCATTCTCTTGACCTAGGGAACAAGTATTGCAAGCTCTTCAAGCGCCTGCTGGTAGACATCTCTTTTAAAGTCTATCACCTTACCTATAGGTTCCCAGTAAGGGACCCATCTCCAAGTATCAAACTCTGGCTCAGAAAAAGAAAGCAGATTAATATTTTCATCCGCGGTAACCAATTCTAATAGAAACCAGAGCTGTCGTTGTCCTATACATAACGGTATCTGATGCTTTCGAATAAATCTCTCCGGCAATGTATATTTCAGCCATTTTCGCGTCTGCCCCAGAAGCTTGACTTGATTTGCCCCTAAGCCTAGCTCTTCATTGAGCTCTCGATACATCGCCTCTATCGGAGACTCCCCTTCTTGGATACCCCCTTGCGGAAACTGCCACGCAGGCACACCAGTACGCCGAGCCAAAAGAACCTGACCAGCATGGTTGATGAGGACAATACCGACATTTGCTCTGAAGCCAAACTCATCAATCATACGCCACGCCTTTAACTAAACCAGAAGGAGTAAACGGCTATCGCCTAACCTAATAGTGGAGCAACTGCTACCTGTTCTTCTTTGAGTTCAGCCTCAGTTACGCTCAGCATCTTACGACTGAAGGGGTCAAGAGGAAGATCTTGTACGATAGAATATTCGCCTCCGGCACACGTGACCGGAAAGGAATAGATCATTCCTTCCTCAATTCCATAGCTCCCGTCGCTAGGAACACCCATACTAGTCCAATCTCCAGACTCAGTACCAAGCGCCCAATCTCGCATATGCTCCATCGCAGCATTTGCTGCAGAGGCTGCGCTTGAAGCACCTCTGGCCCCGATAATTTCGGCGCCTCTCTTGGCCACTTTACTAATATAGTCATTCTCATACCAAGAACGCTCTATTGACTCTAAGGCAGCGGTTCCAGCAATCGTGGTCTGGCTAAGGTCAGGGTATTGTGTTGTCGAATGATTGCCCCATATAGTCATTTTTTTAATGTCGTTGACGGGAGTATTAGTTGCGCTAGAAAGCTGAGCTATGGCGCGATTATGATCTAATCTTGTCATCGCCGTGAACTGTTTGGCTTCAATATCTGGCGCGCTCTTCATACATGTCCAGGCATTTGTATTCGCTGGGTTACCAACCACTAAAATTTTAACGCTGCGGCTAGCTCGGTCATTGATCGCACGACCTTGAACCGTAAATATACCGCCATTTGCCGCTAGCAGATCACTTCGCTCCATCCCTGGACCTCTTGGTCGAGCACCCACTAAGAGGCCGTAGTCACTACTCTCAAACGCAGCATTGGGATCGTCAAACATGCCGATGCCTCTTACCAAAGGAAATGCACAGTCATCCAGTTCCATCGCAACGCCTTCTAGTGCGTTCATCGCTTGAGGTACTTCCAGTAATTGAAGAGACACAGGCTGTTCTGGTCCCAACATTTGGCCTGATGCTATGCGAAACAACAAAGAGTAGCTTATCTGACCTGCTGCGCCAGTCACTGTTATCCGAACGGGAGATTTCATGCTTTTAACTTCCTTAAATTAGTAAGAATATTTTTGATGTATGTTATGTCACGTAGGATAACGGTCTGAATAAATTGACGCAAGGATAGCCCCTAAATTCATCTTCGGTGGGACACGTTAAAAATCTGTAAAAAAATGCTACTAGTTGATGACTTTTTCAAGCGTTTGATTCAGAATTGGCAACTCTGTAATGTTCATTCATTAGTAACTTACGATGATGACATTCTTTATGTGCGTATTTATAATTTAACTTAACTCATATTTGCCCAGGTATATTCAATGGCTATGCGGCGTCCATCATGCTTATTCGACGGAAATGCACCGTTCCTAGATGATCTCTATTCCTCTTACCTCTCTAACAAAAAAAGTGTTTCAGAAGAGTGGCAACAATACTTTCTAGAAATTGATGAAGGACAATGTGAGACTGAGCGTGAAATCTCACTACGACATTCAGAAGCACAAATTAGAATGCTAGAGATTGGAACGCAAGCAGCTAGCAGTCAACAAAGAACCAGCGAAGAAAGCCTGCACATAGACGGGACAAAACAAGTAGCAGTTCTTCAGCTAATAAATGCCTATCGAGTTCTAGGTCATCGACAAGCTAGCCTAGACCCGCTAAATCAATATGCCAGGCCTCAGACAGTTGAACTGGATCCCACATTCCACGGACTCGACAATGCGGATCTAGGTACTTTCTTTAACACTGGTTCGCTACAAGGCTCTGCACAAGCCACACTGCGCGAGATACTGGAGGTTTTGCGCGGCACATACTGTGGGACTATTGGTGCCGAATATATGCATATCGTGGAAACAAATCAAAAACGTTGGATACAACAAAGATTAGAAACGATTAAATCAAAGCCCTCATTTGGTGATGAAAAGAAGAAAGACCTTTTGAACCGAGTAATTGCCGCAGGTGCCTTGGAAGAGTTTTTACATACAAAGTACGTCGGCCAGAAGAGATTCTCGCTTGAAGGTGGAGAAAGCACAATCGCGTTACTCGACCAGATAGTGGAAGATGCGGGGCGCCATCAAGTCAAAGAGTGTGTTGTTGGCATGGCACATAGAGGACGACTCAATGTCCTCATAAATATTATTGGCAAACACCCCGCAAAACTATTTGAAGAATTCCAAGGAACTGGTCCAACGGAGCTCAGGTCAGGTGACGTAAAATACCATATGGGCTTTTCTTCGGACGTAGAAACTCCCGGTGGTTCGGTGCATTTAACCCTAGCATTTAACCCGTCCCATCTGGAGATAATTAACCCTGTAGTAGAAGGATCGGTTAGAGCTAGGCAAGACCGTAGAAAAGATTTCAACCGGAATAAAGTGCTACCACTACTTATACATGGCGACGCGGCCTTTGCCGGCCAAGGTGTTGTAATGGAGACTCTAAATCTATCTCAAACACGAGGATACTCTACTGGGGGGACTGTTCACGTCATTATTAACAACCAAATCGGCTTCACAACCAGTGACCCTCTAGATTCTCGATCGACATTATACTGCACAGATGTTGCCAAAATGGTTCAAGCACCTATTTTTCATGTTAACGGGGATGACCCTGAAGCAGTCGCTCTAGTAGGCCAAATGGCAGTTGATTTTCGCATGGAGTTCAACAAAGATGTCGTAGTCGACCTTATATGCTATCGCAAGCATGGTCATAGTGAAGCTGATGAACCTGCTGCTACACAGCCGATAATGTATCAAAATGTAAGAAATCATTCCGGAGTGCGTAAGATATATACAGAAAAGCTCGTCTCGGAAGGGGTAGTAACTGCCGGCGAAGCAAAATCAATGGCCGATAAATATATCAACGCGTTAGAAAACGACTTTGTGGTTTCTAGACCTTATACCAAAGTTATCGATCATCAATTTGAAACGAATTTTGATGCATTTTCTGGCACAGACTGGCGTAACCATGCCAACACCTCCCTCACTGAAGGAGAAGTAAGAGTTCTTGCGGATAAATTCAACGCAATGCCCAGTCCGTTCACACTGCACCGCTCAGTGAAGAAAATTGTCCAAGATAGACGCGCAATGGCAGCAGGCGAAAAACCATTCGATTGGGGTTTTGCGGAAACTCTAGCCTATGCATCCTTGCTAACAGATAAATATCCCGTTCGAATCTCGGGGCAAGATAGTGCTCGAGGTACTTTTTTTCATAGACACGCAGTGCTGCATGATCAAAAAACCGGGGACACCTACCTTCCCCTCCAGAACTTGAGTGAAAGCCAGGAAACCTTTTTAGTTATCAATTCAACTTTATCTGAAGAGGCCGTGCTCGGATACGAGTATGGCTACGCAAGTACTGAACCGAACTCTTTAGTCATCTGGGAAGCACAGTTCGGGGATTTTGCTAATGGCGCACAAGTAGTCATAGATCAATTCATCGCATCTTGCGAAGCAAAATGGGGTAGATTCTGCGGTCTTGTCATGATGCTTCCACATGGATACGATGGGCAAGGCCCTGAGCATTCTTCTGCCCGCTTGGAACGGTATTTACAACTCTGTGCAGAGGATAATATGCAAGTTTGCTATCCGACCGCACCTGCTCAAATGTTCCACTTGCTCCGCCGACAAATGCTAAGATCTTACCGCAAACCTCTGGTCATCATGAGCCCTAAAAGTCTCTTGCGACATAAGCTTTCGGTGTCTAGCCTCAGCGATGTTTATGAGGGAGCTTTCGAACCAGTCATAGACGATGCAATAATATCTGATACGAAAAATGTAAAACGGATCCTAGTTTGCAGCGGCAAAGTATTTTTCGATTTACACCAAGGGAAAATCGATAACGGCATCACAGATGTAGCAATTATCAGGTTAGAACAGCTGTACCCGTTCCCGAAAAAAGAAATGAAAACAGTCTTAGATCAATACGTTCATGCTGAGGAGCTTGTATGGGTCCAGGAAGAACCACGAAACCAGGGAGCTTGGTCAATGTTACTTTCCACAAGCTACTTAGGCGGGTGCTTCGACGAAACTAAGCCACTGACATGTATCGCAAGACCCTCTTCCTCTTCCTCTGCAGTGGGGTATGCTTCTCTGCATGCGGAACAGCAGAAAGAAATAATAAACAAAGCTTTTAAACTCAATCAGTAGTCGCCAAAGTTTCTAGAAAGTAGAATGTTCATTGTAAAGAACCTCCAGGAGGGAGAAAGTGTTAATTGAAATAAAGGTGCCGATCTTAGCTGAGTCTGTCCCAGATGCCACTCTGCTCGAGTGGAATAAAAATCTAGGAGACTCCGTAGAAAAAGGAGAAAGTCTAATTGACCTTGAGACTGACAAGGTCACCCTAGAGATTACCGCTCCAGAAACGGGAATTTTGAAAGAGATCCTCAAAAATGAAGGAGATCTAGTGCTAGAGAACGATATTCTCGCTGTCATCGACACCGAAGGATCGGGTAAGGTGTCTTCTAATGAAGAAAGACCAAAATCAGATGTGTTAGAGGTCGAATCCCCTCCAGCGCAGCCCTTAAAACTAGGACCAGCTGCACGCAAACTGGCTGAAGAAAATAACGTCACACTAAGTGAGATACAGGCGAGTGGCAATAAAGGACGGATCACCAAAGCTGATGTATTAGAACACCTCAACAAGACACACGAACAAAATGAAAAAGATGTATTTTCTGTAGCCTCACCAGTGCAAGCTAGGCCTGCGCAAAAAGATACATCAAGAATCGAAGAACGAGTGCCGATGAGTCGACTGAGAAGAAAAACTTCAGAAAGACTGTTGATAGCGCAGAAAGAAAATGCATTGCTATCTACATTTAACGAAGTCAATATGCGGCCGATAATGGACATGCGTAGTCAATTCAAAGATGAATTTGAAAAGCGCCATGGAGTGAAACTAGGCTTTATGTCATTTTTCGTGAAAGCCGTCGTTGAAGCTTTGAAGAAATTCCCGATTGTGAACGCTGCTGTAGATGGGGACGATATTATCTACCACGGTTATTTTGACGTAGGAGTTGCTGTTGGATCGGAGCGCGGACTAGTAGTACCTGTTCTACGTGATGTTGATAAACTGTCGCTATCTGAAATAGAACGACGTATTCGTGATTTTGGAGAACGAGCTAGAGATGGGAAACTGACTATAGATGAGCTGACAGGCGGAACTTTCACTATTAGTAACGGCGGTGTCTATGGTTCACTCTTATCTACACCAATCATCAACACACCCCAAAGCGCTATTTTGGGAATGCATAAAATACAAGAAAGACCTGTCGCATCTAACGGGGAGGTTGTAATACAACCAATGATGTATCTCGCATTGACTTACGACCACAGGATTATTGATGGGCGAGATGCCGTTCAATACTTAGATACTATCAGATGCACCCTTGAGGAGCCGGAGCGCCTATTGTTGGCAATATAACACTAATGGAAAAGCAAAAAGAATTTGATGTGATAGTTTTGGGCGGTGGTCCTGCAGGTTATGTAGCGGCGATTCGTTGTGCGCAACTTGGGCTCTCAACTGCCTGTATAGAAAAATGGTTAGACAAAAATAATAAGCCGATACTTGGGGGAACTTGCTTAAACGTTGGCTGTATTCCTTCTAAGGCGTTACTTGACTCCTCTCACCACTTTGAGTTTTTGACCGAAGAAAGCAAGGCTCATGGAATAGAGGCAACGGTTTCTTTGAACGTAACGCAAATGCTAGAGAGAAAGAATAAAATTGTTGCCGGGTTGACCCAAGGAATTGCAGGGCTTTTCAAAAAGAACAAAGTCGACTGGCTGAAAGGTTCTGGAAAGATCATCGGAAAAAAAGAAGTGGCCATTACACACAATGATGGTTCAACATCAAACGTCTGTGGTAATAATATTATCATCGCGGCCGGCTCTAACCCAGTTAGCATAAAGACGGCGCAAACTGATGATAAAAGTGTTATCGATTCAAGCGGTGCGCTATCTATGACAGAGGTTCCAGATAGTCTATGCATAATAGGTGCAGGGGTCATAGGTTTAGAACTAGGCAGCGTATGGAGACGCCTCGGCTCTGAAGTAACAATGCTAGAGGCGGCACCAGAATTCCTCCCCACTACAGATGCGGCAATTTCAAAAGAAGCATACAAGATTTTCAAAAAACAAGGTTTAAAAATACAACTGAATTCCAAAGTTACCGCAACGAATTACCTAGAAGAGAAAGTCGAAGTTCACTACGAAAATAAAGAAGGCCAGCAATCCACAACTTTTGACAAAGTGATAGTCGCTGTTGGAAGATGTCCTAATACAGCAAATCTCGGGTTAGAAGCTGTAGGAATAAAAACTGATGATCGCGGTTTTGTTGTTGTTGATGATAAGTGTCATACGGGCGTTGACAACATTTATGCTATAGGGGATTGTGTCAGGGGACCAATGCTTGCGCATAAAGCAAGCGAAGAAGGTGTAGCAGTAGCAGAACGTATTTCTGGACAGAGTCCGCACGTAAACTTCAATACTGTCCCTTGGGTAATATATACGTGGCCAGAAATTGCTTGGGTGGGTAAAAATGAAAGAGAGCTCAAGGAAGCTAATCGCAAAATTCGAGTTGGGACGTTTCCATTTCTGGCAAGTGGCAGAGCACACGCTATGGGAAGCACCCAAGGCTTCGTGAAAGTCATTGCCGACGAGATAACGGATACCGTTCTAGGAGTGCATATTATTGGGCCGAATGCTTCGGAACTAATCTCGGAAGCCGTGATAGCTATGGAGTTCGGAGCGAGCTCCGAAGACATAGCTAGGACTATTCACGGACACCCAACTCTATCTGAAGCGCTGCACGAAGCAGCCTTGGCAGTAGAATCTCGCACGATACACTTCTAGAATTGTAGAGCTAACTACATTTCAAACCAACTGTGTATTTAGTAGAAAATAACGCTCTTTCTCCTTGCAAGAAAAAACTATGCGGCTTAAATTAGGTTACCAAGAGATCTTGAAAGAGTACAAAGGCAGCAGATGCATCTATATGCGAGCCTCACACAGCAATTGACACTAAGAATAAAGAGGAAGCTCGATATCCCAGGAACCTAGTATGACCGAAAATTTGAAGCGTGTAATAAAAAAATACCCCAATCGTCGACTATACGATACCGAAGAAAGTAGATATGTAACATTGTGTGACATTAGAAAACTAGTGGTAGAAGAGGTGGGGTTTTGTGTAATCGATAAAAAAAATGGAGATGATATTACGAGAAGCATATTGCTGCAGATCATCACCGAGCAAGAGGACTGCGGTGAACCCTTGTTTACAATCGATGCGCTGGAAAAAATTATTGGTTTTTATGGGAAATCAGTACAGGGGCTTGCCGGAGAGAGTTTGTGCGAAAGTATAAACATATTTAAGGATCAACAGGAGAAGATGCAATCCCAACTAACAGATGCTTTAAGGTTGAATCCTATGACAGCTCCTTTAGCGGAAATGACTAAGCAGAACCTAGAAGTCTGGAATCAAATGCAAGCGCAGTTCTTCAAGCAGATTACAGATCCTGAAGCTGACCCAAAAAAGTAACCACGAACCTAAATTTCTGCCGAGACTGCTTGTCTAACCCTCTTAATCTGCGCATACAACACATCAGGGACCTTTTCTCCAAACGTGTTAAAATACTCTTCAATCTCATTGATTTCATTAACCCATACCGACGGCGTAATGCCTAACAAAGACTGCATGGTCGCAGGGCCAATATCTAGCCCTGCTAAATTAAGGCTGTCCGGTTTTGGAACATAGCCAATCGGAATCTCATCCGCCTCTACTGATCCTTCACAGCGATTAACAATCCACTCAAGTACACGCATGTTTTCCCCAAAGCCTGGCCATAAAAATTCGCCATCTTCATTCTTGCGAAACCAATTCACATGAAAAACCTTAGGAAGCTTATTCGATTTTTCAGAGAAGCTTAACCAGTGCGCCCAATAATCAGCAAAATTGTACCCACAAAATGGTTTCATCGCCATTGGATCCCGTCTTACTTGACCTATCTGTCCAGATGCCGCCGCGGTAGTTTCAGAAGCCATCGAAGCACCCGCGAAGACACCATGCTCCCAGTCCATTGCTTCGAAGACTAAAGGACTTACAGACGCACGCCTACCTCCAAAAATTATGGCCGAAATAGGAACTCCTGAAGCCGCATCACCCTCAGGTGAGAAACTAGGACATTGATTTGCAGAGACTGTGAATCTTGAATTGGGGTGTGCCGCTTTTCCTGTGATCTCAGGATCGTGTTTTCGTGCTTGCCAATCGATCAAATTAGCAGGTTTCTCCCCATCTATTCCTTCCCACCAAGGCTGCATATCTTCAGTAACAGCTACATTCGTATAGATAGCATTTCGTCCTAAAGTATTCATGCAATTAGGGTTTGTTTTTAAACTAGTCCCCGGTGCAACACCAAAAAACCCTGCTTCTGGGTTTATCGCCCACAATCTGCCGTCAGAGCCCAGGTGCATCCAAGCAATATCGTCACCAACTGTCCAAACCTTCCAGCTTTCATAGCCTTCAGGCGGCACCAGCATTGCCAAGTTGGTCTTACCACAAGCAGACGGAAAAGCTGCGGCCACATACGTTATTTCTCCAGCAGGAGATTCCAATCCCAATATGAGCATATGCTCAGCTAGCCAGCCTTCAGTTCGAGCCTGTGAACTTGCAATTCTTAGGGCGTGACATTTTTTTCCAAGTAGTGCATTGCCTCCATATCCTGAGCCGATACTTTTAATCAATAATTCTTCAGGGAAATGCATGATGCACCGTCTATCTGGGCTCAGGTCACCTAAAGAGTGCAACCCTTTCACGAAACTTTTACAGTCTTCAATATGGTGAAGTGCACGTTCGCCTATTCTCGCCATAATACGCATATTGACTACCACATAGGGGCTATCCGTTATTTCGACTCCTGCCCGAGAGAACGGTGAGCCATACGGACCCATTAGATACGGAATTACATACATAACCCGACCTTTCATACTTCCTGCAAAAAGCGGATCAATCTTGGCATGCCCATCATCTGGTGACATCCAATTATTATTTGGTCCAGCATCATCCTCAAGCTCAGAACAGACAAAGGTCAAATGCTCGACTCTTGCAACGTCTTTCGGGTCAGATCTGTGAAGGAAACAATTAGGATGGGTCTCCTCATTTAACTTTAATAGATCTCCCGTCGATAACATCAATTTCTTTAGTGCGGAGTTCTCCTCCTCTGAGCCAGAACACCAATGTATGCTCTCTGGATGAGTAAGGGCTGCAACTTCCATCACCCATTTAGACAGGTCCTGGTTACTTGTCATTTATCTACCTTTATATAGTGTTCGCAACTAAACCTCAGCCGAACTAGCGGTTGAGTTATAATCCTATAATTATGCCAGAAATTACCAAGCTCTGCCGCAGTTAATTCAGCCAATCTTCTCCCTTTATTCTTCCAAGAATAAAACTAGTTAATGGCCAAATATCCTCGAATTTCTTATTGAAGCTGTCACGTCTATTACATCTCAAAATCTGCCCCCTAACGTATTGAACTGTTAAAGAGAGATTAACAGGCACCTTAATACTCGCGATAAAAAACTGCCTTGATCTTAAGAACCCTCGCCGAGCTCAGCAAGCCATTCGGCTAAGATACCCGCAACTGCAATCTTCGCCTGGGTGCTCACGTAAATACCAATATGACCCCCAGGCACTTCTCTTTCTGTATAATTCTGAGTGGGGACAATGCTCCTTAATCCTTGTGATGAGGCCGGTGGAACCAAGTGATCATTTGCTGCATAAATATTGAGTATCGGCATCGTTAATTTTTGGGTATCGACTTTGTATCCATTAATAACCAAGTTGCCAAGGAATAAACTGTTCTTTTGGTAAAACTCCAGACTAAACTCCTGAAAAACTTTAGCAGCCACCGACGGACTGTCAAAAATCCATTTTTCCATACGGGAAAAAGTTGCACTAGCATCAAAATCGTCAATGTTCTCAAGGAAGTGAATATACTTTTGCTGCAACAAACGATAAGGTTTTAAAGAGAGAAAAATTGCATTCAAAAAGTCGCCATGCATATTTATGTGAGCATCCATCAGTAAATTTATGTCTACGTTTCTAAATAGATGACTTATAGAATCAAACTGTGTATCAAAATCAATAGGCGTTATAGTCGTAATCAACCTCTTCACTTTCTCTGGATTAAGTGCGGCATAACAAACACTAAATGTACCTCCTTGACACACTCCAAGGATGTTGATTTTCTCACTACCTAAACTATCCCTAATTATATCTACGAAATAGTCTATATAGCCTCCAACGTAGTCATCTAAGCTAAGACTGTAATCACTATCTGAGGGGTAGCCCCAATCAATTAGATAGACATCGAACCCTCTAGCAAGGAGACTCTCAACTAATGAGCGACCAATTTCTAAGTCGATCATATCCGGGCGATTTACTAAGGCATATATAATTAAAATTGGTTCCCCACGTGGTTCTCCCAAATAGCGATATAAAGTTATACTCTCAAGTGAGGCAATAGAACTTCTAGGAGTTGGGCAAAGCGAGACGTCTCTGAGTTTGTGCCTAACCTCAGAACTAGCAAGAAGTCTAGATTGAAAATCAGCAACCTCTCGCATGACAAGTTCTTTGGAAAAATTCAGCCTTGGCATGCAGCCTCCTCAGTAGTCGTTGTAAAACTCTAAAAGCGACAATTCTAACCAGCTATTTATCTCTTAAGTTAGTCAGTTCCAATCTCAGATCACGAAGCTGACTCTCCAGATCGCCTTGCTTAGAAAGTAAGTTTTTTATCATTTTAATATCGGGTAGGTCCATCGCTCCTAAGATCATATCCGATATTTTTGTCACTGATTTTTTATACTTCGACAAGGCATTGACTGCATCTCCAAAATCCCTACTGAACGAATCCCTCATTAGAGTAGTGTTGTAAACTCCCTCGGCTATACCTATCCAAAAATCATAAAGCTGGGCTAGAGTATTAATTTTTCTGTTGTCATCCATCCCAGCTAACGCCAAAGAAAAGCATCGCAATGCCTCTTCAGTAGCTGAATAATAGTGCCTACATAACACGACTATTGCTTTATGACATTGAATATGATCATGCTGCACTGACAGAAATGTGGTTTGCCACTCCCTCTGAGGCCCAACCACTGGGATACTTGAGCCCTTCTCAACCCATGCTTCAGTGGCAAGCTGAATATCATTCAGCTCCTTCAAATTACTTTCACTCAAGACAAGTAAGGCTGGATAAATTGGATTGACATACCAGTTGGAAGGATGACAGTCCTTCACACCTGCAGGTAATTGTTCTCGCAATTTATCGATAAAATCAATGATGCTTTGCCCAATATCATCTTCTAAACCTTGTCTTAAGACAATTTCTGACATTGACTCAAGAAAAGCTTGGTACCCAAGGGCTGCTCTATTAATAGGGAAAAAGGCACCGTCTCCTACATTAAGTAAGGCTGAATGCTCAGACATGTTCCAGCCACTCGCAGCCGAGGAATCTTTACTGCTCATCTTTCACCATCATCTATTTTATTCTCATAGGGTTTTTTTCGGTCGATTCTCCACAAGCTCATCTACAACACCGGGGTCGGCAAGAGTGGAGGTATCTCCTAAAGACTCCACCTCGTTTGATGCAATCTTTCTCAAAATCCTTCTCATTATTTTTCCAGACCGAGTTTTTGGAAGGCCAGGGGCCCATTGGAGAATATCAGGAGTTGCGATGGCGCCTATCTCTGTCCGCACATGTGCCATCAAGTCTACGCGCAAGTCCTCAGAAGGAACAACATCATGCATTAACGTGACATATGCATATATTCCTTGTCCTTTAATATCATGTGGGAATCCAACTACCGCTGCCTCTGCTACAGCATCGTGCAAGACCAAAGCACTCTCTACCTCAGCGGTACCCATACGATGCCCAGACACATTAATAACATCATCAACTCGACCGGTTATCCAGTAGTAGCCATCCTCGTCTCTTCTAGCCCCATCGCCAGTAAAATATTTACCTGGAAACATCTTAAAATATGTTTCCTTGAACCGTTCATGATCGCCGTAGAGGGTTCTCATCTGTCCAGGCCATGATTTTTTAATCACTAAAGAACCTGAGGCAGGACCTTCTAGCTCGTGTCCCTGTTCATCTAGTAGCTCAGGCACAATACCAAAAAATGGTAGGGTCGCGGATCCTGGCTTTAAAGCTATCGCCCCGGGCAATGGTGTAATTAAAATACCACCTGTCTCAGTCTGCCACCAAGTATCTACTATGGGACAGCGCGACCTTCCAACTACCCGGTAGTACCAATCCCATGCCTCAGGATTGATCGGTTCTCCAACACTGCCCAGCACTCGAAGGCTATCCAAGTCGCATGCTTCAACATACGTGTCACCATGCGCCATCAAAGCTCTGATTGCTGTGGGAGCCGTATAGAAAATATTGACTTGATGCTTTTCAATCACCTTCCACATACGACTTGCGTCGGGATAAGTCGGTACTCCCTCAAACATCAACGTAGTGGCTCCATTAGCCAAAGGACCATAAACAATATATGAGTGCCCAGTCACCCATCCAACATCAGCCGTACACCAATACGTATCACCGTCTTGGTAATCAAAAACATATTTATGCGTGACTGCAGTATGTAATAAATATCCTCCGGTCGTATGGAGCACTCCTTTTGGTTTCCCCGTTGAACCAGAGGTATAAAGGATGAACAGAGGGTCTTCTGCGTCCATTAGCTCCGGCTGACACTCCGGTTTTTCGGCAGCTACTGCATCATGGTACCAATGGTCTCGTCCTTCACTCCAATTTACTTCACCTCCCGTCCGCTTAACCACAAATACAGTCTGTACCTCTGGACAGCTCTGTAAAGCTCGATCAGCATTTTCTTTTAGAGAAACTGAGCGACCTCCTCTCAACCCCTCGTCAGCTGTTATCAATACAGTGCATTGGGAATCAAGAATTCGATCTTTTAAAGCATCCGGAGAAAACCCTCCAAACACCACCGAGTGAATAGCCCCGATGCGCGCACAGGCCAACATCGCTATTGCTGCTTCTACGATCATTGGCATATAGATTGAAACCCTATCACCCTTGGCCACACCTTGTCTTCTCAACGCATTACTGAATCGGCACACACGTTCATAAAGATCTTGGTAAGTTAATTTAGCATCATCACCAGGCTCATCACCCTCCCAAATAATAGCGACTTGCTCGCCACGCTTCTCTAAATGACGATCAAGACAGTTGACTGCAACATTTAATTTAGCACCGCAAAACCACTCGATCTTGCCCTCAGAAAAATCGCAATTACTCACTTGGTCCCACTTGGTGTCCCACGTTATGAATTTCTCTGCCTGCTCAGCCCAAAACCGATCAGGATCTTCAACAGAAAGCCCATACATTTCTCGGTATTCAGTTTCACTGATATTAGCTTTATTTAAAAAGCCTTGAGGGATAGGATAAATTTTATCACCAGTCATTCACGTGTCCTCAAAAAAGATTAGGTAGTTAGATCGGCCTAGATTAGGATCCACCATCAGGTTGCAAACAATGCTTTTTTTACTCATTTACTCATTATTAGTTTACCATAGTGCTGACTTATTACAGACATGAGTGCCGACCTTTTAATATAATGTCAACTGAACAATTCCATGACCAATGATTTTCAACTTCATAACTGCCTTCAAGCAATATCAGACGCGTGTTCGCTTGCTAGAAAGGCTCAAAAATCAATAAGCCACATTCAACAACATACAAAAATGGACCATAGCCCTGTCACTGTTGCTGACTACGCCGTACAAGCACTAATCGCTTATAAGTTGCAAAGTAGTCTCGGGAGCCCGGTTCTTCTCGCTGGAGAGGAGGATAGCAATGACTTGCGGTCAGATGGAGCTCTAGCAAAAGCTGTGACTGCATGTGTCGGTGAAACTTTACGTGGAATAACTGCAAGCGAGGTGCTCGATGCGATAGATCTCGGCAGCCATGATGCGACTGGAGAAAGATACTGGACACTTGATCCTATAGATGGGACTAGAGGGTTCTTGAGAGGTGACCACTATGCAATCTCATTAGCTTTAATAGAGCAGGGACAGGTAGTATTCGGGATAATGGGCTGTCCAAACATGTCAACTAGACTAGTTGATCCTCTAGACATTCCCGGAGAGAAAGGTTGTATTTTTTATGCATATAAAAATGGCGGGTGCTGGGTTACTGCAGATGATTTGAGCGCGTCGCAGCCTAAACCCATAAGCACCAGAAGTACTCCTTCCGATAACAGTACAATACGTATTTGCGGATCAGTAGAATGGCGTCATTCAAGCACAAGTACCAGTAAAAAAATCGCTGAACATTTAGAGAAAAAATCGAAAGCCATACAAATAGACAGCCAATGCAAATACTCTATTGTCGCGCGAAACCAAGCGGACGCTTATGTAAGGCTGCCTACAGATGAACTCTATGTTGAAAAAATTTGGGATCATGCTGCTGGAAAGTTGATTGCTGAAGAAGCAGGAGCAATAGTGACTGATGCTCGCGGCAAGCCCTTGAATTTTGGATATGGAAGACTACTGCAGAAAAACCAAGGAATAGTGTGCTCATCTCCCTCTTTGCATAACTCAATACTAAAAAGCATCCAGCAGTTAAATCTAATCTGAATTATGTGCTCACGTCACGATTAAGATGCCAGTCGCATAAAAGAAATATTCCAGTTAGTATTCTAGACTAGCTAAACAAAAATAATTAAGGGGATGATATGAGTTCAATGGAAGTATTAGTTGGCTTAGTGCTCTGGTCAGTAGCACTAACGTTTGTGCTAGTTGGCGTCAGGATGTCTGCAGGTAAAGAGTTAAATAGCTATAAACCCGATGGCAATGATCTAAGCAATTTCGGTTTGCGGGTAACTCGCGCGCATGCCAACTGCCTCGAAAATCTAGCACTACCAGCCGCAATAATATTAATTGCGATGGTACAAGGTCAAACCGTAATCATAACAGATGGGTTAGCTTTAGTTTTTCTTGTGTCCAGAATTGGGCAATCATTAGTGCATATGCTTTTCATCCAGTCAGTGCCTATGGTTATTGTGCGTGCAACCCTGTTTACTGTGCAGCATGTGATAATTATCATTTGGGGTTTGAAGTTACTGGGAATCACTTAGCATAAAAATGCACAGGTCTCTCCTCTTATCGACTTGGAATCGAGGATGATGAGAGAGAGTGACCGTTCCTAAGAACGGTATGTCCGGGCACGGGGATGACAACGCCTCGCGTTAGCGAAAAAAACCAGATCTAGCGACTATCGGCACGAGTGAAGTAGCGCACCATATTAAGGCTGTACACACTGCTTCGATCATCTTCAACATGAAGTTCTTGTACTAAATTCTGTGTCTCGGGATCCAAGTAATAGTGCTCAGAAAACTCAACGCCAGTAATTCCAGTTGTTTCGATGATCAATTTTTTGTCTGCCGCATAAGTTAGCGAATCGCCTACAACATCGCGAGTTACCTCTGTACCAGAATGCGAAAAAGCTCGACCTTGAGGGTTTACCGTTAACAGACGCTTCAATGAAGAATCGTAGAGAACGATTATCTTTCGTCCGACATGAATTTTAACTTCTTTTGCCTCCATGATTTGCATTTGCTCGTCTGGTCCACCCCAATACTTATTAACTGAGTTGTCATTGATTTGACGCTCCGTCGCTGCGCGCTGGGCTTGATATTTATTCCGCTCCTTAGGCTTTTTCCTGTCGAATTTCTGGTTCTCGCTTTCCTTCAATCGACGATCTTTCATAATCTGAGCATTTAGCTTTTTTGACGACTTTTTAAAATTATCAGAAACTTTACCCAGCAGTTGCCAATGTCCACTAAGGACTTCTACGCTTTCCATACTTTTAGCTAACGCGGGCTCGCCAAAAAATAGAAAGCAAAGAACAGAAATCCACGTAACTAAAAAATATCTGCGTAAAGCCATTAAGGCATTAATTCCTTCCATCACTTGTCAATCCATAAGTCTCTAGATATATTCATGTCTGTATAGTAGCAAATTAACCGGCACTTCCTACAGAAATAAACCTAAGTCAGTAGTCAAGAATCTGACTGACGCAGGTTCCTAAAAAGAATTAACTAGGATACTGACTCAACAACCATTCTTCTAAAAAGCCAATATGAAAATCCCCAGACAAAACATGAGGATCCTTAACTAATGCACGATGCAGACTGGTTGTGGTGGGGATTCCATCTAGCTTAAGAGCCATCAGAGCATCTCCTAGCGTCGACAGACACTCTCCTCTCGTCGGCGCCCAAACAATTAACTTACCTAAAAGAGAATCATAAAAAGGTGGTACCACACAACCCTCATGCAGCATTGAATCAAACCGAATACCTTCGCCTTCAGGTATAGATAATGACTCAATCACTCCAGGCCACGGTAGGAAATCCTTTGCTGGATCTTCAGCATTAATGCGGCATTCTATAGCATGACCTCTGATACAAATGTCAGCCTGTTGATAGGCTAAGCTGTCTCCGCCACAGATAAGAATCATTTCTTTTACAATATCTATGCCAGTAACCATTTCAGACACGGGATGTTCCACCTGAATTCTAGTGTTCACTTCCAAAAAGTAATGCTGTTCGGAAACGGTGTCATAGAGAAATTCCACGGTACCGGCACCCTTATAAGATGCAGCTTCGCATATCTTTATGGCTTGCTGGCACAAGAGATCTCTCACCGCAGGGGAAATCAAAGAAGGCGCTTCCTCCCATACCTTCTGTCGGCGGCGCTGCAGAGAGCAATCTCTTTCACCCAAATGCACGCACCTCGCGCCATCTCCAAGAATCTGCACTTCAATATGTCGGGCTTCCGCAATGAATTTTTCTAGAAAAAGAGACCCATCTCCAAATGCTGCCTTAGCTTCAGCGCTTGCCTGGGGATACATAGATCGCAACTCTAATAAGTCGTTTATAACCCGAATGCCTCGCCCACCACCTCCTGCAGAGGCCTTTAGCATGAGAGGGTAGCCAGTCTCCTCGGACAACTCCACAGCCTCTTCCAAGGATTTAAGTATAGAACTGCTTCCAGGTGCTGTTGGAACACCAATACTTTGAACGAGTGCTCGAGCCGAAACTTTATTACCCAGCATTCTAATCGAGCTTGCACTAGGTCCTATAAAGATAAGGCCCGCAGAAACTACAGCATCAGCGAAATCAGGGTTCTCGGCTAGAAACCCATAGCCTGGGTGAATTGCATCGACATCTTCTGCTAAAGCTACGTCAATTACTTTTTGCTGGTCTAGGTAAGACTTCGCAGCAGGGGATGCCCCAATGTGAACCGCCTTATCGGCTATTTTTACTGCTAGAGAGTCTACATCCGCATCGCTATATACTTGCACAGTTCTAACGCCTAGCGCTTCACAGGAACGGATTATCCGAACTGCAATCTCTCCCCTGTTAGCGATTAAAACTTTAGAGATACTCACCCGTCTAGCTCAGCCAACACTTGCCCGGGCATGATTGCATCTCCATCTTCTACTAAAAAAGTAATGGAGTATCCGGCAACCTGAGATTTTATTTCATGAAAGCTTTTCATGACTTCAGCTAGCCCTATAACATCTCCTACGCACACACTATCTCCTTGCAACTTAAACTCTTCGCTCTCTGGACTTGCTCGTCGATAAAAAATACCCGGCAGCGGGGATAAAATCTGCTCTTTACTCATTTAAACCTCCAAATAACAATAGAAATTTCAACAACTCGACTCTAATAGTTAGCCATAATGGCAGGCTACAAAACGTCTTCCCACTGGGCTATATCATATCCAAATTTCGCGGCTACCGCTGTATTTGTAATATAGCCGTTAGAGACATTCAGTCCATTACAAAAACCTTCGTCATTCACAAATGATTGTCGCACCCCATGCTTTGCCAACTCAGAAATGTAAGGTAATGTTGCATTATTCAATGCTAAAGTTGAGGTTTCGGGGACTGCTCCAGGCATATTGGCCACACAGTAATGAACAACGTCGTTCACTATAAAAGTAGGTGATTCATGAGTGGTGGGCCGTGATCCCTCGCAACAACCACCTTGGTCAATCGCTACGTCAACAATCACTGATCCTGGCTTCATACCAGACACCATTTGCCGTGTAATAAGCTTAGGCGCAGACGCACCAGGTACCAACACAGCACCAATCACTAAGTCAACTTGACCTATAAGCTTTTGCAGTAATCCCGGAGCCGCGTATAAACATTTAATCGATCCGTTATACTTATCAGCAAGGTATCTAAGTCTATCTAGCGACGTGTCTAATATTGTTACGTCAGCTCCCATACCCCGTGCCACCATAGCTGAATTGTCGCCAACGACACCCCCACCGATTATCAGCACAGAACCTGGCGCCACACCTGTGACTCCGCCTAATAATACCCCTCTGCCTCTCGCCGGTTTTTCAAGGCACTTCGCACCAGCCTGAACCGCTAACTTACCGGCGACTTCGCTCATAGGATATAGAAGAGGAAGCTGGCCAGCACAGTTTGTAACTGTCTCATAGGCTATAGCCGTTACCCCTGTCTTAATAAGCTGTTCAGTTAAATCCTGATCCGCGGCTAGGTGCAAATAAGTAAAAAGAATTTGCCCTTTTCTTAATTTTTCACACTCTTCCATCTGAGGCTCTTTAACTTTGACTATCAATTCAGATCGTAAAAATATCTCGTCAGAACTATCGCAAACAGTAGCTCCAGCCTCTCGGTAGTCATCATCGAACGCACCAACACCAGTCCCCGCTCCTTGCTCCACAAGAACCCGATTACCTTCAGAGACCAGTCTGGAAACTGCTTCGGTCATGAGACCAACTCGATATTCGTGGTTTTTAATTTCCTTCGGAACGCCAATAATCATAATTCGAAACTCATATTAGAAATAGCGACAGATGTTAGATTAAAAGGGGAAGGATTACTTCCCATTTTTCAAACTCAAATACAGTCAGAACGATATTTTTAGGGAGTTTTAGACAGTTCGGTGCTGATTTTTACATTATTCAGGCCAAAAAAAACCCCTCGCGACAAAGCAAGGGGTTTAGAAAAAAATGCTTGGCGATGACCTACTTTCACATGGGAACCCCCACACTATCATCGGCGCTAAGTAGTTTCACTTCTGAGTTCGAAATGGGATCAGGTGGTTCCCGCTCGCTATTGTCGCCAAACAAACTGATAGCCTCTTTGGTCAGTTACGACTAAAGAAGCAAATTCGGATAAGTCAATTAGGATTGGTATGTACACTCGTCATCTTGAAAACACACAAAACACTTTAGTGTTATATGGTCAAGTCTCACGGGTAATTAGTACCGGTTAGCTTCATCCATTACTGGACTT
>DGOV01000117.1 GCA_002390205.1 Proteobacteria bacterium UBA4457 | reverse complement strand
CAAAACCCCAAAATTATGAAAATGAGTAATATTTATTTTAATTTTATTTTCTACTTAAAAATATTAGAATATAAACTTTGTTGTTATTATTTAAGTTTCCGTAAAAGTTCTAGATCACACGTTTTAACTGTTTTTGAATCGACCACCACTTCCAGGAGAATGACCTTGATGTCCTCCATGATGGAGCTGTTGTTGAAGATATTATTACTGTGCTTGACTGTCGTGATCAAAGTTGTATTCACCGGCGTCGCCAGCTTCGCCATGCATGGATCCTGCTCCCACCGGAACGCCAGAGAGCATGGCAGCTCGTTTCCTTTATTAGATTTTGTTTTTTATTGGTTTGTGCGCACTGCCCAAGGCGTTTACGTCTTAACTCTAGTTGCGTTAACCAAAATAGCTACCTGCAACTCCATTTTATCCTGGCATTGGCAGTCCTCCAGAACCTGCGACTCCACTCATCAGTTCAGCATTTGAGGGGCTTGCTCCAACTCCAGAAACTCTTCTTTGGTACTGGAGCTACTGGGAACTGTTAGAGCCTGCGAGCATCATATCGTTCTATTATATTTACTGATTTTAAAGATTGATTCCAGAGGGGCTATTGTTGCCCCCTGACAGCATATATACTTTGCTAACATCATTTTAGAAAATACCCTTTTGACGATTTTTCTCAACCATTTCGTAGTAGTTTTTCATTTTACCATCCTGGCTAGGAGGGTTCATGCTGTAACCATGTGGAGACTGGAGCTGCTAACCATGGACGTTGGACAGGCTCTTTTTGCTACGATTACCGTTTAAAATCTAACTTTATATATCGTTTCGAGATAGAACTTCGTTTTGCTTTCCAATCGAGGTGTTGTGAATTTCAGGTAACTGAAGAGTTGGTTTTGACTGGTTTCTGATCATACCTTAGGGTACATCTTATCCACGGAGGTGAGACTTATATCTCTGTTCAATCGGTTGGCGCTTATTGTACATGAATTATCCACTGTTTTGGCTGTGCAGTTTCTCTTCGGATGACTTTTTGTTGAGCATTTACCTTGCGGCTTGTCGCTTTTGTTGAACATTTGAATATACATTTACAAGCTTAAGAGGTTCTTTCTAAGTTGGAGCTCCTCCCAATTAACCGTAATTTCGACTTTATGGATTCATTTGATTTCCCATAATTTTCCCTGAATTGGCAGCTCGTTCGCGCGAAAGAATTTTACCTTATTGATGTGGATTTTAAATTGGATGATATTATGGACTGGTCACGATCGACACGAAATTACTCTTAGGTAAATATACGTGCGAACCTGAACCACCTGAAACAGCGTCATCTTCCTGTACTACTTTAAGCATATTCTTGTTCGCCTGGTTATTGACACCGTACTAAATAGGTTTGATCTTCCTTGATCTTTAATGCTTGTTGTCGCTGTTCAAGCCTCTGTAGTTCTATGTTGTGGAGTCATCTTCGTTGTCAGTTGCATGGGCCATGACTCGACCTGGGCTACGGCTCTGAGAACCTCTCTTAAATGATTTGTCTTGGGCACCTCCTATTGAAGCGCCATCGCTGAGCCCGTCTATATTCGGAAGAATCTCTGCAATTGAAGGACTGTGTTTCATATTTCGTGTTCCTTCCTTTCTTGGCTCGTGGTCAGGATCAAAAGACCTGTTATCGATGCTCGCCAGCTCATTATGATCAGATGGATTCTCTTTGTCGGAAGGATTTCTACCAGAGCTCGCAATTCGCATGTGCTGCCTTGTCTGCTCGTCTCCCTCGTAGTCAGAGTTTTAGCCTTTGGCTTTGATGCTTATTTGTTTTAGAGCCTTGGCCCTAGCATGAGCATTAATCGTATTTTCTTCACGTTCATTTTCACCATCTTCTTCTTCATAACCATTATTGTCTCCACCGCCTTAGTTTTGTGTGTCGAGATACTCCTAAAGTCGAGATTTACTCTTAGGTTTACCTGATTGTCTACCTTTGGCATCCACTCCTCCTGGTGATATTGTTTACAGAGCTCCCTTTGATTTTGATCCAACTGTATTAGGCAGAAGCATTACTCCCGACATTTCTGTCCCGGCTTTCGGTGATCGGTATTTGGCTTTAGGAAGTCGTTCAGTTAGAGAAAAGATATTCTTGCTCAGTCTGATTGTTTTCAGAAGAATCTCTTGTGGATTGTCCTCTGATTGTGCAGCTGTCGACCCAGAAACGTCCTCTGGGAAGAACTTTTTAACGAGGGATTCGATGATAGGGAGTGATAATATTTAGTCACATGTTGGTCGGTAACTGGGTGATACTTACAGCATAAACTTGATTACTGTTGCCATTTCTTGACTGAAATGTTCTGGAATTCTAGGATATTTTCCCTTGATAACTTTTTTATAGAGACCTTGCATATCATCTGCTCGAAATGGAGGCACAAGAGCACACATTTCGTAGAGCACACAACCAAGTGACCAAATATCACTTTTAGAATCATATGGCATATCTCTCCATACTTCTGGACTTGCGTAGTATGGTGTTCCAGTTTGAGTATAGCTCAGTCCCTTTTTAACGATTTTAGAAACGTTGAGATCTCCTAGTTTTGCCTACATGTCTCT
Organism: Proteobacteria bacterium UBA4457; assembly: GCA_002390205.1. Lineage (GTDB taxonomy): Bacteria > Pseudomonadota > Gammaproteobacteria > UBA4457. Next base: position 42 of record DGOV01000117.1, on the reverse strand, counting down.
ATAAAGGAAGATGTTGGCACTTTTCATATCTCTATGCAATAT
>DGOV01000071.1 GCA_002390205.1 Proteobacteria bacterium UBA4457 | reverse complement strand
TGGGTGAATTACATGTACAAGGGCCATCGATGGCACTGATGTACTGGAACAACAGAAAGAAATCACGTGGTACGTTCCTAGGAGAATGGACTCGTACTGGAGATAAATATCGTATAGACAGCGAAGGCTACTATATTTATTGTGGTCGCAGTGACGATATGTTAAAAGTCGGGGGGATCTATGTCTCACCTACGGAAGTTGAGAATACCTTAACGAATCACGAAGCGGTTTTGGAAGCCGCAGTAGTCGCTAAATCGGATGACTCAGGACTTGTAAAGCCGAAAGCATTTGTAGTTCTACAGGCAGGTTTTTCTCCTACGCCTGAGATGGAGGAAACTCTTAAGGTCTATGTGAAAGGTGAATTAGCACCTTACAAGTATCCACGATGGGTAAGTTTCGTCGAAGACTTACCGAAAACTGCAACAGGAAAAATTCAACGCTTTAAGCTAAGGGATAAATGATAAAGCAATTTTAAGAAAGTGAGTGCGATACATGAACCAAATAATAGAAAAATCTTGCATATTGATATGGATGCTTTTTATGCGTCCGTTGAACAAAGAGATAACCCTGAACTAATAGATAAACCTGTTATCGTAGCTTGGCCTAATGAACGATCTGTTGTTTGCGCGGCTTCTTATGAAGCCCGAAAATTTGGGGTTCGGTCGGCGATGCCTGTGGTTAAGGCAACCAAACTCTGTCAAAACCTCGTTTTCATACCTCCTCACTTCGAAAAGTACCGATTAGTTTCATCGCAAATAAAAAACATTTTTGGAAGATACACTGAGAAGATTGAACCACTTTCTTTAGATGAAGCTTATTTAGACGTCACTGATCTAGGAAAGGCTAAATCTGCAACTGAAATCGCTGAGAATATAAGAAAAGATATATACTCGGAAACCAAACTAACCGCATCTGCGGGAGTTGGCCCATCTAAATTCATCGCCAAGATTGCTTCTGATTGGAATAAGCCGAATGGCATCTGCGTGGTAAAACCACAAGATGTTATCTCATTCATCACTCCTCTTAATATTAGGAAAATTCCCGGTGTTGGCCCAGTAACTGAGAAAAAGCTACAAACCTTAAACATAGACACTGTGGGAGATCTAAGGTATTTATCTGAGAATCAGCTCATCGCAATATGCGGAAAATTTGGCTCCCGACTATTTCAATTGGCTCGAGGAAATGATCAGTCCCCCGTCAGGAACAATCGTCTGAGAAAGTCTATTTCTGTGGAGACAACCTTTGAACAAGACAAACCTTTGTCCACTCTTGGCAAATCACTAGAGCCCCTATGCGAGAAACTTTGGGCTCTGATGATTAGTAAAAATCTAAATGCAAAAACTGTATCCCTAAAATTCAAAACCAGCGATTTTCAAGCCCTCACGAGAAGTAGAACATTTCACGAACTAATTCCTTCACTAGATGCCTTACTAATTGCAGCCTCGCTTCTGCTACAAGACAATACATTGCCGCACAATAGAAATTATAGATTAGTCGGCATAGGTTTGAGCAGCTTTGAAAACCCAAATGACTCCTCCCCACAGCAGAAATTACTATAGGCAAACTTTCGACAAAACAGTTGCTATAATTAAGGCTGATACGTTACTTAACTAAAAGGATCTAAAGATGGGCAACCTGATGGCACGCTTTGTAGGTACATGGGAACTAGAGGATAGCTACTCACAAAAAGGAGATAAAAAGATCGCGTTTCCATTAGGAGAGAAAGTAGTTGGACGTATAAATTATGATCTGGCAGGAAATATGGCAGCTCAACTCATGGCATCAGATCGTAAAATCTTCAGTTCACGCAACCCTCAAGAAGTCGGTGATGACGAATACCGAGTTGCTTTTCAAGGATACACAAGCTATTTCGGAACTTTTACAATTGATCCTAGAGCAGGCACTGTCACTCACCATGTCTTGGGGGCATCCGCATCTAGCTGGCCTGGCCATGATCAACTCAGGTACTTTGAGCTGACTCAAAAAAACTTGATCTTAAAAACTCCACCAATGCGCGGGCAGGATGGAGAAAAATCCGTGCACACCCTTATATGGAAAAAAATTATTTAATACGATGTCTTAGATTGCTCGGAGTAAACTAGGAGGCAATTTCTTTTAGCAATTCACCAGCTATTATGATTTGCCTAACTTGATTAGTGCCTGCACCAATCTCCATTATTTTCCCACTCCGATACAGTCTATTCACTTCAGTTTCACGCATGCATCCCATTCCGCCATGGATTTGTACTGCAGAATCAAGTATTTTCATACACGCTCGCCCGGCACACAATAAAGCTGCAGCTGACCGTTTATGAATTACACCACGACCTGCTTCGCTAATAGATAAATCTTTGATCTCGCGACCAAGTTGATAAGTGAATGCTCTTAAGCTTTCCAGATCAGTGTACATATCGGCCAGCATGCCTTGCACTAGCTGGAAACTGCCTATTGGTTTTTTAAACTGCTTTCTCACGGTGGCGTATTCGACCGATAAATCCAATGCCCGTTGAGCCATACCTAAACAAAAGAATGCTCCAATTACTCTCTCGACGTCGAGACCACTCATCATCACAATGTTGCCTTCGTTCTCTCCTCCGACCAAATTACTAGCTGGAACACGACACTCATCAAAAACGAGTTCGCCGGTAGGACTACCTCTCCAACCCATCTTGTCAAGTTTCTGGGCGACGCTAAAGCCACTGAATTTTTTTTCTACAATAAAGGCAGAAATGCCATGCTGTTTCTTCTGAAGATCTGTTTTTGCGTAAACAAGAAGAACATCTGCAACAGGTCCATTGGTAATGAACAATTTCCGTCCGTTGAGGATAAAGTCATCACCGTCACGGGTCGCAGTAGTTGCCATACTTCCAAGCGCATCCGAGCCGGCACCAGGCTCTGTCATCCCTAATGCGCCAATAGCAGAACCGTCGCAAAACTTTGGCAGATAGGTGCTTTTTTGAACACTATCGCCGTTTTTAACAAGATTATGAACACATAAGTTATCGCTACCCAGCAATGAAGCACTCAATGTATGGTTCCAATACGCTACTGCCTCACAAATAAAACACTGCGCTAGTACATCTAAGCCAGCACCACCGTACTCAACCGGCACTGTAACACCAAGGAGCCCTTGCTCGCCCATCGCACGAAAGGCATCTTCAGGAAACCATTCCTCATCGTCCATTTTGCCACACAAAGGATATAGCTCTTCTTTTGAATAGCGGTAAGCAAGGTCATATACAGATTGGTAATCTTGCGCAAAGCCGAACGACGATAAATCTGGAATACTCAATTTTTTCCCCTTAAAAAGTAACACACTAGTTTCACTGATTGTAGAGAATGAACTAAAGTAGTGCGACTTTTTTAAACCAACTGCGTCTTTATAGAATTTAGCATAGAATTAATTTAAAAACATATGTGTGCGAAAGGGAGCTGCATTTAATATGAGACCGGGATCTTTCGATTACTATGAGCCAGAAAATATAGCCCAAGCTTTTGATTTGATTACGGAAGCAACTGTCATAGCGGGTGGACAAAGTTTAATTCCATCTATGAGACTGCGACAAGTCACAGTTACTAAACTCATCTCGATATCTAACATCGCAGAGTTCAGCGGCGATATTATAGAAAAAGCAGGCTCTATAGAAATTGGTGCTCTAACAACACTGTCTGATTTATTATCCAGCCAGATAATTGAGGAACACATACCTTGGCTACAGGAAGCGGCACAGCAAGTTGGAGATGTGCAAGTTAGAAACCTGGCGACAGTAGTCGGCAATATTTGCTGGTCAGATCCACGTGCGAACATGTCTATTGCATTGCTTGCAAGCAATGCAATCGTCACAACAATTAATAGCAAGTTACAGGAAAGAAAAATCTCGTTAAAAGATTTTTTTGTGTCTTTTCAAAAAAATATTCTGCAAAACGAATTAGTAAAAAATATTTTAATTCCTAATCATAAACTCGCTGCAGGTTGTTATTTAGAGTTCTCCCGACAACGTAACGATCTAGCACTTGTTAATGTCAGCGTAGTATCTTCAGAAAAAAAAACCACCCTGGTAATCGGCGGCACACGTAATGTTCCTCTCATCATAGAAACAGACGGACACAATAAGATGAATCATGTAGTAACTATAATGAATAAAATTCGTGATCATTTGAATGATTTTCACACCGACCAATACGGGTCCCAAGAATATCGTCTGGAGCTTGCTATATCGCTAGCTAGGAGAATTTTAAATTCGTTGAGGTGCAAACTCGATGAATAACGACGAACGAGATATTGCAGTTAGTGTTAATGGTATAGAGATTGTTAAATCTGTCCCATCTAGAATGCTTCTAACTGACTTTCTGAGAACTGTAGCAAACAAAAAAAGTGTACGCTTTGGTTGCGAAGAAGGTTCCTGCGGTGCATGTACCGTTGAAATTGATGGAGAAATCGTAAAGTCTTGTCTCGTCTTAGCAGCGAGCGTCCATGGCAAGGTAATAACGACAGTAGAAAATTATCGCAATGATAAAATCATCCAGAATATACAGGAAGCATTCGTCGGATCTCATGCCCTTCAATGCGGCTACTGCACCTCGGGAATGATTATGAGTGCTGCAGCTCTGATAAAAAGGTCTAAAGGGGCTCGCCTGAGTGACGATGAAATAAAAACGGGGATTTCGGGGAACATCTGTCGTTGTACGGGTTATACCAATATCATACATGCTATTAAAGTTGCGAACTCACAAGCTAAACCGCTAGGAAAAACAGAATTAGAACTCAAAGAAACGAAAAATTGGATAGGACAGCCATTACAGCGACGGGAAGACGTAAGACTGACTTCAGGACGGGGGCGATATGTAGACAATTATCAAGAAATCGGTGATTTATATGCTGCAGTTGCTAGATCGAACCAAGCACATGCCAAAATTATTCAGATAGATACAAGTATTGCAGAAGCAATGCCTGGGGTAAATCGAGTGATTTGCGGAGAAGAAGCAAAAAGCTACTGGGAGCCTCTCGCACCCACAATGGAACTTCTCGATTTGAAGCT
>DGOV01000025.1 GCA_002390205.1 Proteobacteria bacterium UBA4457 | reverse complement strand
AACATCGCGTTGTAAAGCATAAGTAGGATTGTAATTAGTCGGAACGTGATGTGGTGGTATAAATACACCAAAGCGCATACGAGCCATAAGGTTCTCTCCCCATATCTAAATTATTTTTGTTAACGGTATTCGTTAAAATTATTCAGCGAGATGTGCCTTGCGCAATGTCATTCTGCTGCTCGTCAGTAAGCTTCTCTATGATAAACATATCACTTTCAGCCAATGCGTGGCGAACTTTTTTCCATGGAGCGTATTCTTCTGAGTTGTACCAATGCAGAAATCGCTCTTCGCTAGCAAATTCAATCATTATGATTCTTTCTATTTTTGGCGAGCCTTCAATAACTGAGCTTCCCCCAGCGCGCACGATATATGTGCCTCCGTACATGGTTGCGGTTTTTCCCGCCTGCTCAAGATAGCCACTTTTCTTATACTGCTCGAGATCTGCTATTTTTATGTTGGCGACTGCAATGATGGCCATAATTCATTTATTCCTTTTTTATAAGCCTTAAAAGTAGCAGAATTATTGACTGATTTTTCCCACTTTGTGTAATAAATACTTGCTAACTGGGAAATTTAGAGTCTTCCACCAGTAAGAAGTGGAAAACCCTGGCCAGATTGTAAAATTCTCGCCATTTTTAGATAAATACCAACTACTGCAACCCGTACCCCAAGATAAACGTTTTAGTTTCTTTTGGGAGCTTAAGTAGAATTCTTCTTGGTGTTCTTCTTTAACATCCACGGCCTTAATATTTTTTGATGACATGAAGTTGAGCGTCTCTATCACATATTTTATTTGAGATTCAATCATGAAGACGACAGAATTATGTCCTAATCCAGTATTAGGACCAAGTAACAAAAAGTAGTTGGGGAAACCGGAGATAGAGATCCCCATAAAAGATTTTGCTTTTTCTCCCCAAGATTCAGTAAGTTCAACGCCATCGCATCCATATATTTTCATTGGTTGTAAAAATTCTTGCGTTTTAAATCCTGTCCCAAAAATAATTGTATCGCAGGGGTACTCTTTACCATCAGAAGTTATCACCCCGTTTTTTGTTACTGATTCTATTGGAATGGTGATTAGCTCACTATGGGGGTTTTGTAGGGCAGAATAATAATCGTCAGAAATATTAATCCTTTTACAACCAATCTGATATTCTGGAGTTAGTTTTTGTCTGAGAGACGGATCTTTTACTTTTACGCGTAGGTAAAAAAGAGAGGCTTTTTGAAGTATGGCATTAAAAAAAGGGTATCCCATTATAGCCATTCCATAATATTCGTTTCTCCAGTACAAAAAGGTGCGGTAAATCCAATTAATACCTGGGATATATTTGAAGAGCTTTTTTGTGATAGTTGAGTAGGATCTATCCATTCTTGGAACGAGCCAGGTTGGTGTCCTTTGAAAAACGTTAAGTTTTTTTACTTTATCTACAATTTCTGGAATGAACTGTATCGCACTCGCGCCTGTTCCTATGCAGGCAACAGTTTTACCCTTTAAATCAGAGTCATGTTGCCACTCAGATGAATGAAACATTTCTCCTTTGAATTGGCTTATGCCGTCTATAGTCGGGACAAAGGGTTTGTTCAGCGGCCCGGTTCCGTTAATTATCACGTCAAAAATTTCTTCTTCATTTGAGGCTGTGTTCAGAGTCCACTCGAGTGTTTCTTCGTTATATCGAAGTTCAGTAATTTCTTTTTCAAACTTTACATGTGGAATGATTTTATATTTTTCTGCACAGCAAATTAGATATTGCAGAATATCCTTAGATTTGGAGAACACGTTTGGCCAAGCGGAATTTTTTTCGAAGGAGAACGAGTATAGGTGAGAGGCTACATCGCAGGCACATCCGGGATAGGTGTTATCTCTCCACGTTCCACCCAATGACTGCGACTTCTCATAGATAGTAAAGTTTCTATAGCCAGCGGCTTTTAGCTGTATTCCCATACCAATACCGGCAAAACCGGCGCCAACCACTGCAATACGCATAGCATCTCGAGGTGTTGGTTTAATTTGAAGTCTTTCACTAGACATGTGTTAAGGTTCCTATGTACTGCTTTCTGGCTGTGCCGTCGACTTTTCTAATCTCGGTTGCGGCAGATTTGTATACGATGCGGCGGCAGGGGAGTTATATAGACTGTTAAGATTAACGCGTGAGTGTGCCAAGGTCTACTTTTTGGGGAGAAAGGCAATGAGTAAAGTTATATTAATATGGTGTTTTTTTGTAATTGGCTCTAGTGTGCTAAAAGCTGAGTCCTGCCCAGAGGATGGTGATGACCGGTCGGCAGCAGTAAGAAATTATTTAATTGCAATGCAGGAACACCGTTTTGAGGATGCCTTTGATTTTGTTACGGAGTCAATGACGGATAGAAAATCTAGAGAAGATTGGGCCAGTCTGCAACGCATGTTCTACCAAGGAGGCGGGGTAGTTATCTACAGTATTGACGAGCGTATCGCTCATCTTAGTCGCGGAGAATTGAATTGCGATGAGACTGCAATTGTCCCCAATGTACTAAAGTCAAAAGATAACTTCAATAATCAAGGTCTTACAGAGTTCGAGTTATATGAGGTCGTCAAACATAAAGAAAAATGGCTCGTTGATTCCCAAGAGACATTGTTCGATCAAGGAGATGTAGATATTTGGTTTCCTGGAGAGGTGATGCCTGATTTTCTTAATAAGAAATGATTTCTTTACAGCTTAGTACCAGTGTTCATAAAATCCCCCAGGATACCTGTTGCGATCATTCTTTATTAAGCGTTTCTCTATGGTCTCCGAAGTGTTTCATCATAGTTTTACAATAGCCACTTGCTTCCTCGGCAGAATAATGTTCCATCTTAGGTTTAGGTTTTTTTGGCCGAGAAGGAAATCGTCCCATTCCAGCTAGAATGCAATACCAAGAGGTAGGGCTATAGACTAAACGGCTTGACTGTTCTCTGAGTGTTCCCAATAAGTCACCACCTTTGTCCCATACATTTAGAATAGATTGCATGTCATCGGATAGGTTTTTATTTTGACGGTTTTCTACCCAGTATGGAGTATCACTTCTTGTATTGAGCTTATAATGCATTTGTACATAATTTCGAACGCCATCAAAGATAAGGTTGATTTTTTCATTAACTGTTAGTCGCGCTTTTTCAGTGTTTCCTGCTGAGGTGTAAGTATCGAGGAACAGTTCTACGGTTTCTTGAACGACCATAAGAGCGGTTGCTTCCAAAGGTTCGATAAATCCTTGGGACAGTCCTACTGCTAGGCAATTTTTTGCCCAACAGAGTTCTGTCCGCCCAACTCTCATCTTTAAATGTCGGGCCTCGACGTTGTCATTGTCAATGCCTAAATGACTGCGTAGCTCTAGTTCCGCATCATCCTTGTCAGTAAATTGTGATGAGTAGACGTAGCCGTTTCCAAATCGGTTAGTGAGTGGGATTTTCCAAGCCCATCCATGCTTCATCGCTTTGGAAATGGTTTCTGAAGGAAGGCCTTCTTCAGCTTCTAACGGAGTAGGTATAGCTACTGCACTGTCATTGAACAAGCTATCTGTATATGGAATAAAAGGGACGTTCAATGTCTTATTTATTAGCACACCGGCAAAACCCGTGCAGTCGATAAAAAAATCACCTTCTACTATGCCATGGTCTATTGTCTGAACGGAGATGATATCTCCGTTACCATCTTGGTTTACTTGAGTAACTGTATCTATGATTCGCTTAACTCCTTCCGCTTGAGAAAATTGATTTAGATACGCACCGATAAGGCTTGCATCAAAATGGTAAGCATAGTCAGTCGAGTAGCTTGTACTTGACTGGGCCAAGGGAGCAAATTTCTTTTTAGCTAGAAAGTTAGAAATAAAAAATGCGTCGGGGTGAGCGTAGACATTAAAATTTCTACTGCGTAACGTAGTGTTCTGAAAGAATGCTCGTATGGAGGAGTCGTCGTGTTGCGAGAAAAAGGGATGATAATAGCTTTCATAGCCGTTACGAGTTGACCAGTTGGGGAAGCGTATACCGCACTTATAGGTGGCATTACACTCTGACATCCATTCCTTTTCCGAAATGTCCAAACTATCAAAGAACTTTCTCATTTTGGGGGTTGACCCTTCACCCACACCAACTGTTCCAATAGTTTCTGATTCTATTAAGGAGATACAGGTACCTTTACTAGACCATTTTTTGGAAAGTAGGGCAGCGGTCATCCAGCCGGCGGTTCCTCCTCCCAGTATGATTATTTTTTTTGGGTATGTGATTTGACTATCTAGCATGACTACACTTTAGATGAATTTTAGATAAAAAAAAACCGCGAAACAGTTTCCCGTTTCGCGGTCTTTATTTTAACGATTTCGGAGTGTTAAGTTCCGAGTCGTCTCATAGCAGACTTGGTCATATAGTTTGATATGAAGTCTGAAGCAGTCTCTTGGTCATAATTTGACTTCCAACCACCTTGTACTTTCTCACCTTGGTAGAAACGCGTGACACGTTTCGACTGTAAGTCGTTACTGATTACCCAGTTCCAACTCCACTCAGGTCTACCATCGGTAGTCATCACTTTTTTACCAGCTGCGCCAGGACGAACAGCCGCTGACTCAGGATCTTCGTAGTTGTACTGACTAAAACCAGGCTCAAAAGTCTTCCAGAGCTCTCCACGACGATCATAAGAAATTGCCTGTGGATACTCGATGTTACGCGCATCAAAGTAAACACGTCGCTTACTGAGTGGTGCACGAGGGAAACCTGTAGGCTCACCTTCAAGTACGATTACTTCTGGAATTAAAGACTTACCTACGTCGTAGTAAGTATTCCCTGCTGGTCCACCAACTGTAGGGTGAGAC
>DGOV01000006.1 GCA_002390205.1 Proteobacteria bacterium UBA4457 | reverse complement strand
TGGCCAGTGCAAAACTCTATTACTTCCTCAGCTTCACAAGACTCTCCAGGTTTTAGTTGGATCCAAGTGGCTACCGTCTCCCCAAACCGTTGATCTGGAACCCCAAAGACTGCTACATCTTGTATTTTTGGATGCCGATACAAGTATTCTTCAATCTCACGAGGATAAATATTCTCGCCGCCACGGATTATCATATCCTTGAGGCGTCCTGTGATATTACAATAGCCTTCTTGATCGATCACGGCTAGGTCGCCCGTATGCATCCAATTATTATTGTCGATTGCACCATCTGTTTTCTCTTTGTCTCCCCAATAACCCTGCATGACACTATATCCTCGGGTACAAAGTTCTCCTTGTTGCCCAACGGGTTGAGTTCGACCTTCCTCATTGATTATTTTCACCTGTACGTGTGGCATTACCCTTCCAACAGTAGATACTCTCTTATCGACAGGATCATCAGTACTGGATTGAAAGCTAACAGGACTAGTTTCCGTCATACCGTAAGCAATTGTGACTTCTTTCATGCCCATCATCGTCTGGACTTGTTTCATGACCTCTATGGGGCAAGGTGCCCCCGCCATTACACCAGTTCTCAAGGATGAGAAATCCGTATCACTGAATTTTGGGTGAGCAAGTTCAGCTGTAAACATGGTAGGCACACCGTGTAGAGCGGTGCATTTCTCAGACGCGAGAGCTTGAAGTACTTCACCGGCATCAAATCCTTCCCCAGGAAAGATCATTGTTGCTCCATGGGTTAAACAACATAAGACTCCCATCACCATGCCAAAGCAATGATAAAGGGGGACTGGTATACATAATCTGTCTGCCTCAGTGAAGCGCATCGCATGGCCTACAAAGTAGGCATTATTAATAATGTTGAAATGAGATAAAGTCGCACCTTTAGGAAGACCAGTAGTCCCGCTAGTGAACTGAATATTAATCGGTTGGTCAGGATCTAACGTGTCTTCTATCTCTGCTAGCGTGCGTAAAATTTCGTTGTCGGCCTGTATGGAAATGTCTTTATATTGGGAGGTACCCGGAACTAATTGATCGGACATAACGATGATGTGTTTCAGTGAGGGGAGGCGACGGCTTTTTAAATTGCCAGGTGATGAGTCTTTTAACTCTGGGGCCAGTGACTGAATCATTTCTACGTAGTTACTGCTCTTGAATGTCTCAGCAGACACTAATGCCTTGCATTGCACTTGGTTAAGCGCGTGTTCTAGCTCGGAAATACGATATGCAGGGTTAATATTTACGAGAATGACACCAATTTTTGCCGTCGCGAACTGCGTAACCACCCATTCAGGCCTGTTAGGAGACCAAATACCCAGACGATCTCCTGGTTTAAGTCCTATTTTCAATAACCCGGCCGCAAACTCATTAGCCGCGTTGTTCAGTTGTTGGTAAGTCATTCTCAGATTACTAGGACAAAAGACGAGGGCCTCGTTTTCTCCGAAGACGTTAGCAGAATTTTCTAAGGCCTTTCCTATCGTTTGAAATATCAACGGCTTGTCGCTAGTTCCACTAACGTAGCTTAGTTGTGATTCGGACATATAAAATTCCCCTAGGTGAAAATACTAAAGTTTACTGGTAACGCTATCGATTTTATCTTGCATTGATTGTTCTTTGTCCGTTCTTGTTCCTACTTTTAGAGAAGTGAATACTCTAGGCGCTCCCATTTCATGAACACGTTCATGACATTTCTTAACAGCGGCAAAGACCAAGTCCCACTCCCCTTCGATCACGGTGCCGTAGGGGTGTAGTTGAGACTCCAAATTATTTTTAAGAATTATTTTTTCACATTCAGCAATGTATTCAGAGACAGACACTCCAACTCCAATAGGTACAACACAAAGATCCACCATAACTTTCATATCAGAATTCCAAATGTTTAGGGGTGCGAGGAAACGGGATAACATCGCGTATGTTTGATACACCCGTCACTAACATTATTAATCTCTCGAACCCTAATCCAAAACCAGCATGAGGTACCGAGCCATTCTTCCGAGTGTCCAGGTACCACCAATAGTCCTCTTGACTAAAGCCCTTGTCAGCCATAGATGCAAGCAACACATCCAGTCGTTCTTCTCTCGCACTTCCACCTATTAGTTCGCCAATGCCCGGCACGAGAAGATCCATTGCAGCAACAGTTTTCGCATCGTCATTCCTACGCATATAAAAAGCTTTAATATTTGTAGGCCAATCGTAAACGAAAACGGGTTTTTTAAAATATGCTTCAGTCAAATAACGCTCATGCTCAGATTGTAGATCTTTCCCCCAATCTGGTTTAAATGCAAATTCTTGATTGCTTTGACTCAAGATTTCAATTGCTTCACTATAGGTAATTCTTATGAAATCGCTCTCAATTATGTTGTCTAATCTTTCTAACAAACCTTGGTCTACGTGCTGAGCAAACAAATTTAAATCCGCCGCACTTTGAGTTTTTATTGTAGATACGATTGATTTGACAAATTTTTCCGCAATATTCATGTCGTCAAAAATATTAGCAAAGGCCATTTCTGGTTCGACCATCCAAAATTCGGCCATATGTCGTGCGGTATTGGAGTTTTCCGACCGAAAAGTCGGTCCGAAGGTGTATACCTTATTAAGAGCCATACAATAGGTCTCCAGCGCAAGTTGTCCGGATACTGTTAAGTTGGCTTTTTTACCAAAAAAATCTGATGAATAGTCATTATCAGTGTTTTTGGGATCTAGCGTAGTTACTTGAAACATTTCTCCCGCGCCCTCACAGTCAGAACTGGTAATAATAGGCGTGTTTATTAGATGAAAACCTTCTCCTTGGAAAAAAGTGTGGATAGCAAAGCTTAACCTTGAGCGGATACGCGCGATAGCTGAGTATTTGTTTGTTCTAGGTCGGAGGTGTGCAATTTCTCTCAAAAATTCATCGCTATGTCGCTTTTTTTGCAGCGGGTAGCTATCTTCACAGCGACCGATCAAGTGGAGTTTGGAAGCATGAATTTCCCACACTTGTCCTTGTCCAAGTGACTTGACCAAATCCCCAATGACGTGAACTGCCGCTCCCGTCTGAATCTCATTTAATATTTCCGCACCTGTTGTTTCTTTGTCCACGATTATTTGGATATTAGCTAGACAGCTACCGTCGTTTAATTCTATAAACGAGAATGATTTGGCAACTCTTTTTGTACGAACCCATCCCGCAACAATAACCTGCTCCTGAGCCATTGTTTCATTAATTAGATTTACAACGTCATTTTTTTCTTCGAACAAAGACATGACAGCATTTATTCCTCAGGCTCGTAGCTAAGACTGCTCGATAGCCATCTCTCGGCTTCCTTTGAAGTGAAGCCTTTCCTCGACGCATAATCATCCAGCTGGTCTCTGTTGATTTTCCCCACACCAAAATATCGTGCATTAGGATGACTGAAATACCAACCAGATACTGACGCTGCCGGATTCATCGCATAGCTCTCTGTTAGTGTCATTCCAATATTTTTTTCAACATTAAGAATTTCCCACAATGTCTTTTTTTCAGTGTGGTCGGGACATGCAGGGTATCCAGGTGCAGGTCGAATCCCTTGATAATTTTCAGAGATAAGGTCTTCCCCAGACAAGCTTTCATCGGCCGCATAACCCCAATAGTCTTTACGAACAATTTCATGGAGCTTTTCAGCAAAAGCTTCAGCTAATCTATCTGCCAAAGCCTTTACCATAATAGAGCTGTAATCGTCATGATCAGCCTCGTACTTTTTAACTAGTGCGTCTACCCCTAAACCGGCCGTTAGAGCAAAAGCTCCGAGATAGTCTTCTTTGGCAGCTGTCTTAGGAGCGATAAAATCAGCTAACGCATAGTTAGGTTGACCAGGTGGTTTAGGTTGTTGTTGGCGCAAGGTGTGAATACGTGCACTTATTACAGATCTACTATTATTTTCATAGCACTCAACATCTTCTGTACCGCTGCTGTTGACAGGAAATACTTTGAACACTGCCTTTGCTTTTATTTTTTTGTGAAGGACTATATCTGACAACATCATTTTTGCATCATGTAGCAACGTTGTTGCTTGTTCTCCAACTATTTCGTCCGTCATTATTCTCGGGTATTTACCTGCTAACTCCCAAGCCATAAAGAACGGAGTCCAATCTATATAATCGACTAGTTCTTCTAAAGGATAATCATTTAAAACGATTATTTCTGCAGACTTAGGCGGTATTGGTGTGTAGCTATCCCATTCGATTGCAAGCCGATTTAATCGAGCTTTGCTCATACTGATCAAATTGGAGTCTTTTTTCCTATCGGTATATCTTTTACGAAGCGTTGCATATTCATCTTGTATAGAAGAGACAAAACTAGGCTTTAACTCTTTGCTGACTAGTTTGGTCATAACTCCTACTGCTCTAGAAGCATCTTTCACATGGACTGTAGGCCCAGAATAGACGGGCTCCACTTTGACGGCGGTGTGCGCCCGTGAGGTTGTCGCTCCGCCTATAAGTAAAGGTATGTTGAGCTTTCTTTTTTCCATTTCTTTGGCGACGTAAACCATTTCGTCCAAAGATGGTGTAATTAAACCACTTAGGCCTATGATGTCGGCCTTTTCTCTTTCCGCAGCATCCACAATGTTTGTAAGCGATACCATCACACCTAGATCTATCACCCTGAAATTGTTGCATTGTAGGACTACACCCACAATATTTTTCCCAATATCATGAACGTCACCTTTGACGGTGGCCATGATTATGGAAGGTTGCGCTGAATTGTCTCCCGAGCTTGTTTTCTCGTCTTCGATGTAGGGGATCAAGTGTGCAACAGATTTTTTCATAACTCTTGCGCTTTTTACTACTTGAGGGAGGAACATCTTCCCGCTACCAAATAAATCTCCAACTATCCCCATGCCGTCCATCAAAGGGCCTTCTATCACTTGAATTGGTTTGCTATACGTTTTTCTCGCCTCTTCGGTATCATCAATGATGAAATCAGTTATTCCCTGAACCAGCGCATGGCTAAGCCTTTCCTCGACACTTTTAGTTCTCCATTCGGCAAGTTCTTCTACTTCTTTTTCTCCCTCGACTACACCACTGGCGAGTTCTATAAGATTATCAGTGCCATCTGTGTTCTTGTTGAAAACGACGTCTTCAATGGCACTTAACAAAGCGGGCTCGATTTTTTCATACATGCCTAATTGACCAGCATTAACAATTGCCATGTCTAGCCCGTTTTGTATTCCGTGGTAAAGGAAAACGGAGTGCATTGCTTCCCGCACTGGGTTATTCCCTCTGAATGAGAAAGAGACGTTACTTAGCCCTCCGCTAACAAGAGCATATGGCAGTTGTTCTTTAATCAACCGAGTAGCTTCGAAAAAATCTTTGGCGTAATTATTATGCTCCGCTATACCGGTAGCGATCGTTAGAACGTTGGGATCGAAAATAATGTCCTCAGGTGGAAAATCTATTTCCCCTGTAAGTAATTCGTACGAGCGTTTGCAAATTTCAAATTTTCGCTCCGTACTATCTGCCTGACCTTCTTCATCAAAGGCCATCACCACTGCGGCCGCACCGTAACGTTTAATTAATCGTGCTTGGGTAAGAAATTTTTCCTCTCCTTCTTTGAGGCTGATCGAGTTGACGATCCCTTTTCCCTGTAGACATCTTAATCCTGCTTCAAGAACTTCCCATTTTGAGGAGTCGATCATTATTGGGACTCGACTTATGTCAGGGTCCGAACTAATTAGATTAATGTACTTGGTCATAAGTCCTACGGAGTCGAGCATTCCTTCGTCCATGTTGACATCAATGATTTGCGCACCATTACTGACTTGCTGGCTAGCAATTTTAGCTGCACTTTCAAAGTCATTGTCTTTAATTAATCTTGAAAATTTGGGCGAGCCAGTAACGTTTGTTCTCTCGCCTATATTAACGAAACCTTTATCTGTGGATAAGTTAAAAGCTTCTAGCCCACTGAGTCGGCAACGGCGGATGATTTGAGGTACGGTTCTAGGTGGATATTTTGATGCCAAGTCAGATAATGTACGTATGTGTTCGGGCGTCGTTCCGCAGCAACCTCCAATAATGTTTATGTATCCAGCTTTTAGGAGGTGCTCGATCACCTGTCCCATATAAGCAGGCGTTTCGTCATATTCTCCAAAAGCGTTGGGCAGTCCAGCATTAGGGTGCGCACTTACCAAACAGTCAGAGATTCGTGACAATTCTTCAATATAAGGCGCCAGATCTTCCGCACCAAGGGCACAGTTAAGCCCTATAGAGATAGGTTGGGCATGCCTAACTGAGTTCCAAAAAGCTTCTGTTGTTTGCCCAGTCAAAGTCCTACCACTTTTATCAGTTATCGTTCCTGAAATCATTATGGGGAAGTCAGTTTTAGTCTGTTCCAAATATCGATTTACGGCAAAAATTGCAGCTTTAGCATTTAAGGTGTCAAAAACTGTTTCAATTAGAAACAGGTCAGCGCCTCCTGCTGCCAGTCCCTGACAAGCTTCGTAATATGCTATCTCAAGCTCTTCAAATGTAACATTACGCGCGCTGGGATCATTTACATCGGGAGACACTGAAGCGGTTCGATTGGTTGGTCCTAATACACCAGCAACAAACTTTTTTGTTATACCTGGATTATTGGTTTTAAAGAGGTCAATAGAGCGTCGAGCGGTTAAAGCTGCTTGTTTATTCAATTCGAAAACTATTGATTCGAGACCGTAGTCAGACTGCGCGATAGAAGTTGAGTTGAACGTGTTCGTTTCAAGAATATCAGCACCTGCATCAAGGAAGGCAGTGTGTATCCCTTCAACAATATGAGGCGCAGTGAGAGTCAGCAGGTCATTATTTCCTTTTAGGTCAAATTTATGATCTAGGAAAAGGTCACCGCGAAAATCTTTTTCAGTCAGCTCGTGTTGCTGTATCATTGTACCCATCGCTCCGTCGAGTACGATTATTTTTTCCAAAGCAAGCTCGTGAAGCATTTTTTTTACTGACATTATTACGAAATCACACTAATTTTTTTCTGAAATATATTTTAACATGCCTGAGGCAATTAATTTAAATATTTGGTTTTGCTGTGAGGGCTTATCTTAGTTTTTCTTGAACCGAAGCCTATTTTCAAGATCTAAATAGAGCAGTAATAGTAGGAAACCAAATAGAAGATGTGCTGATGCGAAGCCGAGGATCGCTGAGACCTCTTGTTTTTTTATCATAGCTTTAAAAATTCCTAAAGCGTTTAGATAGCTGAAATAGATGCCCAAAGCTGTTGCAAAACCGAGATACCAACTGCCTCGCTTCTGTTTTAAAGCGATTAACAGGGCGATTAATGGTGCAATGAAGGCGAATATGGGCAAGGCCAATCGCCAGTGGAGCTCAGCAGCATAATAGGAGCCCTTTGGCACTATTAATTCCGAAGTGGTTACATAAGTTGGATATGCCGAGACATCGGTCATACCCGATGATTTTATTTTAACAGAATAGCTCTTAAAGTTTGTTATTACGTAACTCAGGGTTCCGGGTCTGCCCTGATAGCTAGTCCCTTCTTCAAATATTGCTGATTTTTCCCCAGTATCTGGATTGTTTAGTATAAAAGACCGCTCTGCAACCATAGCGGCATCAAAAGGCTGAGTGTCATTATGAACAAAGACCTGCTCTAAAAATGTTTTATCTGGCGCCTCACTTTCCGCAAAAAAAACTTTATCTCCGCCTGAGATTTTTTTAAAGACACCTGGTGCTACGTTCGCTATAGTAGCTGTTCGTTCCCCTATATCTTTCAATTCAACTAATTTCAATTCGGCCATTGGGGTTACTACACAAGTCATAGTCGCAACCACTAGAGCTGCTATCCCAGAGAGTTTTGCTAAGGTGAATAGCATACTTAAATGACTCATTCCATTGGCTTTCATGCTGACCAACTCGGAGTGTTTCTGTAGCGAGGTCACTACAGTGTAAGATCCCAGGAATATGGACATCGGTACTAAATCCTGTATCGAGACCAGCATTTTCAACGCAACAATTTTGAGCACATATTGAGATGCTAATTCCCCACTGGCGGCATCTGCAAAATAGGTAGCTAATCTCATGCTCAGAAAAATCACTAGCAAGCCAACTAAAATAGCACTGCTAGTTTTTATGATGTCCGTCAGAACATATTTATGAAGAATCATCTTCGATCAGTACCTATCATTTTTTTCATTATGTTATTATGCATGATATGACTGCATATAATGATTGCTCTCAAATATAAATTATATTTATTAAAAGCATTCACTGCCCAATAAGTTATTGACTAGCTTTAAAAGGTAGCTGCGATTCAATCAGACGAGGTGTCTCAATGGGCAATCGATTGTCAAAAATCTATACAAAAACCGGAGATTCCGGAACCACTGGTTTGGGGGATGGAAGTCGTATTAACAAAGTAAGTGTTAGGATCAATGCAATCGGCGAGATTGATGAGTTGAACTGCAATCTAGGGCTTTTGCTGAACCATGAGCTTAGGGTAGATATGAAGCGACTTATGATTGACATTCAACATGATTTATTTGTTGTAGGAGGAGAATTATCCATTCCAGGAAGTAAGTTTATTGAAGAGGATTCAGTCAAAAAACTAGAAAATGCTATTGATTTGTACAATGAAGAATTACCCGCTTTAAAAGAATTTATCCTCCCCGGAGGCAGTCCTGCTGCATCAGCGGCCCATTTGTGCAGAGCAGTATGTCGTCGCGCAGAAAGAGTAACACTTGAAATAGAACCCGGTGAATCAATAAACCGTCATCTAATAAGCTATATAAACCGGTTGTCGGATCTCCTTTTTGTGGTGGCAAGAATTGTTAGCAAAGACTCTAGTGTTGGAGAAGTTTTGTGGCAGAGAAAGTGAACAAAATAGGTAATTTAGAGAGAGCCCTGAAATGAAAATAGCATGTCTTGATTTCGAAGGAGTGCTTGTCCCTGAAATTTGGGTCAATTTAGCCGAACAAACAAATATTAAGGAACTTCGCGTAACTACCCGTGATATAGCGAACTATGATGAATTAATGCGTTTCAGGCTCGATCTAATGGCAAAGCACGGGCTAGGTTATAATGATTTGAATAGAGCCGCCGAAAAACTAGAGCCTTTGCCGGGCGCTTTGGAGTTTCTTGTTTGGTTAAGAAGCAACTATCAGGTGACTATCATTTCTGATACTTTTTATGAGCTTGCTGGCCCTCTCCTTTCTAAGCTCGACAATCCTATGACCTTATGCCACCGGTTAACTATAGGTTCGGGTGGAAATATTATTGATTATAAATTGAGACAAGCAGATCCAAAACGCCATTGTGTAAAAGCATTCCAATCTTTGGGATATGAAATAGTCGCAGCCGGAGACTCTTACAACGACATCTCGATGTTGGAGCAAGCGGAAAATGGAATTCTATTCCAACCTTCTGAAAAAGTAGTTAACGACTTTCCCGATTTTCCCGTCGCCTTAAATTATGAAGAACTAAAAACGATGTTCACAGAGGCCATGTAAAAATTTCAGCTCTATTTTTCTGGATTTAAAACTTTCCATTCCGACAATGCCCAAGTTAGAAGCACTGAAGTGGGCTCTCGTAATATCTCGGTCTTCGGATGTAGTCCTAAGTGAAAAAAAGCGTTCACCATCGCTTTTTGTGCAGAGTTGACAGTGATTACTGTTGCACCTCCTTGTTTACTTAACTTTTTGCCAGTGGCGTCGCAGACTAACGGGATATGGCCATAATTGTTTTCTTTAAAGGACAAAAGATTCTGAAGATAGATGTGCCTGAGTGTTAAACGGGCAAGATCCGCACCACGAATTATTTCTGTAATGCCCATTAATTCATCGTCAATGACGGTTGAAATGTCATAACTAAAAACGCCGTCTGCACGTTTTACAATGAAGTCTCCTGATTCTTTTTTGAGGACACCCTCAATTCGACCTAAGTAGGCATCATTAAACGAAATTCGCGATTCTTCCAGTCTCAAGCGCAATTGATTGTTAGCAAAAGAAAGTCCTTTTAAATAAGAACAATTGCCGGGATAAGGTTTGCCTCTGATTTTCTTTCGCGTACAAGTACATGGGTAAAGTAGTTGGCGCTCAATTAAAGAGTCAATCACTGAAGCATAGTTATCAATTTGTTGGCTTTGGTATACTACAGGGCCATCCCACTCCATACCCAGAGCATCGAGTACATATAGTATGGATTTAGCACTGCCAGGAACCTCTCTGGCTTTGTCTATATCGTCGATCCGTACTTTCCAAAGGCCGCCTTGAGCACGAGAATTAAGAAAGCTTGCCACAGCAGCACATAAGGAACCTAAGTGAAGACCTCCAGATGGCGTGGGTGCAAATCTACCTATCGTTTGTTGCATGCAGAGTTATCAATTCCTTCCGTAGTTTTTGGTCATAGAGGAGCGTTCCAGCAGCGACCCCAATTGGCATTGCTAAAATATTGACGATAGGGACAAGCGTAAGAATTGTGAGGCTAAAACCTAACCCAAGAGTAAGTCCTCGTTCTCGGGCAGCATAGTTTTTGGCCGCAGGAAATTCCATGCCATTATTCGATAACGGATAGTCTATGTACTCTAAAGAGAGCATCCAGGAACCCAATAACAGCCAAGCAATAGGTGCAAAAAGATTCAGGCCCGGTATTAAACTAAATATTAGTAGAGGCAAGCCTAATTTCAAAAAACAACCAAGCTTTTTGGTTTCGGAACGAATCGAGATAATACTATCAGCAATGTTTTTCAAAGCCCCCGTGTCTGAGTTAGAGTTTCTGTTCTGATTTCCCACTTTTCTTTCTACAGCAGCGGATAGTTGACTATTAAAAGGTGCCGCCAAAAGATTAGATACGCCAAAGAGCAGAAACGAAAAGGTTGTAAACAGGGTGGAAATGAGGAACCACCATATAATATTACGTAGGTAGTTCGGCCAGATACTTAGGTATTGTTCGAGTTGTGCATACAAAAAAAAACCTATCATTAAGAGCCCGCCGACCAGAATGATTCCACTTACACAAATTGGCACAATGGCCCACTTGATCATGTCACGCCTGCATATCAAACGAGCAGCAGGATATGTGAAGCTAAATCCTTCTTTAAAAGCTCTAAAAAACATGAACATTAAGTATTAGGAAGGTAGGACGAGTCTGAGGGTTCCCAAGACGTTTGCCTATGTTCGACAGTAATAGTCGGGTAAGTCCCACCTCTGACATTAAATCGTGCGGATAATCGCGCAAATCTTGGAGAGCAGGCTTCTACTATATCGTCTAAAATAGAGTTCGTAATAGCCTCATGGAAGGCACCTTGGTCCCTGAAAGACCAAATATAGAGTTTGAGCGCCTTTAACTCAATGCATTTTTCAGCCGGAATGTACGCAAGGGTCATTTCGGCGAAATCTGGCTGTCCTGTTTTTGGACAAAGGCAAGTAAATTCGGGTATTTCAATTTCTATCAAGTAGTCTCGTTTTGAAGCGGGGTTTTCGAAAACGTCTAATTTTTTTGTGGGTTTCGTGCTCATGTATATAAAGATTCCAGGTTTTCAATAACTAAATCGGGAGGGAACTCTAGCATAAGCTGAGTTGGACGTGTAGACCGATAGAGTTTTACTGGCGAAACTGACCACTTAAGTACTTTATCTAGTAAAATAATTCTGAAATAGGTAATGAGATTGTACGAGCTTTCGCCTATCAGGTATGCTTAAAGGCATGCGTATTAACAAAATTAAGTTAGCTGGCTTTAAGTCTTTTGTCGACCCTACCACTCTAGCATTACCGGGCAATTTGACTGGGGTGGTGGGGCCAAACGGTTGTGGTAAATCGAATGTTATAGATGGATTAATGTGGGTGCTGGGTGAGAGTTCTGCAAAACACCTTCGTGGTGACTCCATGACTGACGTAATTTTTAGCGGGTCGAGTTCTCGAAAACCAGTTGGGCAAGCAACAGCTGAGATAATATTTGACAATTCTGAGAATAAGCTTGCAGGTCAATATGCTTCTTTTTCTGAAATATCAATAAGAAGAACATTGGGTCGCGATGGAATCTCAAGTTATTTTCTGAATGGTACGCGTTGCAGAAAGAAAGATATTACCAACGTTTTTCTAGGCACTGGCGTGGGCCCTCGCGGATATTCGGTGATAGAGCAGGGAACGATATCACGAGTGATAGAAGCTAAGCCTGAAGAGCTTAGGGCATATCTAGAGGAAGCCGCTGGAATTTCACAGTACCGAGAACGAAGACGCGAAACGGAAACTAGAATAAAAAGAACTGAGGAAAACATTGAGCGTTTAAGCGATATTCGGGGCGAGCTTGAGAAGCAATTGAAACACCTTAAACGTCAAGCGAACGCGGCTGAGCGCTATAAAGAATTGAAAAAAGATGAACGGAAACTTAATGGATTAGTGATAGCTTTTAACTGGCGCAAAACTAAAGAAGATGCTGCGGCTATTCTTTTACGCAAGGAAGAGTCTGAAACGAAGTTACAAAAATTAATCGCGGCTCAGCGTGAGATTGAATCGTTACAAGTGGCTCTTAGTGAAGAGCATCAGGAAATTACAGCAGATTTCAATACTTTTCAGGCGAAGTTCTACTCTAAAACCGCTGATATTTCACGGCTTGAGCAAGAATTAAAACACTCAAAAGAAAAAAAACTTACCTCAGAAAAAAGCCAAATCGAAATAAGCGCCAAGCTGGTTAGCCTGGCAAATTTTCTAGCCGATGATGAGAAAAACATTATTGCCGCTGCTTCGGCGCTTGGGGAATTAGACCCTCAACTGGTCCAATATAAAACAGCGTCTGAGAAAATGAAAACTGTTTTGAAAGAGTCCGAGACGTCCTCGGCTCAGTGGCAGGCAGAATGGGATAATCATATTATTATAAAAAATAAGTTGTCTGAAGAAGTTCACTCTAAAAAAATACGTCTCGAACATCTTACTGAGGCGATAGCCTCCCATAGCGAAAGAAAGCAGAAAATAATCGATGAGTTGGCAATAGATGACTCAAAATCCTTGTCTGTGAAGGCTGATGCTTTGCGAAGTCATATAGCGGGGCTTAGCTCTGAAGAAGAAATTCTTATTAAGGAAAAAAATGTTACAGCAGAACTGTTGTCTAGTTCTAGGAACAAAGCTGAGATTCAGCTTAAGCAGTTACACGAAACTGAGTTATTGGGAGAGAAAAAACTGGGAGAATTAGCTTCTGAGAAAGCACTTCAAGAGAGAGCACTAGGAGGAGATCAAAGTGATACGGCAGACTGGCTTAAGCAAAAAGGAATCACCGACGTATCTAGACTGGCCGAGAAAATAACAATAGAGAAAGGGTGGGAAACTGCTGTTGAAACTGCATTAAGAGTTCCTCTCAATGCATTATGCGGTGATTACGTTGTTGATGACTTGTTCCGGGCTGGGGACAAGGTTTCCGTTAATAAAGCAACGATTACTATCTTAGAATCCGACGATAAAAAGTATGAGAGTCCTTTCTCTTCTTTCCCTTTACTGGCTGACCGTGTAAAAGGGGCATTCAAGGTCTCTCCGTTTTTAGATGGGGTATATTCGGCTGATTCAGAGGAAGAGGCTTTGAGCGCAAGAAGATCCTTGAGTCCACATGAAGTAATAGTGACGAAAGATGGATGCCTGTTCGGCCGTTACTGGGCCCAATTACCTGCTAACGATCCTGACGAGATTGGAATTCTGGCTAGAGAGAGAAACATCCATGAATTAAATAACGAATTAGCGGATCTTAGTCTTATCACGAAAGATTCAAAGAAAAATTTGGAAACAACACATGCTGATATAGAGAAAATAACAGCTAATGAAAAATTGATTCTTATGTCGATGAATGAAGTTTCTCAGAAACTCACTCAACAGAGAGAACAGTTACAAAAATTAATTTCAGAACTGGGTATCCACGATCATAAATTTAACGATTTGTCTCAGCAGTTAAAAGATATAGACATTAAACTAAAAAATGATGTCGCAAGCTCAGAGACGCTCTCGGTCGACTTGAGCCTTGGATTGGAACGGTTAAATGAGAAAGAGACTGAAACTGACCGTTTGACAGCAGCTAAGAGTGCTATTCAGCAGACAGTAGACGATGCCAGGCAAAAATGGGCTGAGTTACGCGACGAGTTACATGCGAAAGAACTAGCAGCGCAGGATCTTCGGGCAAAGCTGGGGAATTATAAAGAGGGACAAGAAAGGAACATATCGGCACGAGAACAGTCGAAAGAAGAACTCGCGGATATTGAGAATAGTATTAGCCAAATGCATGCTCCTATTAAGGATATGACTGATACGCTGGAGAAAGAGCTGTCTGAGAAGCTAGAAATGCACAAACAACTCTCCGCACTTAGAATTAATCTAGACCTCTGCGCCGAAAAAAACCAAAAATCTGCCAAGGCTAGAGCTGACGCAGAGGAACTGGTGGGGGAATGTAAACACAGCCTCGAGAATGACCGTCTAGAGGAAAGAACTTATTCTGTCAAACTGGATGAACTTAATACGAGATTCGAAGAAACTGGTGAAAATATTGAAGAAGCTCTTTCAGCAATACAAGAAAAATTTGAATTGCACGAGATTACTAGTGATATCGAAACCTTGAACATCAGATTAGTCCGGTTAGAGCCTATTAACTTAGCCGCCATTGATGAGTTTAACGAGCTCTCAGAGCGTAAGGAGTATCTTGATGCGCAAGATACAGACTTAACTGACTCGTTAAACACTCTGAAGTCAGCAATTCGTAAAATCGACATCGAAACAAAAACTCGCTTTAAAGACACTTACGATAAAGTAAACAGTAAACTCCAAGAAACATTTCCAGTGCTATTTGGTGGTGGGCAAGCATGTTTAGAAATGACTGATGATGACTTACTCGAGACAGGAGTTACTGTTATGGCGCAACCTCCTGGGAAGAGAAACACATCTATACATCTGTTGTCAGGAGGCGAGAAAGCTCTGACTGCGCTTACCTTTATTTTTTCTATCTTTGATTTAAATCCGGCACCTTTCTGTTTGTTAGATGAAGTTGACGCACCTCTGGATGACGTGAATGTAGTCCGGCTGATTGACATGCTGAAAACCATGTCTAAGAGTGTCCAATTTCTGTTCGTAACACACAATAAAATAACAATGGAAATTGCTGAACAGCTGATAGGAGTTACTATGCAGGAACCAGGAGTTTCTCGATTAGTGAGCGTAGATATGGCTGAAGCTGTTGAGCTGGCAGCCATCGCCTAATAACACCAAAGTAGTAATTTATGCTTTTATATCTGACTTTTTTTACTTTGTTACTTGGAGCCTCTTTTGGAGTTTTTATGGCGAGTAAATCTCGTAAAAAGAGAGAAGCTGAACTATTGCGGCTTGAATTGCTTTGGAAAAAAAGAATTCCACCAGCTATCGAGCAGCATAGTAGCGACAATGAAGTTCAACCTAGAGTAACTAACAATAGTGAATTTCGACTCAGTCTGTCAAAGGGCACAGCGATCAGGAGCGAGCGACTTCCGGTAGTAAATAAAAACGTCCACCCTTCAGTACAACAAGATAATGACCAATTAGCACTATTTTCTATAAACACTGCTGCAACAAACATTAATGAATCTACGGAGAAGAGTAAAGCAGAGACGCTTTTGCAGGCAAAAGATTACAGTAGCCGGACAAAATCTAAAGGCTTGTTAATACAACTGTACATAAAACGACGTTCTGGTGAATTAATAGATGGGCCCGCACTAGTGCGCTCTTTCAATAAAGTAGGGTTGACCTTCGGAGAAATGAGCGTTTTTCATTTCATGAACAATAAGGAACCCGAACTGCCACCACTTTTTAGCGCGGCGAACATGCACGAACCTGGGACGTTTGACATGAGGCGAGTGGAAATACTTAAAACACAAGGTGTTGTCTTATTCATGAATGCTATTGAAAAAGAGCAGGGAGAAAAAGCTTTCCATTTAATGATGTCAGCTGGAAGAAGAATGGCCGAGCTTATCAAGGGTGATTTGTATAAAAGTCCTGAAGTAGAGTGGATTGGAGCACACGAAGAGGAAGCTTTAATTATGCTTGAAAAACTTACCAGTGAATGACAAAAAGAAGCAAGCACAGTTATTGCGCAAAGAACTCGAGAAGCATAACCGTCAATATTACGTCTTAGATAATCCGGTTATTTCTGACGATGAGTTT
This sequence comes from Proteobacteria bacterium UBA4457, assembly GCA_002390205.1. GTDB lineage: Bacteria > Pseudomonadota > Gammaproteobacteria > UBA4457. Next base: position 6,595 of record DGOV01000006.1, on the reverse strand, counting down.
GATTCTCTCTACCAAAAGCTAATATTACTTGAGTTAGATACTCCTAGCCTTGTGGATAAATATAGTCCCACTCAAAGAGTAGGCGGGGAGCCTTTAGCCGCATTTACCTCAGTCGATCATTTGTCGCCGATGCTTAGTTTAGCAAATGTTTTTAATGGTAAGCAGTTTGCGGATTTCCACAACCGCGTCAAACAAACTATAAATATATCTAATATCGATTATTTTGGAGAACCGAAATTAGATGGCCTTGCAATTAGTTTGGTCTACGAGGACGGAAAATTAGTGAGGGCTGTGACTCGCGGCAATGGGAAAAGAGGTGAGGACGTTACACATAATGCCCGTACCATTAAAGCAATTCCATTGACTTTGACTGCACTGGCTCCTCCGACATTACTTGAAGTTCGGGGCGAAATATATATAGAGAAAGCTCAATTCGAGAGACTTAACCAAAGGCAAAAGGCAGGAAATAAAAAAACTTTTGTCAACGCTAGAAATGCTGCCGCTGGGGCAGTACGACAATTAGATGCTAAGGTAGCAGCGTCAAGACCGCTGACTATTTGTTGCTACGGGATAGCCAGAATTGAAAATCATGTGTCACCCGCGACACAACAAGACTCTTTGCAGCTGCTCAAATCATTTGGGTTTCGGGTATCAGAAGACACGGTGCTTTTGAAAAACGAAAAAGAGTGCATCCTTTACTTTAAAGAACTGGCTGGAAAAAGGCAGTCTCTAGCTTATGATATCGATGGGGTAGTTTTTAAAGTTAACCGAATATCTGATCAACAATTAATGGGCGCTGTTGCTAAAGCCCCTCGGTGGGCCGTAGCTTTTAAATTTGCAGCTGAAGAAGCCATGACGCTAGTCCGAGAAATTGACCTACAAGTTGGACGAACTGGAGTGTTAACACCAGTTGCTAGGCTGCAACCAGTTTTTGTGGGAGGCGCCACGGTTACAAATGCGACTCTGCATAACTTTGAGGAAGTCGCGCGTAAAGATATCAGAGTGGGGGATACCGTTGTTGTCCGTCGAGCGGGCGATGTAATTCCAGAAGTGGTGAAAGTTCTTTTTGATTTACGTCCTGCCGAGGCGATCCGCTATGAGATACCCAATGAACTGCCTGATATTGCAATAGAACAATCAATCAAGAAAGTCATACATTTCGTGAGTAAAAAAGCGTTAGATATTGACGGCTTAGGCGATAAGTTAGTCGCTCAATTGGTAAGGAAAAAATATGTTGTTGGCTTTTCAGATTTGTTTAATTTAAAAAAAGAATGTTTGTTATTACTGGAGCGCTTAGGTTCAAAATCGGCGGATAAAATTTTGTTGGCGATAGCGTCTAGTAAACAGACTACATTTAGCAGGCTAATTTATGGAATAGGTATACTTGGGGTGGGGGAGGAAACTGCTGCTCGCTTAGCTGATTCGTTCGATTCCCTTGAAAAAATTCAGCGTGGAACAATTGAGGAATTTGAGAAAATACCGGATATTGGAACAGTGGTGTCCCAGAGCATATTTGACTGGTTTTCTAAAGCTGAAAATATTGAAGAGTTGGACAATCTATTAAGTGCGGGGTTGGTGATTGAAAATTCACACAACAGTGAAAAGACAATAGACTTTGTGTGTGTGGTGACTGGAAGTTTTGACTCTATGAAACGCTCAGAGATTGTACAGAGCCTCAATACAATAGGCATTCGTACTGCTAATACAGTTTCCAGATCGGTTGATTTTTTAGTCTGTGGAGATAGCCCTGGGAGTAAGTTAGAAAGAGCTCATGCGCTGGGAATCAGACTTGTTTACCAAGACGAGTTAATGCGCTTGTTGGAACAAAAAGCTATCGGAAAAAATTCAATCAAAGCTTTCTTGGAAGGGAAGTAGAAGACCCAAAAAGTTTATACGCTATAAAATATTTCCCTGGTTAGCATGAGATGGCTGTGTTAGGAGTTTTATATATGGGGATACAACAGCCTCTGGTTTGGCCAGCATGTCATGATTTTCAGCGGGATAAGCGGTCATTCTAATAAGAGTTTTGGTCGGGGGAGGGAGGACGCCCGCAACACGTAATTGTTCGCTGTTACTATTTTCAAGTGCATATATCTTCATAAACGCTCCCAATGCGGATTTAGACGCGGCATATGCCCCCCAATTTGCTTTGGGCGCAATACCTTCGCTGGCTAATGTAAATATAACGGTACGTAGAGCTGATTCTTTCAATAGTGGCTGAGTCGCTTGTAATAGCATCACTGCACTATGCAAATTAACTTGAAATACTTCAATCCAAGTTTTTAATGAGTAATTGTCACAGGGCGTTACCTCACCTAGCATAGCAGCATTAAGAATTACAGCGTCGAGCGTTCCAAATTGCTTTCCAATATGTTCTGCAACAATCCGGTAGTCATCTGCATTTGCAGTCGCTAAATTGATAGGAAGTAGAGTAGACAGTCCAGTAATTTCTGTTTCTATCTCATCTGACAGAATTTCAAGATCTTGTACATTTCGGCCACATGCGATTACGTGTGCGCCTTGGCTAGCGCATGCTTTGGACAAAGCTCTCCCTATACCTCGACTTGCCCCGGTAATCAAAATAGTTTTTTCATGGAGAATCGTAGAGTTTATCTTCGAGTTCAAGTGTCTTCCTTTAAATGTAGATATCCTAGCCCGCTTAAGTATTGATGTTTATAACAGTGTTGCGTTTAAATCCATTCTCATCTTTGTCAGGATGATCTAAGGTGTAGTGCAAGCCCCTGCTTTCTTTGCGGCTTAGCGCAGATACCACTATTAATTCAGCTACCAAAGCTAGGTTTCTCAATTCGATTAAGTCAGTGCTTATTTTAAAGTGACTGTAAAACTCATTAATCTCTCTTTGTAGCAGTTCGATGCGTTGTTTAGCACGACCCAAGCGCTTATCCGATCTAACTATACCAACATAATTCCACATTAAGCGTCTCAACTCATCCCAACTATGAGAAATAATTACGTCCTCATTTCCTTGCACCACTCTACTTTCATCCCACTCAGGCGGATTAACAGATAGAAAATCATTCGCCATGTCTGCGGTAATGCTTTTTACCGCAGACGAGGCTACAACTATGCACTCTAGCAGTGAGTTGCTGGCCATTCTGTTGGCCCCGTGGAGACCTGTGCATGCTGTCTCACCTACTGCATAAAGGCCGTCTAACTCAGCTTTCCCATTGATATCGGTGAGAACACCTCCGCACAGATAATGAGCCGCCGGAACCACAGGAATAGGGTTAGTCGTAATGTCTATTCCATATTTCTTACATGTTTCATAGGCATTTGGGAAATGTTCAAGTATGAATTCTTTTGGCTTATGAGAAATATCTAGATACACACACTCTAGCCCTAATCGTTTCATTTCATGGTCGATCGCTCGCGCAACCACATCCCTAGAAGCGAGCTCGCCTCTGGAGTCAAACTTTTTCATGAATCGTTCACCATCTGGGAGTATTAATTTACCACCTTCCCCCCGAAGCGCTTCTGTTAAAAGTATTGTTTTAGCCTGAGGATGGTAGAGGCAAGTAGGATGAAATTGAACAAACTCCATATTTGCAATGCTACAGCCCGCTCGCCACGCCATTGCGATACCGTCACCGGTGGCTACATCGGGATTACTCGTGTACAGATAAACTTTGCCAATACCGCCGGTTCCTAACACTACAGTTTTAGCAGCAATAGTAACTATCGCACTGTTTATAGAATCATATAGATAAGCACCTACACATTTAGAGCTATTGGAAGAAGTTTCTTTTGTCGTAATTAGATCGATAGCGGCATGTCGTTCCAGTAACGTAACATTCGGGAGTTCTTTGACTTTTTTAACAAGCGTTTTTTCAACAGCAGCGCCGGTTGCATCCGCGGCATGCACGACTCTTCTATGTGAGTGTCCACCCTCCTGTGTGAGATGGAATTCCTCTACACCCGATTTAGAGGTTCTAGTTGAGAAAGGAACACCTTGCTCAATAAGCCACTCTATTCTATCTCTGCCGTTGCTAACTATATTTGTGACGGCACCGACATCACAAAGGCCCGCTCCTGCAATTAGTGTGTCTGTGATATGCGCTTCGGTTGTGTCAGCATGATCCATTACCGCGGAGATCCCCCCTTGGGCATAAAAAGTCGCACTTTCATCTATACTACTTTTACTTATTAGCACGATATTAAGTTCGCTCGGTAATGCTAAGGCAACGCTGAGGCCTGCAGCTCCGCTGCCTATTATCATTACGTCGTAGTGTTTCATGAAAATTGCACTTAAAAATTCCTATCAAAGAGTCATTGTTGTCTTGCATTTTATTCTATAGGTTTCGTTACGGCTACTAATCACGAGTTTTGATGCATTTTGATCCTAATAGAAGAAAACAGACGTAGGTTAGAGAGTCGGGCTGCGCTTACAGCCTATACATTCGAGTGCTACCATAGTCTTTCTTTCTCATTTAGTTACATTTTGGTAACTACGTATTAGGTTAGACTTTGCTCTATGATTACCTTTACCCAATAAGGACACTTATCGTTATGATTGGATTTCTATGTAAATATCTCTCTCTTTTGACTTTGACTACCGCAGCAGCCTTCTCTCTGCAAGCTAGTGACCTGCCTGACTTTACGAAGCTGGCAGCTAAAAACAGCCCCACTGTAGTTAACATAAAGGCGATACCAAAAAAGCAAGAAGTTATAGCTGATAAGCCCGACAGTATGCCTTTTAACCGACCTTTTGGGCCGGATGGAGGACTTCCTGATTTCTTTAGGTACTTTTACGATGAACAGCCGGACCAAAGGAAAAAGCCACGACGAGACGCACGGCCATCGCAAGGGTCTGGATTCATCATGTCTCCCGACGGATATATCATCACTAATCACCATGTCGTAGATGGAGCAGGAGAGCTCGTAGTAACCTTGTCCGATAGAAGTGAACTCATGGCTAAGTTGATAGGTTCTGATGAGCGGAGTGATATCGCTGTTCTTAAAATTGAGGCACCTTACGATCTCCAGACTGTAATTTTAGGGGATTCGGATTCTTTGAAAGTTGGAGAATGGGTGCTTGCCATTGGTTCTCCCTTTGGATTTGATTATTCTGTGACCGCTGGGATTGTCAGTGCTAAAAGTCGGAGCCTTCCTGACGACAACTACGTGCCTTTCATACAAACTGATGTGGCGATTAACCCTGGAAATTCTGGAGGGCCTTTATTTAACTTGCAAGGTGAAGTGGTAGGCGTCAATTCTCAAATTTATAGCAGGACTGGTGGATTTATGGGTCTTTCTTTTGCTATCCCAATGAAAGTGGTTCTGAATGTTTACGAGCAAATAAAGCAAACCGGTACAGTGAGCCGCGGCTGGTTAGGAGTTTTTATACAGGATGTTACGCAAGAACTTGCTGAATCCTTCGGAATGGCTAAGCCTGCAGGAGCACTTATTTCTAAAGTTTTGCCGAATAGTCCAGCTAAAAAGGGTGGCATTAAAGCTGGGGACATCGTGATCCAATTTGGTGGATCTTCTGTTGATCGCTCCAGCGATCTTCCTCCTCTGGTAGGCCAACAAGAGGTTGGCTCAAAAGTAAAAGTGCAGATTATTCGGAATGGTAAGAAAATGCGCTTGACGATTGCCATAGGCGCGTTAAAAGATGAGCCTGAAGTGGCTCTAAAAAGCAAAGGTAAGCAAGCAGATGAATTTTATATTTATGAAAAATTAGGGATAGCTATTACAGCTATTACCAGCGATCAACGGATTGATCTGCAGGTCGAGCGTGGGGGAGTAATTATTACTAATCTCGAGGATGGGCCAGCAACTGAAGCTGGACTGCAAAGAGGCGACGTGATAATTAAAATGGCTAGTTCTTTAGTCCTTGGGGTTCAGAGCTTTAAAAATATCTTGCGCCCGCTTGCTCCCAACTCCGTGGTACCAATCTTAATACAGCGAGGAGGGTCGCCATTGTATGTGGCTGTGCGATTAGGTGAAAAATAGAATCTCGAACCTGCTTTTGTTTGTCCTTATGACACCGTATTATGGCGCCTTAACTTTGAAGCTAGCTAGATAATACATTAGCACGCACACACATCTCTGTGTTTCAAACAGAGATGTGCTTGATGTTGGTCTCTTCTGCGACAGGTTTCAGTCCTTTTTAACGCTTACTCTTTTATTAATTAACCGGAGAAATCAAGGAACATATGTCTTGGGAAATGGCAAACATAAGGAATTTTTCGATAATTGCTCATATCGATCATGGAAAATCAACGTTAGCCGATAGATTCATTCAGACGTGCGGCGGACTCAGCGAGCGTGAGATGTCAGCACAAGTCCTAGATTCTATGGATATCGAAAAAGAAAGAGGAATCACTATAAAAGCCCAGAGTGTAAGTCTCTCTTACGAAGCCAATAATGGTGAGAGTTATCTCTTTAATTTCATCGATACACCAGGCCATGTCGATTTTAGCTATGAAGTATCAAGATCGCTTGCCGCGTGTGAAGGGGCATTATTAGTCGTAGATGCTGCTCAAGGGGTTGAGGCACAATCGGTGGCTAATTGCCATGTTGCGATCGACCAAGGTTTAGAAGTCGTACCTGTTTTAAATAAAATTGATTTACC
>DGOV01000027.1 GCA_002390205.1 Proteobacteria bacterium UBA4457 | reverse complement strand
CGATTGGTGGTACAGCTTGCATCAACCCGCTTCTATTAAGTTTACGGGGGAAAGTGCTATCGACGCCTCAATGCTGTATCCCTTGCTCCTGATGATTGTCGCTTTTTACGGCCTATTTGCATTGACGGTGTTACTGCGGATGCGGACCGAGTTGCTGATAACCTATCGCCAGTCTGCCTGGCTGCGATCGGAGTTGTCGTAATGTATTTTCAAACATGGTCTGCAGTTTGGCAGATGGATGGGCACGGCCCCTATGTTTGGGGCGCCTACAGCCTAACGCTATTGGTGATTATTGCCTTGGTAGCTATTCCTTTGGTCCGCGCTCGCAATCTCACCCAAGAGATTCGCAATGACGAGCGCCGGCGTGCTGTAGCAGCTGAAGCCTCGGGAGAAAATCATGCATCCAAAACGTAAGCAGCGACTGATTATTGCACTCTGCATTGTTGCCTTTTCCAGCACCGCCATTGGGTTGGTCAGCTATGCGTTGCGGGGCAATATAAATCTGTTCTATCCCCCCGCTGATGTCGCTGCCGGTAAAGCGCCTACCGATAGAGCGATAAGGGTGGGCGGCATGGTGGTTGAGGGCAGCATAAAACGTTCTGAGACAGATCTCACTACTATGTTCTTGGTAACAGACTACGATGGCGTTGTGGAAGTGAGCTACACAGGCATTTTACCCGACCTGTTTGCCGAGGGTGAGGGCGTAGTGGCTTCGGGCAGCCTAGATTCAAACGGTCGGTTTATGGCGACAGAGGTGCTGGCGAAACATGACGAGAACTACATGCCACCGGAAGTAGCGGATGCACTGAAGAAATCGCAGGGATATCAGAACTCAAAATGATTGTTGAACTTGGCCATTTCTCTACTGTACTAGCTCTCATCTGCTCAGCAATGCTATCCATCATCCCGCTAATCGGTGCGCAAACAAATAATGTCCACCTTATGGCTATAGCAAAATCTGCGGCTCGAGCTCAGTTCTTATTAGTGTTTTTGGGATTTCTGGCACTTACCTGGGCATTCGTAACGAATGACTTTTCACTGACTTATGTCGCTTCTAACTCAAATTCTTCTCTTCCTATGGGCTTCAGAATATCGGCTGTCTGGGGAGCTCATGAAGGCTCTCTCCTACTTTGGGTATTAATTCTTTCGATTTGGATGGCAGCGTTCACTTGTTCGAATAATGATATGCCGCCGCAATTTAAAGCTCGAGTCCTTGCTATTCTTGGCATCATAAGTTTTGGATTTTTGATCTTCATGCTCTTCACCTCCAACCCATTCTTGAGAAGCCTTCCGTCTCCAGCTAATGGCCTAGACTTAAATCCATTATTACAAGATTTAGGACTGATCATTCACCCGCCGTTGCTATATGCCGGCTATGTAGGCTTTTCCGTGCCTTTTGCCTTAGCCGTAGCAGCTCTTCTAGGAGACGGGGTGAATCCTGAATGGGCTCGCTGGACTCGCCCATGGGTCCTTGTTGCTTGGTCTTTTCTCACTATCGGGATTAGTCTTGGTAGCTGGTGGGCCTATTATGAGCTAGGTTGGGGAGGATGGTGGTTTTGGGACCCCGTAGAAAATGCTTCTTTTATGCCTTGGCTTTTGGGAACAGCCCTTGTTCACTCACTTGCAGCATCCGAAAAACGGAATATCTTTAAAAGTTGGACGATTCTCCTCGCCATTGCAACATTCGGCCTCAGCCTGATAGGTACATTTCTAGTGAGGTCTGGAATCCTGACGTCGGTCCATGCCTTTGCTACAGATCCGACTAGAGGCGTCTTTATTTTAGCCTTCTTAACTATTGTTATTGGAGGTGCACTTGCAGTTTTTGCAGCAAAAAAACCTCAATCCGACCCTCTTGCAAGTGACTCATTAGCTGCACGGGAGACTTTTCTTTTGACGAACAGTATCGTTCTGTCGGTTGCCACGGCGACTGTTTTACTCGGAACACTCTATCCGTTGCTAATTGATGCATTGGGGCTTGGAAAAATGTCAGTGGGTGCTCCTTACTTTAATAGCGTCTTTATCCCTCTAATGGTTCCGCTGCTAATGCTAATCGGCTTTGGACAGACTGCGCACTGGAGAAGAGATAGTTTTAGGCGTCTGTTCTCCATAGCCAAGTACCCGGCGGCTTGCGCGACAACTCTTGCAATAGGCGCCTGGGCAATGCTCGAGGGAACTGGGGCCATACAAGCTGCTTTAGGATTATTAATGGCTTTCTGGGTGATTGTAACCACCTTAAAGAATCTTTATCTCCAGCTCTCTAACGCTACAAAAATCTCACCCGTTCGGCGAGCATTACTTGGTCAAAGCGTGGCACACATCGGGTTCGCAGTAACGGTCATAGGCGTAACACTGGTAAGTATATACAGTGTTGAGAAGCATGTAAGAATGTCGCCGGGCGAAAGTGTAGAATTCTCTAATTATCAAGCCACCTTTGATTCGATAAATAAAATCACAGGACCAAACTACTCAGGCGTTGAAGCAACTTTTAACGTGGCTCAGGATGAAAAAGTTATCGCAGTTTTATTTCCTCAGAAGCGAAATTACAATGCTGGCAGTCAAACAATGACCGAAGCAGGCATCAGTGCCGGAATTACGAAAGATATATATATTGCCTTGGGGGAAAAAATTGATACTGAGGATTGGGGGGTCAGATTAAATATAAAGCCTTTTGTTCGATGGATCTGGTTCGGGGCTTTTTTAATGGCTGCAGGCGGTATGATTGCGGCTTCTGACTTAAGATTCAAACGACTTAACAAAAACCGCCGCCCCTCCGCGTAGACTTAAACAAAATTTGAAGATGAAAGCACAACCTATAATCCCCATAGCCGTTTTTATCTTGCTCGTCGCCTTGTTTGGCATAGGCCTGACCAAAGACCCACGTCTCATACCCTCTCCACTCATCGGCAAGCCTCTTCCTGAGTTCGAGCTTTCTCTACTCCATCATCCGGAGGACATTGTCGAAAAACATGATCTATTAGGAGACTACATGCTGCTCAACGTGTGGGCTTCTTGGTGTGTAGCTTGTGCCGAAGAACACTCTTTGATAATCGACTTAGCCAAACAAAAAACACTAAAAATAGTTGGGATAAATTACAAAGACAAGTCAGCTGATGCTCTCAGATGGCTAGAAGAGAAAGGTGATCCTTATGATTTTACACTGGTTGACTTCGACGGCGAACTCGGGATGGATCTTGGCGTTTACGGAGTACCTGAAACGTTTCTCATTGACCCTAAGGGACAGGTGCTTTACAAACATGTCGGTCCCCTTACTTTAGAAGTTATTGAAAACAACTTACTATCATTAACTAGGCCAGAGCAATGATGGAGATAATAAGAATAGCAGTGCTAGCGATAGCGTCGCTGTCGGCGGTAAGTATTCTGGCTTCCGACTACTCTTATACATTCACCACACCTCAGCGTGAAATGAGATACCAATCCCTTATGGAAGAGCTCCGATGCTTGGTTTGTCAAAACCAATCACTGGCAGATTCAAACGCGGAGCTTGCACAAGACCTTCGGGAAAAAGTCTACGACATGATCACGAGCGGCAATGACGATGATCAAATTCTGGACTTTTTAACTGCTCGATATGGAAAATTTATTCTTTATGACCCAAAGTTAAACTACGAAAATGCGCCTCTCTGGCTGTTGCCAATACTAATGATTTGTATTGGGGTGTATGTCATCTCCCGCCTTGCTAAGCAAGGAGAGCGCTCGGAAGTAGTGATCCCACAATCAGCTCAAGACGATGCAGAGGCATTGGTAAAGCATCTCGAAGAAAGAAGTAAACAGCTATGATATTTTGGTTCTTAATTTCAGCAAGCGCGTTAGCCACACTTGCCTTTATCCTAACTCCGCTCTTTTTTACAAGAATACAGAACCAGTATGATCTATCTGATGAAGGCATACTTCGACTTAAAGAGCTAGACGAGGACCTACAATTCGGTGATGTAACACCAATAGCGCATGAAAAACTTAAGAAAATAGTCGCGTTGGAGATATTACAGAGACAAACGTCTTTTGATGAGATGCCTGCATACACAGGGAAATATAAAATTTCAGCTACGGTACTTTTGGCTGTTCTAGTAGCAATCCCTATCTATCTAAAAACGGGTTCGCCTGATATTGGCCAGTTCATGTCTAACAATCCTGGAACCACTATCTCGTCTACTCCAGCAACAGCTGCCATATTACTTAATAGGCTGAAAGCCAAAGCATCTAGTGAACCGCTGAATAAGCACGCATGGGAAAGCCTAGCAAGAAGCTATTTAATGCTAGGGCTGACTGATGATGCGATCACCGCTTCAAAAAAATTAGTAGAACTGGATGGCGGCTCTAGTCGAGCCAGACTCCTTTTTATAGAGGCGTCGATTGCTCAAGATAATGGAGTGTTCAAGCTAACGACTATTGCTATGCTGGATGAGATTATCTCAGCAGAGCCTAGGAACCCACTAGCACTAACTATGCGCGGTCTCGCCTACCACCAAGAGGGGCAGGCTGACAAAGCTTTAGCATATCTGCTACGCGCGGGCCAAAACTTACCCGTCGAGTCTCCTTTATCGCAAAATCTGTTACCTCTGATTGAATCATTGGAAAACAATACACCAACCTCTCCACAGAAAATACCGCTCGCGTACCCGCTAGTTCAAATAAGCCTCTCCCCTGAACTGTTAGAAAAAAACCACAATGATGCTACGGTGTATATAACGGTGCATTCGGCTGCAGATTCTAAAATCCCCATTGCGGCGATAAAGCGGCCAGCTCTGACATTACCTATAGAGTTCTCCTTAGCGGACATAAACGAAATGCGAAGCGGTGCTCCGATAACAGCAAAAGGTGCCGTGATGATAAAGGCGAGAGTAACTAATTCCGGAAGCATCAAAACCAAACCGGGGGACTGGGTTGGATATAGCGCACCATTTTTGATCGCAAAGGAGCGTCAAATCAGGATTATAATAGCTGAAATTAGCGAATAGAAACTATAAACCTCTAGTCTAAGTCTAAAATATATCTGAATTTATTTACGGTCGGATTAGCTGCGTTGTTCGCATAAGTTACTGTAATATATAACATATATCTTGCCGGCAGCTTCAATAGTCCGACTTCCGCCTATCACTTGTTAATAATTCCATAAAAATAGGTTGGACAGACGACGCAAGTAGGTTACCTTAGTTGTTAGAAATTGCTCTGGACAAGTGCGTTCAGGGTGTAACTAACAGGGAGCATGGAACAATCTTCCAAGCTCGTGAATTATTTTCGATACCCAATCGAAAGGCAGGGGAAACAATGCACATAAAGAAATATGATTTTGATTACAGCCGTCGCCACTTCATGGAGAAGACTGCAAAAGGAGCTGGTTCAGCTGGTGTCCTAGGCGCACTCTTCCCACTTATGGCGAAGGAAGGCGATCACTACAACGCATATCCAGAAGAACTGACTGATATCGAAGCCTATACAAAAGGTAAAGTTAAAGTTGGTGACATCATTAGTAAAGATAACGTAGAGCTCGTTCAAGATTTGATCGATCCCGCTCTATACATAGAGGTTTCTCAGGATGACAGAACTTTTTCTATCCTGCCTACTCAAACAAAAATTGAGCAACAGTTTCCTCCTTACTATCTAGATGCGACCTTAAAAAACTGGGGCCGGGCGAAATTTGGTCCTGATGGGAATGTCTACACTGATGATGGAAGTCCTTGGATTGGCGGACACCCTTTTCCTGATCCTCAAACTCCAGAAGAAGTGCAAGCAAACGTTGTACTGTCATGGGGTCGTCACGATCAGGACACATTTGCGATTCCATGCCAAGCACTGGATCCGCAAGGTAACGTTCAATACGACTACGACTTCGTATGGGCACAACAGCAAACTACTGGCCTAGTGCATCCGATGTCAGCCGACGGCGCATCGATGGTCCCTGGGAAAGAAGAGATGCTTCGGTACCAGTCTGTATGGTTTATGTCTCCGAATGATGTAAAAGGTACAGCTTTCATGAACGAGTGGTATAACGATCAAGCTCGTTTCCCAGAGTTATACGGTTATCTACCTGCGTTCAAACGAGTACGTC
>DGOV01000038.1 GCA_002390205.1 Proteobacteria bacterium UBA4457 | reverse complement strand
CTCAGGTATGGGTGGTTACGGAAAAAGCAGGAGAAAGACTCAATTATTACGCTACAAGTGATAGCACTATAGTTGCAGGACTCATCGCAATGATGTTGATGGTTTATTCGGGTAGGAAGCCTGCTGATATTTTGTCAACTCCACCTAAATTCATTGAAGAACTAGACTTGTCTGGACATCTGTCACCAACCAGAAGTAATGGTCTTCATGCGATGATCCAGAGAATAAGGCATTTCGCTGTGGATGCAATGGTTAAGCAAAATATGGGGCAGGACAAGTAGAAAATAAAATGGCTAAAAAATTCCTCGAAACAAAAACTCTAAATCTTCCTGATCTTGAGAATGAAATCCTGGAATTCTGGGACGGAGCTGGGATACTTAAGAAAAGTGAAGACGCGCGCAAAACTGCCCCAGTGTTTACTTTCTTCGAAGGGCCTCCTACCGCTAACGGTCGTCCCGGGATACATCATGTGGTAGGACGTACTATCAAAGATTCTTTTTGTCGATACAAATCTTTGAAAGGCTATCAAGTCCTTCGGAAAGGTGGATGGGATACTCATGGACTTCCTGTAGAGATAGAAGTAGAAAAACAATTAGGTTTAAACGGCAGAGAAGAAGTTGAAACGTTTGGTATTGAGGAGTTTAACGCGGCTTGTAAAGCGAGTGTAGTGCGCTACAAAAAGGAGTGGGACGAATTAACGCGCAGGATAGGCTACTGGGTTGATTTAGATAATCCATATGTCACGTACCATAATAATTACATAGAGACTGTATGGTGGCTAATCAAGAAAATTTACGACAATGGCTTTTTATACAAAGGTCATAAAGTACAATGGTACAGCCCAGGAACGGGAACAGTATTATCTTCTCATGAAGTTTCTCTTGGGTATAAAGAAGTAACTGATCCCAGCGTATTTGTTCGCTTCCCTTGTGCTGATTTTAACGACACTTATCTATTGGCTTGGACGACTACACCTTGGACACTAATGTCAAATCTTTCCCTTGCTATCAACCCTCGGGTAAAGTACGTAACAATCGATATGGGCGGAGAAAAGCTTATTCTTGCCGAAGATTGTTTGAAGGTTTTGACTGACGAGAATTACTCAATTGTTAGAGAACAGGAGGGAAAAGAATTAGTGGGTATGGCATATACTCCGCTCTTCACTATCCCTACCATTGAGTACACCGAAGACTGTTGGAAAGTATGTTCGGCTGACTTTGTGACAGTGGAAGACGGAACTGGCATCGTTCATATGGCCCCAGCATTCGGTGCGGACGATTCAATAGTCGGGGCGAAACTCGGACTGCCGTTAGTAAACCCAGTTCTGGCGAACGGACACTTTACTGATGAAACGCCTTTAGTAGGTGGGCTATGGTTCAAAGATGCAGACAAAATAATAATCAGAGATCTTAAAGAGAAAGGACTTTTGTATAAGCGACTTAATTATACTCATAATTATCCGCACGATTGGCGTAAAGGTACTCCTTTAATGAGTTATCCGGTTGATAGTTGGTTCATCAAAACTACTGCCGTTAAAGACGATCTCGTCGCAAGAAATAAGACTATTAATTGGTATCCCCCATCGATTCAGGATGGTAGATTTGGAAATTGGCTAGAAAATAATGTGGATTGGGCGTTAAGTCGAAAACGATACTGGGGAACTCCTCTCCCTATTTGGGTCTCGGATAAAGAGGGGTCTGAATACTTTGAAGTGATAGGGTCAATAGCGGAATTAAGAGAAAAATCTAATTTGAATGCTGCACCGGATGAGCTTGACCTTCATCGTCCTTTCGTTGATGAGATCACCTGGGCGGCGCCTGATGGCGGGACGATGCGACGAGTAACTGACGTACTTGATGTTTGGTTCGATTCTGGAGCGATGCCCTATGCTCAGTGGCATTATCCGTTTGAAAATAAAGAACTTTTCGAAAAGCATTTTCCTGCAGATTTCATTTGCGAAGGAGTGGATCAGACAAGAGGGTGGTTCTATACGTTACATGCAATCGCAACTTTGGCTCAAAAGAATGTTGCATTTAAGAATGTGATAGTAAACGGTCTTGTTTTAGACGAGAAAGGCGAAAAAATGTCCAAATCGAAAGGGAATACCGTAAACCCTTTCGATATAGTGAATAAGTACGGAGCTGACGTTGTGCGTTGGTATATGATGAGCAACTCTAGTCCTTGGGACAGTATGAAATTTTCTGAGTCTGGCTTGTCCGAAGTTAGGGGGAAATTTTTCGGAACTATAGAAAATGTCTATCGTTTCATGTCCAGCTACGCAAACATTGACGGTTTCTCATACCAATTAGCAGTCATTCCGGTTTGTGAAAGGAGTGAGCTTGACCAATGGATTCTAAGTCGTTTGGATTCGACAATCGGGACCGTTGATCACGCGTTTGATAATTATGATGTTACCAGAGCTGCACGTGAGCTTGAGAAGTTCGTAGAAGAACTATCCAACTGGTATATACGGCGGTCGCGTCCTCGGTTTTGGTCCGCGAAGCAGGTGGCTCAAGAAGGAAGGGATAGGGATTCTATTCATCAAAAAGAATGTGCTTATCAAACGACATACGATTGCCTTCTTGGGCT
Source organism: Proteobacteria bacterium UBA4457 (assembly GCA_002390205.1). Lineage (GTDB taxonomy): Bacteria > Pseudomonadota > Gammaproteobacteria > UBA4457. Next base: position 12,953 of record DGOV01000038.1, on the reverse strand, counting down.
GGCCAAATTAATTAGTCCTATCGCACCTTTCTTTGGCGATTGGTTATATAAAAATCTAAATGACCTAACCTCTCAAGAAGTCCACGAGTCAGTACACTGTGCCTTGTTCCCTGCAATTACAGAAGGGCGTAAATTGCCTGACCTTGAGCATAAAATGAGCCTTGCGAGACAAATTGTTCAGCTTGTTCTTTTACTAAGAAATCGAAGTAATATAAATGTCAGACAACCACTTTCTAGGCTACTTGTAGTCATTGCCCCAGATATCGATGAGTCCAGTGTTCAAGCTATGGAGGCAATAATTCTTGAAGAGGTCAATATAAAGTGTATTGAGTTCATTAGTAGCTCCTCTGGAATTGTCACACGCAGAGCAAAAGCAAACTACAAGTCGTTGGGTCCAAAATTCGGAAGTAAAATGAAGACGCTGGCATCTTCCATAACTGAGCTCTCCCCAGTTGACATCAGTACTTTGGTTGAGGGTGGGACATTAAATATAAAGGTTAATAACGAAGCTATTCAAATCGATATTAACGATGTGGAAATAATGAGCGAAGAGGTTGGCGATTGGAGCGTGGCGCAGGACGGTAGTCTTACAATAGCGATTGATACCGAGCTAACCGAGGAACTTAGGCTACAAGGTTGCGCTAGAGAGCTGGTGAACCGCATCCAATCAATGCGCAAATCTGCAGATCTTAACCTTACAGATAGAGTTATAGTAAACGTTAATACTGCTGGAGAAACTTATAAAGCTATAGAAGAACATACCGACTTCATTAAAAGAGAGACGCTTGCAGATGAAATCAATTCATCTCTTCAAAGCACGACAAGTACTTGGAATGACACGTTTATAATCAACGGCGATGCTGTGACTATTGGGTTAAGTACTGTAAAATAAAAACTGTACTAGAAAGTTTAGGCATTTTAAATAGTGAGCGTTAAACCTACTACCTTAGTTTTTACCTTTGCTCTTTGGGCGCTAGCCTCTATGCAGCCATCACTTGCTAAAAATAGTATATCACCTAGCGACACAATAAAAACGACAACACAGCTAGCACTTTCTATTTTACAGAATATTTCGCTCAACCAACAGCAGCAGTGGTCTGAAATTGGCCAATTGATCGATCGGTCCTTCGATTTCAGAAGTATGTCTCAAAGCGCTTTGTCGGAGGATTGGAAAGTTGCTAATGGGGAAGAACGTAAGTTGTTTGTGGATTATCTCGCCCAATACCTCGAAGATACTTATAGACAAAAATTTCAACGGTATCAACAACAATCGAGCATTATAACGAGTCAGCAAATTCGGAAAGATCGAGCTATTGTCGAGACCCAAATACTAGGTGACGGACGACCAATACTGGTGACTTACAGGCTTAAAAACAATGACGGGAAGTGGTACGTATACGACGTGCTGATCCGGGGTGAAAGTGTGGTTACGGAATCTCGAGAACTATTTGACGCTATTGTCAAAGCAGAAGGCTTGGAAGGTTTGAAAAGTGATTTAGAAAATAGAGTGAAGATCTATAAATCCAAATACGGAGAACTGCCTTAGCTCAAAATTCGACGGTATATTGTTAATATGAGTCTTGACCAAGTATTTGATTTCTCGAAGACAGATTTTCTGATGGTTTAATTATTGTATTAAAATAAAAGGGCAGTTATGGAACCGCGGTCTGTAATGCAACGTGAAGCGAAAACCATTGAAGATGCTGTTTCCATGAAGCTTGCCGGAGAACGTGTTGTTCTTGCTACAGTGTTAAAAACGTGGGGTTCTTCTCCTCGGCCAATTGGTGCTGTGATGGCAATATCTGAATCAAGGAAGTTCGTAGGATCAGTGTCTGGGGGATGCATCGAGGACGAATTAATAAGTCTCATTCAAAATGAATTTCCAACAGAAGCCGCGCTTATCGAGTATTCCTCTGAAACTACGCGCACGCTGCCTTGCGGAGGGACGCTCTTGTTGCTTTTAGAGCCTTTAGACTCTATGTCCGCCCTTGATGACATGGTGAAACAACTGAAAAATGGAATTAGCCTCGTTCGTAGTGTCAAGGTTCCCGCGCTAGAAATAACCTGGCGGCCGGCTATAGATGGCGATAAAACTGGCTTTTCATCAGCTACCTATGAAATTCTTTACGAAAGGAGCTGGCAAATTTTAATTGTCGGCATGGGCGAATTATCACAATGGGTTTATCAAATAGCTAACTTAATGGATTATGAGGTAAAAGTTTGCGAGCCTAGAGAGGACTATAGAGAATCATGGCCTTTTAGTGAAGGTGAAAGTAAAATATATACTGACTATCCTGATGATTTTGTTCGATTGGCCAAACCAGATCGCCAGACTTGTGTTTTGGCTTTAACACACGATCCTAAAATAGATGACATGGCTATTATGGAAGCGTTAATAACTGACGCCTTTTATATAGGAGCGCTTGGTTCAAAAAGAACAACATATAATAGAGCTGATCGCTTGAAAACTCACTTTGGAATGGAGGATAAGGACATCCGACGCCTGCATGCGCCCATTGGTGTCGACCTCAACACCCGGAAGCCGCAAGAAATAGCGCTTTCCATCATCACAGAGATAACCGCTGTTAGAAATCGAGTTGAAATTAGTTCCAGCCGGCTTGAGTAAAACAGACATGAAGGCCAATCTAGTCACGGGAATTGTACTTGCTGGAGGAAAATCCAGAAGGTTCGGTGGCAATAAATTAGTCGCAGTAGTCCCTGATTCAGATATCCCCATCTGTGTGCAGGTAGCAACGGTGGTTGAGCCTCTTGTCGGTAAAATGCTGATCATGGTTGAAGAGCCACAGAACATTACGAGCAAAGTTCTTAATGCCTACGGGTTTTCTGTGACCCATTCCGAAAATGCGGCAAAAGGTATGGCTCACACTTTAGGCGACGGAGTCCGAGCCGCTTCGCCGGACACCGACTTCCTTATAGTCCTCTCGGACATGCCGTTCGTCACAAAAACCATAGTTGAAACAGTTGTCTGTCTGATGAATTCGACTAATAAAATTACTGTGCCTTTGTTTTGTGGGGAAATGGGGCATCCGGTAGGATTCCCCGCTATCTATAGAGAAGAACTGATTGCCTTAAAGGGGGACACTGGGGCTAAGGAAATTATTCAACGTCATTTGTCTGATGTGAGCTTTATCGAAATAAATAACGAGGGGGTTGTGAAAGATATCGACACTCGGCAAGACCTTGAACTTCGGTGATCTCTGATTAATTGAAATGAGGGTCGCTTTAAGGAAAAATGATGGAAAGGCACAATTCAGAAAGCGTTCGTTGGTTGCTTTCACCTATAAATCGACGCGTCGTCTCGAAGAGCTTTAATCGGTCATGAGTAACGAACATCTAATTTTTGGCAAACTGACTGCAGACGAATTTTTAACGGATTACTGGCAAAAAAAACCTCTGCTCATCCGAGATGCGATTCCTGATTTCGTGTCACCGATCGACGGTGATGACTTGGCGGCCATGTCGTTAGAGCCCGAAATTGAATCACGACTTATCATTGGGGACGATTACCGTGTGGAGCACGGTCCTTTTGATGAGACACGCTTTCAAGAGCTACCAGAAGATAATTGGACGTTACTAGTTCAGGCTGTAGATCTATGGGTTCCAGAAGTAGCAAAATTACGTGATTATTTTAACTTTTTACCTTCTTGGCGAATTGACGACATTATGATTAGCTATGCTGAGGATGGTGGGAATGTTGGACCCCATAAAGACAATTACGATGTCTTTTTGCTACAAGGACAAGGGAGTCGTCGTTGGCAGATATGCGAGTCAGATATTGGTGAAGCTACCTCAAAAATCGGCACTTCGCTCAAGATTCTGGACAATTTTTTTGCTACAGATGAGTGGGTTCTGAATACAGGTGATATGTTATATTTGCCGCCAAAGACAGCCCATTATGGGGTTGCGATAGGGGAATGTACTACTTTTTCAATTGGATTTAGGGCTCCCAACTCAATCGAAATGCTCGATGACTTAGCTACAGAATTATTAAGTCGCGATTTGCTGCCGGAACATTTGATTGACCCTCCTCTTACTGCAAGGGGATCTGCGCAGCCGATTTCCAAAGAATATATCCACCAAGTTAAAGTTATGTTGTTAAATCTCTTAAATGACGATCAAATGCTAGGGGAGTGGTTTGCACAATTCATGACCCAACCAAAATACCCCACGTTAGTAGAAGTGACCGAAGAAAAGAGAGAAGCTGTTCTACAGAACCAGTCTGATCAAGATACCGGCCGAAGTTACACCCATTTTGTAAATGGTCGAAAAATCGATTAAGTAATATTAAGTTTGGAAAAAATCTCTAATTATGCCTAGGTCAAAGATCAAAAAAGTAGAGTGGGGTGTCAGTGAAATGTCAATAAAAGCTGTGCGTATCCCTGTCTTTGTTGAAGAGCAGAATGTCCCTTTCGATCTCGATTTTGATCAGTTTGATCCAGTGGCTAGCCATTGGATAGCTTACGGTGACGATCTATGTCCAGTGGGGACGGCACGACTACTAAATGACGGTCACTTCGGTCGTATGGCCGTTCTTAAAGAACATCGCCGGCAGGGTATTGGCCGCATGATAATTTTGGCTGTTTTAGATTTTGCGCATGAAATCAACATGAGCAAAATATACCTTCACGCGCAACTCCCTGCACGAGCCTTTTATGAGCGTGTTGGTTTTGTAGCCTCTGGAGATGTCTTCGTGGATGCGAACATAGATCATATCGCTATGGAACTTTTGATATAAGCCTTAATTTGAAGATCAATAAAAAAAGCTACACGGCTTTCATCAACACTAGTCTAGAGCGCACTGCTGCATACTAATCCACAAATGTAATCACTACCTATCGCTCACCACGGCTGCACGATTCTATGCCTATCAGAAAATGTTTCAGTTACTTAAAGTCTTTACCTTTTGAAGCCTAGTTTTGTTCTACGTTTAGAAATTTTCTTGCTGAATAATGAATATTATTTTTAGTATTCACCATCATTCATTGTATACTTAAAGGCATGACATTAAGCCAAGTACTGAGTAATAAATTATCCTATTTCGCAGCTGTTGTTGTTTTTAGCTTTTTCTTCGTTGCTGATCTAATAGGTGCTGAAGCCACCGAGATATCTGGGTATCTGTCTTTAGAGTTCAGAGCTTTCCCCAATAAAGGACTTCATGACAATCAGAAAAATGAGAACGTGTCATTAGCTTTTCAACCTGAATTTTACAAAACGTGGGATGATGAGAGACATAGCGTCCTGTTGGTTCCGTTTGCTCGACTTGACCAATACGACTCAAGGCGCACTCATGTAGATCTGCGGGAATTCATTTACAATTACAACAGCACATCCTGGGAACTTAGGGCGGGAATAGGAAAAGTATTCTGGGGTGTCGCCGAGTCGAACCACTTAATAGATATTATTAACCAAAGCGATGCGGTCGAAAACACAGACCTGGAGGATAAACTGGGTCAGCCAATGGTGAATTTAACGCTAGTACGGGACTGGGGTACTGCAGACTTTTTTGTTTTGCCGGGTTTCAGGGAAAGAACTTTTCCGGATAAAGATGCACGATTTCGTTCGAGTATAAAGATTGATCAAAGCTCATCCATGTACCAATCTGCTGCGGAGGAGAAGCATATTGATTACGCGGTACGTTTTTCCGGCTACTTAGGCCCTCTCGATCTGGGTCTGAGTCATTTCTGGGGGACCAGCCGAATGCCTCGGTTTTTGGCGCGAAAGTCCGTTCAGGGAGAGCTTAGTTTGGTGCCTTATTACGATCTAATTCACCAAACGAGCTTAGATTTGCAAGCCACGCTTCAAAATTGGTTGCTAAAGCTAGAGGTTATGAGGCGGCAGGGACAAGATAAGACGTATTTTGCCTCTGTAAGTGGTTTTGAATACACGCTTGTAGGAATTGGAGGTACCGCAATAGATTTAGGTCTATTAAGTGAATACCATTGGGATGAAAGAGGCTTTAAGTCTACAGGTGCTTTTAACAACGATATTTTCACTGCAATGAGAGTTGCCATGAACGATGCCGCGGATACCCAATTGCTAGGAGGAATTGGCGCAGACATGAATAATGGGGGATATTTTACAAATTTAGAAGCCAGCCGCCGGTTTGGGAATCATTGGAAAATGGAGTTAGAGGCCCGTTTTACTTACGACACGGCAGATCATGATGCTTTTTATCCAGTTAGAGAAGATGACTCGATACAATTGGAAATAATTAGATTCTTTTAAGCAAGTTCTCAGCACATTAGGCTATGCAGTAACTTATTGTATTTGCTGGCATTAGATAATAAAATTGTCTTTCACCGTGGTCCTTCAGCATTTACACTTGCCGGACCCGATAAACTAGGTACCGTTTGCTGGCAATCAATTGCGGCCTACAGAGAGGTGAGTGGTTGAGAATGGTAGTTCGCGTCGATGATCATCCTTATGTTGGTCAGTAAATTTCAAATAGCTGGAGGGAGCAGAGTTGGATCTAGATAATTTAACCAAAGAAGTTCAAGGTCGTTATCACCGTTTGGTTGATCAGGGCGCTGATCCGAACGAATGGGCCTATGCTTGGAGATCCGAATATAACCGAGGTGGGTTCAAGGCAGTTGATCTTCTTATGGAAGAAGTGGTCGATCCAGGAAAATGTATTGGGTGCGCAGCCTGTGTCACGATATGTCCAGTGGACGTTTTCGACTACAAAGATGAAGTTCCTCTAGACACTAGACATAACGCATGCGTGTTTTGTGAATTATGCGTCGACGTTTGTCCAGTACTTAGACCGACTGATCGAGACATGAAAGATCAGATCCAATTAAAAGAGCCCATAAAAGATGAAGGGTTCGGTCCTTATAATTATGGAGTCTATGCGAGAGCTACCGATAAGGCGACTGTTGAGCAAGGCCAAGATGGTGGCGTTTGTACGGCTCTTCTTTTGCATGGGATGAAAAATGGCACGATTAACGCTGCTGTTGCAGGAGAGGAGCATGCGGACAACCCTCAAATGGGAAGCTCCATGCTGCAGACAACTCCCGAAGAGGTGATTAAAGGGGCTCGCTCGCGCTACACCTACCAACCAAACACATTAGCGCTTGTCGAAGCTATGAAAAAAGATCTCTCTCCTCTTGCCGTTGTGGGAGTTCCTTGCCAAGTCAATGGTGTGCGACAACAGCAGTTTTCTAGTATCCGTCTTGACGTTGCAGAGTGGTACCAAGACAACATTTCTTTGGTCATAGGGCTGTTATGCTCAGAGGCTTTCACTGAAGAAGGTATTGACTGGTTAGCTCAAGATTTAGACGTTCCTAAAAAAGATATTATGAATATTAATATCAAGGGCCGAGTTGAAATAAAATTGAGAGATGGTCGAGAGGAAGTGAAATCGCTTAAGGCCTTCGGAAAGTACGCTCGACCAGCTTGCCTTTACTGTATGGACTATTCTGCTGACAATGCAGATATAGCACTGGGTGGTATCGGCATGGATAAATGGACCTTTACTATCATAAGGACCGAGGCGGGGCATAAAGCTTTCCAAGCTTTAATTGATGATGGTTGGGTAGAGACGAAGGAGTTTGAAGAAGCTCCTCTAGGCAAAGACTTAGTCATTAGATTATCCGAATATAAGCGCAATCGCCCATTGCCTGCATTGATGCCATCACTAGGGGAGCGAGATGAAATAGGAAATCTTGATCCTAAAAATTACTATCGTGGTTGGGAAGATGGAGCTTCTGCAAAAAACTGGCGTCCACTACCTCCGCCCCCGCCGCGCAAAAAGAAGAAGATCCCTCAAACAAACGATGGAGAAGGGAAATGAATAATAATACGAAGCCTCGGCTAGAAGACCTCAATGTAATCGTAGCTGGACAAGGCGGGGACGGATCTCTGACGGTAGTTAATATTCTTGCAGATGTTCTTCGTACATCAGGCTTGAGAGTTTACACTGAAAGGGACGTCCTCTCACGAATCAAAGGCGGAATCACTGCTGCTACCTTGCGTGCCTATAACGGAGAGCGACTGTGCATTAGTAGTCACATCGATTTAATGGTGGCCTTTGACCAGGCGGCGATACCAAAATATGCCTTCCGATTAAATGCGAAAAGTATTGTTATTTATGATAGCTCAAACGGAGAGTTGACAGCCGAATCTAAATTACCTGAAGGGGTGAGACTGATTGGTGTTCCTCTCAGTAGATATGCTGTTAAAAATTTCAGAAGAGATATTTATAAAAATAGTATTTCGTTCGCGGTGATAGGGAGATTGATAGGCCTTGACGATGGCCAAATGAAGATCGCCTTTGAGAAGCGTTTTGGAAGAAGAGGTGCACAAGCGCTCAAGTATAATTTGGATGCGTTGAATGTTGGTTGCACACTTGCTGACAACGCAGGTTTGACGATAGGCGAAGGTTTGTTCGAAATAGTTGCAACAGACTCGAAGGCTCATATGCTAATTACTGGAAATGAAGCCGTTGCTTTTGGATTTGCAGTTGCTGGTGGCAGATTTTTTGCAGGTTATCCTATTACTCCGTCAACTGATGTAATGGAGTGGTTAGTCAAATGGCTTCCTAAGTTTGGAGGAGTGGTAAAGCAGGCCGAAGATGAGCTCTCTGCTATAAACATGTCTATCGGCGCCGCAATTACTGGCACTAGGACCATGACTGCGACCTGTGGACCTGGCATAGCTTTAATGCAGGAAGGCATTGGTCAACTGGGAATGGCAGAAATACCGATGGTCATTGTTGATGCTCAACGAAGCGGGCCAAGTACTGGGATGCCAACTAAGCCCGAGCAAAGTGATATTAATTTACTTTGTTACGGTGGCGCTGGAGATTTCCCAAGAGTCGTGTTGGCTCCAGGGAATCCCGCAGAATGCTTTCACCTAACCGTGACAGCATGCAACATAGCTGAAAAATATCAAGTTCCAGTCTTTATGTGCTTGGATCAAGGCTTGTCTCAGAACACTGCAACGGTTGACCCGATAGATCTCTCATCCGTAGTTATAGATCGAGGCGGGCGGTTAGATGCAGAGCAAGTTTCTAAGCTAGAAGTATACAAACGCTATCTGCATACAGATAGTGGCGCCTCCGACTTTGCGCCGCCAGGCACTCCTGGTGGTATGGGGTTGGTTACTGGAAATGAACATGATGAGTTTGGCCTAGTATCAACAGACCCTGTAAATAGAAATAAGATGGTTGCCAAGCGGCAGCACAAGATGGTGTCCATGAAACCTGAGCTACCCTTGGCTATAAATCATGGAGTGGAGACTGCAGATATCGGGTTTATCGGTGTTGGGATGTGTTATGGCGTGATTCTTGAAGCAATAGATCTACTGGCCCAGAAGAGTATTTTTGCGCAATATCACCAAGTAAGAACGTTATGGCCGATGTTAGATGATACTCCAGCGTTCACAAAACGCTGTCCTAATATCTTTGTTGTTGAATATAACGCTACGGCTCAACTAGCTAAGTTAATCATTGCGCATGGCGGTGAAGAAGAAAACATCAATAATATACTTCGTTACGATGGTATTCCAATGCAAGCGCAAGACTTAGTGAATACCGTTATTAGTAAGCTGAATCTCAAAGAGGATGAAGTAGCATGACAAAAACATTTACCCCCTCACGACCTATCTGGTGTGCCGGCTGTGGAGATTTCGGAGTCTTACAGGCATTGGTCAGTGCATTAGAGGAACTAAAAATTCCTCCTCATGAAAGAATGGTTGTGGCGGGGATTGGCTGCTCAGGCTCCCTTCAGAATAATCTTTCTTGTTACGGGTACCACACTTTGCATGGCCGAGTCTTACCGACTGTAACGGGTTCGAAGTTGGCTAACCCTGAACTGACCGTCGTTGGTGTCGGTGGAGACGGGGATGGCTATGCTATCGGGGGTGGTCACTTGGTGCATGCTTTCAAACGTAATCCGGGAGTGACCTATATAGTCATGAACAACGGCACTTATGGTTTGACCAAGGGGCAGGCTTCTCCAACAGCCCCTACTGGCTATCAAGATAACTTAGAAGAAGATCTTGACCCGATTATGTTGGGATTAAGTATTCCCGGTTCGACTTTTCTGGCCAGAGCTTATAGCGGGCAGCCTGCTCAATTACTTGACTTAACTTTAGCCGCGCTTAAACACACCGCTGAAGGTGGAGGTATGTCATACCTGGAAGTCTTGTCTCCCTGTGTAACGTACAATGACACCTACAGAGATTGGCGGACCAGCGTTTATGATGTAGATGCCGAGGAAGGGTATGACCCTACAAACCGGGCTGCGGCATTCACTCGTATGCAAGAATTACGGGAAGAGAAAAGATTGCCTTTAGGTCTCATATTTAAAGGGCAAAGGCATGCGCTGGAATCGGTAGCTTTAAATAAGGACTTTCCTGCACCGGCATTGCAAGACATAGGACGTCCTGACATCTCAGGGGTTTGTAACGATGCATTGCAGTCGTTTATAAGATAGTTCATTAGCGGAGGAGCCTAGCACGCGTGATACAACTAGTGTAATCTCTCTCTTGTGCTCGAAAGCTTTAGTGCACCTGTGAAAATGTTTTATGAGAAAATACCTCTAACATTTTTCACTAGAACTGTGAGTAGTTGGAGTCATCCTCAGCTACCACATAAAACGGTTTGGGGGAGATCAGCATGAAGAATAATATTGTACTTCGGGCATTTAGCTTTGATTTTCCCAACGATCTAAATCCAAAATGGAATACAAATAATCCTGTCTTTGCCCATTTTTTCAACGGCGTCTCTCTGACTATGCCGTACCTGGAGCCTTATCTGTGCCGAACGAATGACGAAGCTCGGAAATTGATACAAGATCCCGAGCTTTTACACGATATTAAGCAATTCAATGGTCAAGAGTATCGACACCACGAATGTCATAAGCGCTTAAACGTTTTACTGAATAAAAACGGTTATCCCGAATTCAAAGAAATTGAAGACAAAATTCGATATTCCTATCAAAAACTATCCGGAAGATCTTTGCCAGTAAAACTCGCTTACAGTGCTGGATTTGAAACTATGACTCAGGGCTTCACCAAGTGGCTTCTCGGAAAGAGAACTAAATTATTTAAAAATGCCTGCCCTTATATCTCCTCTTTTTGGTTAATGCACATGATAGAGGAAGCAGAGCATAAAACCGTAGCGTTTGACGTCTATATGGCGTGCTCAGGCTCATATTTCACTAGGGCTTTAGGAGTGTTCCACGGTAGCTTCCATGTTTTAGGATATTCCTTTGCAGGAATGCTCGCCGCCATGAAAAAAGATGAATTACTTTGGACTTTAAAAGGACAACTCGGTATTGCTAGTTTAGTAGGGTCGATTATTTGGAATATAGGTCCTTATTTTCTAAATGCTCTTCTACCATGGCATGACCCGCGCAACTCGAAAGACCCTCAGTGGTTTAGCGAGTGGGTCGAAGCCTATCCACCTAGCGACCCACAGAAGCAGCCCTTAGTGGATACTTCAGATCCACTCATGCCGATCCCTTTCTAAGCAGTAAATAGGTTAAAAACGGAGTTAGAGGCCCTCAAGAGTGTCTGCTAATTTCTCACTGATGGAGCTTTATCAATATGAAAGAATTACAGCGGATTATGATGATTAATGGCATGCTTGTGATCCTTATAGCAATGCTTGCAGGATTTATGCTGCTATTTCAGCTTGTTGGAGGGCTAGAAGTCTGGCCTGGGCATATCATTGAGTTACCGAGTTACGGCACAACCGAAGGTTGGGTCCGGGCACATACTGGCGGGATCCTTAATGGATTGCTGGTAATGGTTGTGGCTCTATCATTACCTATGTTGGAATTATCAGAGCTGAAAAACAAGTTTATGGTTTACGGCTTCAGTTATGCGGCGTGGTCATTCACATTATTTTACTGGATAGGGAATGCCGTCGCCAATCGCGCTCTGACATTAGGAGACAACCCGCTTGGAGAAAGCAGTTTTTTAAGTGTACTGGGTTTTCTCCCTGGACTCCCGAGCGTCTTAGTCGTGGTAGTCTTATTAGCGATCGGCATAAATTCTTTATTAGGACGACCAAAAAATGACTGAGATTAGCAAACAATTAACAGGTAAAACTGTCTTAATCACAGGGGGGAGTAGGGGACTGGGTCGCGCTATGGCACTAGCATTTGCGAAAGAAGGGGCTAACATAGCTATTGTCAGCAGGAAGATTGAGTCTTGTGAGTCGGTCGCTGCCGAAATCAGAGACATTGGAACAAGGGCATTCCCCTTTGCATGCCATGTGGGAAAATGGGACCAACTTGAACCGATGGTTAATCAAGTTGAAAGTGCTTTAGGAAAAATAGACATCCTTGTAAATAACGCGGGGATGTCTCCTTTATATCCATCTTTGGAAGACGTGTCCGAAGATTTATTCGACAAAGTTATCGCAATTAATTTGAAAGCACCCTTCAGGCTTATGGCCTTAGTCGGCTCCAGAATGAAATCATCTGGTGGAGGCTCTATTATTAATATTTCTTCTACGGCTTCAGAAGCGCCTTCACCTAGTTCACAACCATATGGAGCTGCCAAAGCCGGGTTAAATGCTTTGACTGGAGCTTATGCGCATGCCTACGGTGATACCGTACGGGTCAACTGTATTATGGCTGGTCCGTTTCTAACAGATATTTCCAAGGCTTGGGATATGCCTTCTTTTGAGCAGCGCGCAGAAAGAGCTGCAATTAAGCGCGGTGGAAACCCAGAAGAGATAATTGGAGCAGCGCTATACTTCGCAAGTGAGGCATCAAGTTACACGACTGGCGCTACCTTAAGAGTGGATGGAGGCTGGGATGGCGATGGTGAGTAAGCCCATTGAAAAATAATAATTTTCCCACTTCCAAACCATAGGATATACAATACTGAGGCCTGAGCTCAGCAGGCGAGCGCCAGTCGGAACTGGGTACTTCTTGCGGTATCTAAAATACAGATAAGCCTTTTTTTTAAATTTAAGG
>DGOV01000090.1 GCA_002390205.1 Proteobacteria bacterium UBA4457 | reverse complement strand
ATATCGTTCATATCGCGACTGACGCGTCATGCAGCAAACTGAGGTGCGCCCAGCGCATCGGTTGCGTTATCGATAAAGGGGAATGAATGACAGCCAACTGTTATTTCTCCAGCTTGTACAGCTTGTTAGCGTGCTTTTATGATAAACGTCAGCGCTTATGATTCGAGCCTATTTATGATTTTGCTTGCTTGACACGAGTAACTGTTCTGCAAGATCAGTGATTACCCATTCCTCACCAATGCGTTCGTCATGAAAGTGGCTCGTGACCATATCGCGCCATACAATATTAAGCCCGCGAGCAGGAAAACCTTTGAATTTTCCTTTGTGCGTGCCCCGAAAGGTGCTTTGCCACGCCACTCTATCTTCACCCTCAACCAAGTATTTCTACATCTATTTGTATGTCAGGAAAGCCTTTCTGAAGCTCACTCAGGGTATCACGTACTAGTTTATGACCCCCTTTGAAGACGCGATCTGTGATGTGTACCTTGTAGTCGGGAGTGAAAAAGTCTCCAATAGCATTCAGCTCACCATCAGATATCAAAATTCCATTAACTTCTTCAATAATTTGCGCTAGTGATCTCCTCATACGCCACCTATCTACTTTTTGAACGTGATTCTTGGCTACGCTTCAATATACAGATGCGCCCGAGTATTTGATCAGTTTACTGCAAAAATACGTCTTCAACGCCGTGTTATTTGCCATCCTGATAATGAGTGCTGGCTTTTCCAAACCTGAATCTAGGTGCGATCTGACTCAACGGAAGCCTCCCTCCAGAAGTAGGGTACCATAGCACTCCAGATACCATCGCCTTTTCGGCGGTGATAGACTGCCGCCGAAATATGCAAAAAGATTAGAAGATAGCTTGTCTGCACAAAAAACTCGTGCGCCACGAGTGCAATATGCATTTCGGTACCATCCTTGATACCCGACCAATACATTCCACCAATGACCAAACCTGTGACTGCTATCATCGCTAGGCTTACATACATGCTGAGATGAACAGACTGTGCCATCAGCATTTCCATTCGTGGAGTGTCACTTGGCAACACCGTAGGTCGGGTCAAGCGCATGTATATGAATCGTGCAAACAATAGCGCGAGGAAAACGGCAGCGAATATCATTTCGTTCTGAAGGAGAGAGAAGTCCTCTAGCTCATCAAGTTCATCGATCTGTTTTGTTAGGGCGTATGCAAAAACACCGATAAAGCCCCAATGCAACATGAGGGCTATTGGGCTATGTGAGCCGATTGTTTGCCGTTGAGCCTCTGTTTGCTCTACCAGGGGGCCGGTCACAGTTTGGCGCTCGACTTTAGCGGCGATGTGGTTCTAGCGTAGCTAGCGAGCGAGGTCGTAGGCACAAAACACACAGCGAGATTCCTCTTCTCATCCATGTCCAATCACAGCCCGATACTGAACTATGAAAGCGACATATACAACAACCGATGAGGCCGCTACAAAATAGTCATACTTCCGATTGTTTGTTAACGGTAATGTATTGCTAATCCGACAAGCGTGGACTGGCAAAAGTGGCGCGTAATTAGGAAAGCAATTTAAGTGACGCCTTTGATAGACCAATACATTGCGTTGTTAGCTTTCGATGTTAAGGTCCCGTGGCCATATAAAATAGTCTCCGAATCTTTTGCTGCGCTTAGCTTCGCCACCAATATCATTCCCGTGAGTTGTCAGCAAATATGTATTATCAGCTGCTTCAAGCAAGCCGAGATCTGCTAGTTTGGATAGAAATTCAGGTGTCTTAAGCCCAAGCTTCCTAGCGAGTTTTGATGAAGATAGTTTGGCTTTTATGTTTTCTGGGGAAGAATTATTTTCTGTTTCAGGTACTACTTTTTTCAAGGTGATACGAGTTTCATCGCTAATGCTTATGATTCTTTGAGCTTCCTCGTACGTTTCTTTATACATTTGGGCATCATCATCTTTCGAAATATAAATACCCATTTCATTATTGTTTACTTGGCTGAACTCATAGAGATTTAAGCTGGTAACAATGCACGCTTTTTCATTAATGTAGCCTTTCGCATTTAAGTTTTTGCAAAAGCTTGCACGAACAAAAGTAAGTTGTTTTAGCCAGTTGACTTCTTCTGGCTGTAACTCGCTTTTTCCGTAAACGATACGTACATCAATCTTTAGTCTGTTTTTATCCTCTAGCAACGCTTTGACGCGATCATTTATCTTTAAAAATGGGCTAATGAGGATTAATCGATCGGAAGCACTCTTAATAAGTTCCTCCAGATAATAATTTGTCGCACTTGTATTTAAAAACTTTGCCATATTCGTTTATCCCTACCTCCTAAGGAAACTCTTGCCTCAATAACCTGCGTAGTTTTGCTGCTTTTGGGCGCCATAGGTGTCAAGTTAATTGACTTGCCGTGTCTCTATATGATCCTAGGGGAGCCTCTATCAACTTGACGGCTGAGTTTGTTCCATCACATCTAACGATAGTATTTGGAGAAGGCAATAAGCATGCCGTTTTCGGCATATCGTTAGTTTTCAGAGGGATAACTGTTGACGCGACATTGCGATAGAAGAGGTTGTAAATAAAGTCGACGAAATATCGCTAGATTTGAATGCTTTACCTATCGATCATCATTTCTGTAACTGACAGAATGCTATCGCGTTAGGGTGCTGTGGTGTGGCTAAAGTGAACTTGGGATTGTGAAGAGGCATTAGAAGGTTAATCTCTCGCGCAAAAAAAATCTGCCAGATGTTCGCACACGTGGCAGATTTTCTTATGACAGAACGTCAGCGATATTTAACCGAACTCAGAGATCACGCCTGAAATAGATTCTTTTGCGTCACCAAATAACATTCTTGTGTTCTCGCCAAAGAAGAGCGGATTATCGACACCGGAGAAGCCGGAAGCCATTGAGCGTTTGAGTACAAACACGGTGCGCGCCTTATCAACATTGATAATCGGCATGCCGTAGATCGGGCTGTCTTCATCTTCACGCGCACTGGGGTTAACAACGTCGTTCGCGCCAATGATAATGGCGACGTCTACATTCTCGATTCTTGGATTGATGTCATCCATTTCGACAAGCTGCTCATAGGGCACGTCAGCCTCAGCAAGTAAAACGTTCATGTGACCAGGCATTCGACCCGCGACGGGGTGAATGGCGTAACTGACTTCCGCGCCGTTGGCTTCTAATATCTCACCGAGTTCTTTCACGACGTGTTGAGCTTGCGCGACTGCCATGCCGTAA
>DGOV01000020.1:44123-44301 GCA_002390205.1 Proteobacteria bacterium UBA4457 | reverse complement strand
GGCAAAAAATTGATTACGGCAAGATTGGCACTCAACATTGTGAGAAAAAGTAATAATCTTCCGAGGCCTTCTTCGGCTGACTTTCCGGCCTGTTTCGCAATTTCAATTGGCCCACCAAGAAGGCGAGGGCTAATCTGATTACTCGTAATCTTCTGCAGAAATCGATACACCATCGACA
>DGOV01000020.1:0-44046 GCA_002390205.1 Proteobacteria bacterium UBA4457 | reverse complement strand
ACAAGACGGTACACCGGGCGGAACACCAATCCACGATCAACAATAAAATCAACAGTTGAGTCAATAGGATTCAGTTCAACATCTCTGGCGAGTCCATCGGATGATTTCACTGTTAATTGCAGACGAGTATCTTTCGGTGACTGCTGAACCATCGCCATGACAAATGGCCAGCTCTGTGATTCTTCTGATAATTCAACTCCCGGGTCATCCTCATCAATTGGTTCATCTTTTTTTGCAAATCGTGCGCGAGTCACAAACTCACCTTCTTTGATGCCTGCCCGAGCAGCTGGTGAGCCAGGCACGACTTTTGCAATCTCGGAACCGATATTAAAAGCAATACCAAGACTTGAAACAGCTACCGGACTTTGGGGCCACCGCGCCTGCTCAATCCATGTAACATCTCGGGGCGTGACTTCGATTGTTTCAGTGACAAGTTCACCAGAAGCATTATGAACAGCATCGCTACGGAGAACGCCTAACAAGACGACCTCACCTGATCGCTTCTTGAGACGGTCATCAATCGTCAAAGGATTACCCAATGATTCGCCATCGATAGAAACGATTCTGTCGCCTGCTTTCAGCTCGGCTGCAGATGCCGGAGAATCCGCTTGGACACTCGCAATCAATCCTGGCACCATCACCAAACCAGTTTCACGTCGAGGCTGAGCAGGGACTGAAATAGATAGATTCTTATCTTGACGCTGCACTGAAATTGAAACAGGAGTCTCTGCCTTACCAGAAAGAGATGCAATCAGTTCGGCATAGCTTGAGATAGATGCACCATCGACTGCCGTAATGGTGTCTCCTGGTTCAAAAGCAGGATTCGCTTGCGAAGCAGCGCCAGGAAGCCCAGGTTCCAAGCTTTCTGGTAACGTTACTGAAAATGGACTGGTCACGCCGACTGTCGGAATTCCCAGGTCTGTATCAGGGTGAAGCGTCAGCGTCCGCTCACTCCCATCAGCGGGCCGTCGTACCGTGAAATCTATTCCTTGTGCCGGATCACCCAGCGTCACACCCTTCTGCAGATCGGTAAAGACTGGTTCGGTTTTTGATCCTATGGCAACAATCTCGTCACCGGTACGTAATCCAGCTCGCCACGCTGCACCACCAGGCCGAACACTCGAGACTTCACAAGTCAATTCTTGTACACCAAGACCAAATGCCCACGCTGCAAGTAAGACGGCAAAGATCACATTCATGATTACACCAGCCGAAATGATTGCCATTCGTTCAGGTACCGACTGGGCAGGATAACTTCGTGGATCCCACGCAGGGTGTGGATCAGAAGTTGGCTCTGGTGGCAAATCACCTGACTCAATAATATCTTTTGCCCGCTGGGCTTCGCGAGCTGCGGCCGCAGGATTATCATCCTGCCCAAGCATCTTCACATATCCCCCAAGAGGCAGAATACCGATGCCATACTCAGTCTCACCCCATGTAAACTTGCCGAGATTCCAGCCGTTAATATCAAAGCCGATATAAAACTTCTCGCACTTGACCCCACAGGCTTTCGCAACAAGGAAGTGTCCGAGTTCATGAACAAAAATGACAAAGCCAAGACCAATTGCAACCTGCAAAATCACAAGCCAGCTTGCCGGCTGAAGAATCCACATTCCTATCATCCCATTAGGTGAAATGACAGCACTCGGCGACATCAACACATCCACGTTTGGACTTCCTTTCTGGCCCAGGTATCAAGCCTGAGTATGTCTTCGAGTGTCGGGTCACCAATAAATGGATGTTCCGACACTGCTCGCTCACACAATTCAGCAATCTGTGGAAACTTCACCACACCGTTGAGGAAAGCCTGCACTGCCTCCTCGTTTACAGCATTCAAAACCACACCGGCAGTACCACCCCGAGCCGCAACATCATAGCCAAGACGGACTGCTGGAAAACGTTCAAGGTCGGGGGGGCTCAATTCCAGTTGCTGTGCAACACCAAAATCGAACCGCCGAGCCGGACCATCGTACCTTTCTGGATACGCCAGTGCATACTGGATCGGAAGTTTCATGTCTGGTGGTCCAATCTGGGCAATGACCGAACCATCAACAAATTCAACAAAAGAATGGATAATTGATTGTGGATGGACAACGACACCCAACTGGTCCGCTCGGAGATCGAAGAGCCAGCGGGCCTCAATCAATTCAAGAGCCTTGTTCATCATCGTTGCCGAATCAATGGTGATCTTCGGCCCCATTGACCAGGTTGGGTGCTTGAGCGCTTGCTCTGGCGTTACCTCAGATATCTGCTCTTTGGTATGAGTTCGGAAAGGCCCGCCGCTGGCAGTCAGTACGACTCGCTGCAGTTCATGACGACGTCCACTCCGTAACGCCTGATGGATTGCAGAATGCTCACTATCGACCGGCACAATTGTAGCACCAGAACGTGCTGCCAACTGTGTTACCAAAGGCCCAGCTGTTACCAGCGTTTCTTTATTGGCAAGTGCTACCGTCTTCCCAGCAGCGAGTGCTGACCAGGTACTGCGCAAACCGGCAGCCCCGACAATAGCCGAAACAACACGATCAACTTCTGGAGCAGCTAATAGTTCTTCAAGACGTTCTGGACCAACGACGAGTTCTGTTCCCTTTGGGAACGCGCCCGGTCCAAGTGATTCTGCAGCAGTCGAATCGGTCACTACGACCCAGCGAGGCCGACATGCTTGAGCCTGTTCAACCAGAACATCAATGCTGCGGTGACCACACAGCAGGTGCACCTTGAAACGACCTTCCGAGGCAGCGATGACTTCAAGGGTATTCTTGCCGATACTTCCGGTTGAACCCAGAACCGCAACACGAAGAGGAACGGCATCTGAGGACATTTGAAAATCCATCGATTGCTCACGCACGACTTCCTCACCCGAAACGGCCATTGAAGTGGCAGAAGCCACAGTGCGGTCGGGTAACATCATGGACGGGTCAATCTGGGAAACTATGAAAACATGTCGAAATACGCGGAAATCTAGTTTACGCACTCCTGTCGCCGGATGCCATGCACGTCATTTGTCGCAGGCTTCTTTCGAGCCTACGATAGAGAGAATACGGTGCTGCCTCTCAAAATAAAGAAACGATTGCGACATTTCGTCTATGAATCAAAAAAATAATGAAAAAGATCCTGGACGGCGTTCTGGTGATCGGAAGCAGGCTTTCGGTGGCTCAAATCTCATCTGGTCCCTGATTGCCGTTGCAGTCGCTGGTCTTTTTGCAGCGAGCCTCTTCAGTAATGGGCAGGAAGTTCAATTGAGCTACACCGATCTGGAGCGGCTTATTCGAGCTGCTGGTGAAGAAGAAGATCAGTCGGGCTCGCCACGATTCGTAGAGGTTATTACAGGCGAAACAGCAAAAGGGTCTCCACTGGTTTCACGATTCTGCTCGATCGATGATGTGGTCATCGGTGCATTTGAGGTGACTGGAACACTGCGAAAGGTTCCTTTACCAGGAGGCAATGGACGAGGCGGACTGCGACCTATTGATGACGGTCGATTAACGGCTGGTGGGAACGCCCAAGGTGAACAGCTACGATTTCGGACTGCCAAACTCCCAAGTGAGAACTCTGAGGGACAGCTGTCGAAGATACTCGATCTGAATAAAGTTGATTATCGGTATGAAGATCCACCGAGTCCTTGGCGAAACTGGATGCCAATGTTGGTGTTGACCGGATTACTGGCATTGGGATTCTTTCTCATGGTGCGTCGCCTTGGAGGGGCCGGCAGCCCAATGGCATTTGGCCGCAGCCGAGGAAAAATGTATGCCCAAGAAGATCTCGGGATCAGTTTTGATGACGTCGCTGGGATAGACGAAGCCGTTGATGAACTTCGCGAAGTGGTTGAGTTTCTTCGAAGCCCTGAGAAATATCAGGTTCTTGGTGGCCATATTCCGAAGGGTGTTTTATTAGTAGGCCCTCCTGGGACAGGAAAAACTCTCCTCGCAAAAGCGATTGCGGGTGAAGCTGGCGTGCCCTTCTTTGGACTTTCTGGGAGTGACTTTGTTGAAATGTTTGTTGGTGTCGGAGCCTCTCGGGTACGAGATATGTTTGAACAAGCGAAAAAGAGAGCTCCTTGTATTATTTTCATCGACGAGATCGATGCTGTGGGGCGACATCGTGGAGCAGGCCTAGGCGGTGGCCATGATGAGCGGGAGCAAACATTAAATCAACTTCTGGTAGAGATGGATGGCTTTGAAGGGAATGAAGGGGTAATAGTTATTGCAGCAACAAACCGCCCCGATGTTTTGGACCCAGCACTACTCAGGCCTGGAAGATTTGATAGACAAGTTGTAGTGCCTCTCCCAGATATCAAGGGTAGAGAACAGATTTTGAAGGTGCACATGAGGAAAGTACCTATGGCGGATAATGTAGTCCCGCTGACTTTAGCTCGCGGAACCCCTGGTTTTTCTGGGGCTGACCTTGCTAACTTAGTGAATGAAGCGGCTCTTTTTGCGGCTAGGGGAGATAAGCTTGTAGTCGCTATGTCCGAGTTTGAAAAAGCCAAGGATAAAATAATGATGGGGGCAGAAAGGCGCTCAATGGTTATGAGTGAGGATGAGAAGAAATTGACGGCGTATCACGAAGCTGGACACGCAATTGTCGGCAGACTTGTTCCTTTTCATGACCCAGTGTACAAAGTAACTGTTATTCCGCGTGGTAGGGCTTTAGGAGTCACAATGTTTCTTCCTGAGGAAGATAGGCTGAGTTATAGTAGGGCGCGACTTGAGAGTCAGATCTCCAGCCTTTTTGGAGGAAGGATAGCTGAGGAGCTTATCTTTGGAGCAGATGCTGTAACTACGGGTGCCTCAAATGATATTGAGCGTGTAACAGAACTCGCCAGGAATATGGTTACGCGCTGGGGGCTCTCAGAGAAGTTAGGGCCAATGACTTTTAGCGATGATGATGGTGAGGTGTTCTTGGGTCGCTCAGTAACCCAGCATAAGACTGTCTCAGACGAAACTGCGCATTTAATTGACGAGGAAGTGCGAAAGATAGTTAACAGGAATTACTCGCGTGCTAAGGGAATTCTTGAAGAGAACGTTGATAAACTTCATGCCATGGCGAACGCCTTGGTTGAATACGAGACATTGGATAGCCATCAGCTTGATGATGTGATGAATAATCTAAGCCCAAGAAAGCCTGCAGACTGGGAGAGTAATCCCGAGCCTGCTGAGAGTAGGGTCAACCCTGAGGAAGATAGTACCGATACTGTAGGACCTGAAAAATTACACTAGTTTGATGAATTCGCATCCGATTTAAGCTTTACCCTAGGGATAAGCACTAATTATAGTTAGCAGGGTATTAATTGAGAAAGTATTTCGGAACGGACGGAATTAGAGGTAGCGTTGGTGACCATCCTATCACTCCCGACTTTTTTCAAAAACTCGGTTGGGCAATTGGCCGAGTGCTTGGCTCAAAAAACTGTGGCGAAAATAAAGTTCTGGTCGGAAAAGATACTCGTATATCGGGTTACATGTTTGAGTCTGCTTTGGAGGCAGGCATATCTTCTGCAGGCGTTAACGTTCACTTACTCGGTCCTTTACCTACTCCTGCTATCGCCTTTTTGACTCGCTTCTCTAATGCCAGAGCGGGAGTTGTTATCAGCGCTTCACATAACTCGTTTCAAGATAATGGGTTAAAGTTCTTTGGGCATGATGGGAATAAACTATCAGACGAGGTAGAGCTTGAAATCGAGGAAGAAATCGAAAAGCAACAGATCGTTGTTGAGCCTCGCCTCCTGGGAAAAGCTAGTCGCGTCAAATACGCTCAGGAAGCGTACATAGACTTCTGTAAAAAAAGTATGTCTAAGGGAATATCCTTAGTAGGACTGAAAGTAGTCGTCGATTGCGCGAATGGTGCTGCCTATCAAGTCGCGCCAAATTTACTTTCAGAACTAGGATGTCAGGTTTTTCCCATTGGTATTTCTCCAGATGGCGTTAATATAAATGACGGTGTCGGAGCCACATCTCCTGCCCTTTTGCAGAGAGAAGTCTTAGCTAAAAAAGCTGATCTCGGTATCGCATTAGATGGAGATGCAGATCGGGTAATAATGGTTGATGAGACTGGAGCGGTGGTAGATGGTGACGAGCTTTTATTTATTATCGCGCGCTATCGTCAACATATCGGTAGCCTTCAAGGCACAGTTATCGGGACTGATATGAGTAATTTAGGATTGGAACGAGCAATCACCGCACTAGGTTTGGGATTTGAGCGCAGTCAAGTAGGTGATCGGTACGTTTTGGAAAAATTACGACAAGGAGGATGGAGCCTTGGAGGTGAGCAATCCGGTCACATTATTTGTAAAGATTTGACAACTACTGGTGATGGGCTGATTTCGGGTCTGCAAGTGCTAGAAGCGGTGATAAGTTCTGGTAACAGTTTGTCGGTGCTTAAGGCCGGCATGACTAAGTTGCCACAGAGGCTGTTAAATATTCCGGCCAAAATGTCTACAGATCTAGAGCATTCTCCTAAGCTGAAGGCGGTAATTGAAGGAATCACTTTGAGACTAGGTGGAAATGGTAGAGTCTTACTGCGAAAATCGGGCACAGAACCTATGATCAGAGTCATGATCGAAGGGGAAGATCATTCTTTAGTAGAAAAGCTATGTCTAGAACTCGCAGAAGAAGTACGCCTGATCGTAGCTTAAATGCCTCTTAAAAGTTCATTAATAGCGGTTTTTTGACGAGTCTTCTCGTCTACCTTTTTGACAATAACAGCGCAGTAAAGACTGTATTTTCCGTCGTCAGAAGGAAGGTTTCCGGGGACTACGACGGAGCCCTTGGGAACCTTTCCAAAAGAGACTTCGCCAGTTTCTCTGTCATAAATTTTAGTACTCTGCCCGATGTATACTCCCATGGAGATGACTGCGCCTGCTCCTATAATGACTCCCTCGACTATTTCTGATCTAGCACCTATGAAACATCCGTCTTCAATGATAGTTGGTGTTGCTTGCAGCGGCTCCAGAACTCCACCGATACCCACACCTCCGGATAAATGGACATTCTTTCCAATTTGAGCGCATGAACCAACCGTTGCCCAGGTGTCTACCATTGTGCCTGAGCCTACATAGGCTCCAATATTGACATAGCTTGGCATTAAGACAACGTTTTCCCCGATGAAGCTTCCATGCCTAACCTCTGCCGGTGGTACAACTCGGGCACCAATTTTTTTGAATTCTGGTGTACCCATATTTTTGAATTTGGACTGAACTTTGTCAAAATAATTGGTGTGTGACCCAGGGATAGTTTGGTTCTCCGAAAATTTAAACGATAAAAGAACTGCCTTTTTAACCCATTCATTTACTTTCCAACCATATGAGGTCGGCGCGGCGACCCGTATTTTTCCTTGATCTAATAGATTAATCGATTCTACGATCGCTTCTAGAACCTCCTGTTCAACATTTACCGGACTTAGTTTTTCCCCAAGCTCAAACGCGGTTTCTATAACTTTGGCAAGGTCCTGCATAGGTAATCTCCTGTTCGTTGTTAACTAATGATGCTTAGTAATCTATGTGCTGCTTCTATGCACTGTTCTTCGGGAGCGACAAGCGCGAGCCTGATCCGGTTAGTTCCTGGGTTTAGGCCATCATTTTTTCGCGATAGAAACTGTCCAGGAAGAACGATTAAGCCTGTATGAGAGTATAACTGTTCGCAGACCTTAATGTCGTCAGAAAGTACATCAATCCATAAATAAAACCCCGCTGTAGGGCGATTCACATCTATTTTTTCATGAAGTACGTTGAGGACCGCATCGAAATTCTTCCTATAGAAATCTCGGTTAGCAATGACATGTTCTTCATCAGACCAAGCAGTGATACTTGCCTCTTGAACATGCAACGGCATGGCACTTCCATGGTAAGTTCGGTACATGAAAAATTTTTCAATCAAGTCTGGATCTCCGGCGACAAAACCTGACCTTAGTCCAGGGGAGTTAGAGCGCTTTGAAAGGCTATGCATTGCAAGACATCGTTGAAATGAGTTACGCCCAGACAATTGGCACCACTCTAAGATTCCCAAAGGAGGTTTCTCTTCGTTTCCATAGAGCTCGCTATAACACTCGTCGACAACAATAAAAAAATTGTGCTTTTCTGCCATTGAAATTAAATAATCATATTGCTGGCTGGTCATTACGTTGCCCGCAGGGTTACCTGGTGAACAGATATACATAAAACTCATCTTCCGCCAGATTTTTTCAGGTGTGTCTTCAAATAGTGGGATGAAGTTATTATGAGCGGGAGCGTTAAAATAGTGGGGCGTTGCCCCAGCTAAAATCGCCGCGCCTTCGTATATTTGATAAAATGGATTCGGAAGACCCACTAAAGACTTTTCACTATTAGCGTCGACTAGAGTCTGCGCTATTGCAAATAAAGCCTCTCGTGTGCCGCTAACAGGCAAGATATTCCGATCGGGTAATAGTTGTCCTTTCCCAAGGTTAAAACGTTTTGTTGCCCACAAGCTTATCGACTCTCTAAGTCTTGATGTGCCTCTAGTACTGGGGTATTTCCCGACACCTGAGATTGCTCGTTTCAAGCTTTCTTGAATTATGCGGGGCGTCTCTAGTTGCGGCTCACCAATAGATAAGTCAATTATTTCTGAGCCTTTTGGGGGACTGGTGCTTACCTTTATTTGGTTGAGCCTTTGAAACGGATATAGTTGCAGTTTTTCGAGTCCTGGGTTCATAGCCATCCATCTATCTGATTAGTATTCCGACCAATTATATCGGATTATACTTTTTACAGCTCTTCCACTGACAGACGTCTCATCTTTGCTGTAATATCAACTCTTTTAAACTCGTGATTTACTTATGACTGATAAAATTTTGTTGTTATCCGGTGATGGCATTGGCCCAGAAATAGTGGGGTCTGCGGAAAGACTTTTAAATTCATTGGCTACCAACTTTGGGTATGCATTTGAGGTTAACTATGGGTTATTGGGAGGCGCAGCTATTGACCAATTTGGCGATTCCTTCCCAGAAGAGACGTGTCGACTGGCAGAAGACTCCGATGCTATTTTGCTGGGTGCTGTCGGGGGTCCAAAGTGGGATAAAATAGAGCGGGCAATTAGACCGGAAAGAGGATTACTGCGTCTTCGTGCGCATCTTGGCCTGTTTTGTAATTTACGACCCGCAGTGCTTCTCCCCGCGCTCAAAAATGCGTCTAGTCTTAAGGCTGATCTTGTATCAGGTTTAGATCTGATGATTATCAGAGAGTTGACGGGCGGCATTTATTTTGGACAGCCCCGCGGAATAGAGGTTAAAGAGAACGGCAAGCGAAGAGGATTTAATACTCTTGTTTATGAGGAAGAAGAAATTGAACGAATAGTTAAGCTGGGATTTGAGACCGCTATGAAAAGATCAGGCCGGCTATGCAGTGTCGATAAAGCAAATGTACTTGAGGTGACTGAGTTATGGAGGGATGTAGTAGACAAAATGGCTAGCGACTATCCTCAGGTCACAGTTGAGCATCTCTATGTAGATAATGCTGCTATGCAGCTTGTGCGTGCGCCAAAGCAATTCGATGTTATGGTCACGACGAATTTGTTTGGTGATATTCTTTCTGACTTGGCTGCCATGTTAACCGGTTCTATTGGTATGCTGCCGTCTGCGTCTCTAGATGGAAATAACAAAGGTCTTTTCGAGCCTGTTCACGGATCGGCGCCTGATATCGCTGGAAAAAACATTGCCAACCCCATAGCAACTATTATGTCGATCAGTATGATGCTTAAGTACTCGCTCAACAAACCAGAGCTTGCTCTAAAGATAGATGAAGCAGTGGATTCTGTGCTCAATCAAGGCTTGCGAACTGCGGATATCGCTTCGGACGGAGAGTCTTCTTTAGGAACAATAGAAATGACTGACGCAATTATTGGCGCACTAGTCTAGATGGTATTGGTATGGAGGGTAATACGATGAGTAAGCATTACAATGTCGCTGTCGTGGGCGCAACTGGCGCCGTTGGTGAAGTCATGGTCGAATTACTTCATGAAAGACATTTCCCCGTAGCAAAGCTTTCTGCTGTCGCCAGCTCGAGGTCGGCAGGCTCTAGATTGACTTTTGGCACTCGAAGCATAGTAGTCGAGACTCTTGAAGGCTTCGACTTTAGTGATGTTGATATAGCCTTATTTTCTCCTGGGTCGTCGGTCTCCGCTATTTATGCGCCAAAAGCTGCTGCGCAAGGCTGTATTGTGATAGATAATACTTCGGAATTTCGCTATCGGCGGGATATACCTTTGGTGGTTCCTGAAGTTAACCCTGAAAGTCTAGCTGAATATAAAAACTGCAATATTATAGCGAATCCTAACTGTTCCACGATTCAAATGGTCGTTGCGCTAAAACCTATTTACGATGCGGTTGGCATTGAACGAATAAATGTATGCACCTACCAGGCAGTTTCTGGCACTGGGAAAGAAGCTCTCGAAGAACTTGCAACGCAGACTGCAAGTCTTCTTAATGGGAAAGAGGTGCAGTCTCGAATCTACCCTAAGCAAATTGCGTTTAACTGCCTTCCGCAGATTGATACATTCCAAGATAATGGCTACACAAAAGAAGAAATGAAAATGGTTTGGGAGACGCAGAAGATTTTAGGAGACAGTAATATAAAAGTGAATCCTACAGCGGTAAGAGTCCCTGTTTTTTATGGCCATTCTGAAGCAATACATATAGAAACTGTTTCGAAAATAAGTGCTAAGGAAGCTACAGACTTGTTGAGCGAGTTTCCAGGCGTAACTGTGGTCGATGAGCAGCAGGATGGAGGCTATCCGACTGCTGTGACACATGGCACGGGAAATAACTCTGTATTTGTTGGCCGTATCCGAGAGGATATTTCGCATCCGAAGGGGCTAAATATGTGGGTAGTTTCAGATAATGTCAGGAAAGGGGCTGCTTTAAATAGTGTGCAGATTGCGGAGATGTTAATTGAGGATTAGTTTCTGGCTTGGCTTGCTAGGCGCTATTTTTTTTCTTTTTATTCTTAGCTTGCCGAGTGCCATGCTAGCTGGGACTGCCGACGATTCTTTAGCGGATAAGGATGTAATTCATAAGCCTTCTAAGATTGAGGCAGATCAATTAGCGGAAGTGATCTCTGGCAGCCATGTAAGTCAAAAGAATGACAGGTCATATGCAGATCTCTATACACGGATTTTAGCTAAGAATAAACAAATTCTTATCTTAAGAGAGCGGCTGAAATTCTATGAGCCTGTCATTTATAGAGTTGAAACTCCTGCGTCTGTAACTGGTTTTCCACACTCTATTAAAAAAATAGTACAGAAATTTCTGACTGATCATGTAGCGCTTAATGGCGATATTAATTACTGGACACTAGCATTTTTTAGTTTGATTCTTTACTTGTTATTAAAGGCAAGATTTTTTAGGAATATCTCAGTCTACGACTCCAAAAGCAAAGTGGAAATTAGTACCCCTCCTTCTAGTGGAGAGACGACAAGAGTGAATGAACATGAGGCAAGCTTAGATTTTGCTAAGGTGCTAGTTGAGCTCGGAGAAATAAAACGCGCGCGTAAAATTTTAGATCTTGTTAAGCTTGAGGGAACACCAGAGCAAGCAGTGGAAGTGAATAATATTGTTAAGAGTTTACCGAAGGAGTAATTTCTTATCCTGAGTTTCGTTTCTGGATTTTCGCTAAAAAGTTGGTGCTGAAATGTTTCGACTAGCATTAAGAGTTCAATACAACGGTTCCAACTTTAGTGGTTGGCAGAGCCAAGCTGGCCGACGGACAGTGCAATCCTCACTTGAGAATGCCTTATCATTTGTAGCTGATGAGCGCATCAAGGTTGTTTGCGCTGGCCGCACCGATGCTGGAGTCCATGCTACCGGGCAGATAGTTCATTTTGACACGAACGCTCTTCGAACTGATTATTCTTGGATCTTTGGAACCAATACAAAATTACCGCCAGATATATCAATCCAATGGGCTCGAGGTGTTCCAGAGACGTTTCATGCGAGATATAGCGCAATAAGCCGCTCCTATAGGTATCTTGTTTATAATGAACCTATACGTTCTGCACTTTTGTATAAAAGAGCAACATGGGAACATCGTAAGCTAGATATTACTCTAATGCAGTCGGCGGCAAAGTATTGGATTGGGCGCCATGACTTCTCTTCATTTCAGGCGAAAGGATGTCAGGCATCAAGTCCGGTAAGAGAAATTCTGAATTTTGACGTTTCACAAGAATTAGATTGCATCGTTTTTTCCATTACTGCTAATGCTTTTCTTCAGCATATGATAAGGAATTTTGCAGGCGTACTTTTTGATATCGGATGTGGTAAACAAGAAATTAGCTGGGCTAATGATGTTCTCATGTATAGAGATAGAAGTTTGGGAGGAGTCACTGCGGAGCCAGATGGTCTATATCTAGTTCATGTTGGGTACCCCGAAGAATTTTCGATTTAGACTGAATCAGATTAGCATCTCTATTCGATTAATGATTAAGAAACTAATCGATATGCTATAAGTTCTGGTGAGTAAGTGTGATAATTTGTTTGAATTTTTTTGTGGGGTGACTTTGTTGGGACGAGTTCGAATCAAGTTTTGTGGAATTACTAACCTAAGAGATGCACTAGATGCCGATTGCTTAGGTGTCGATGCCTTAGGGTTCGTGTTTTACAAGCCTAGTCCTAGATATATCGCTCCATTAGTTGCTGCACAAATAATCGAAAAGCTGTCGCCGTTCGTATCAACTGTAGGCTTGTTTGTGAATGCGACGCATCAAGAGGTGTCTGAAATTTCAGAACTTACAAAAATAGATGTGCTTCAGTATCATGGAGATGAGTCGCCGGAATATTGTGAGTCGTCATCTAGCCCTTGGATCAAAGCTTTGAGAGTAGGAGGCGATGTAGATATAACTGGGGAAGTACTTCGGTTTAGGAATGCGAAGGCAATTCTGTTTGATAGCTACGATGTTGAAAAACGGGGCGGTACGGGTACTTCTTTCGATTGGAGCTTGCTCCCCGTTCAAGTAACCTGTCCTACAATTCTTGCAGGTGGCTTGAATTCGAAAAATATTGGGAACGCAATTCGGCATGTAGAACCCTCCTGTGTGGATGTGAGTGGTGGGATAGAGTCTAGTAAGGGGGTCAAGGACCGAGAAAAAATGAAAGATTTTGTAGCTGAGGTAAATAAACTTGATATCTAAAGTAAATTTAAATGACTCTCGTAGAGTCGGGTCTGAGACTAAGTTCCCAAACGAGAAAGGATATTATGGTGAGTATGGGGGGCGCTTCGTTGCAGAGACCCTGATGCAGCCGTTGCTGGATTTGGAATCGGCTTACGCAAAGTATATGGGCGACCCAGATTTTTTATCTGAGCTAGATGCTGACCTGAAAAATTATGTTGGTAGGCCGAGTCCTTTGTATCACGCTAAACGATGGTCTGAAGAAATAGGAGGGGCCCAGATATATCTGAAAAGAGAGGATTTAAATCATACTGGCGCACATAAAGTAAATAATACTGTTGGACAGGCACTGTTAGCAAAGCGAATGGGTAAGCCAAGGGTGATCGCCGAGACTGGAGCGGGCCAACATGGCGTCGCCACCGCAACGATTGCTGCTCGACTGGGGTTAGAGTGCCGAGTCTACATGGGATCAGAAGACATAAAAAGACAGTCTACGAACGTTTTTCGTATGAAATTGCTTGGTGCAGAGGTTATACCTGTAACGTCAGGGTCTTGCACGCTAAAAGATGCTTTGAATGAAGCTTTAAGAGACTGGGTTAGTAATGTCGATAACACTTTCTATATCATAGGCACTGTCGCTGGACCTCACCCTTACCCTCAAATAGTGAGAGACTTCCAGTCAGTCATTGGGCGAGAAGCACGCGCTCAGTGCCTTGAAGGCCTTGGAAGACTGCCGGATGCTTTGGTTGCGTGTGTTGGCGGTGGCTCAAATGCTATTGGTCTTTTTTATCCTTTTATCAATGACTCTGAGGTTCAAATGTTTGGAGTTGAAGCCGGAGGTGAAGGCGTTGCAAGTGGCAAGCACTCCGCACCGCTTAATGCAGGGCGGCCAGGTATATTGCATGGAAACCGTACCTATCTAATGCAAGATGAGTGTGGGCAGATCGAAGCGACCCATTCCATATCTGCTGGACTTGACTACCCAGGAGTTGGGCCAGAACACTCTTGGTTGAAAGATACTGGAAGAGCAACTTATGAAGCCATAAGCGATCAAGAGGCATTGGTTGCTTTTGACCGTCTTACAAAGCTGGAAGGGATTATCCCTGCTTTAGAGACAAGCCATGCTCTCGCCTATGCTGAAAAGCTAGCGGATAGCATGCATAATGATAAAATAATCGTAGTTAACTTGTCTGGTCGTGGCGACAAGGATATACAGACTATCGCTACGATCAATTCCATAACGCTTTAATGTGTTTTTCATGAGGAGATTTTATAACTAAATGAGTCTTATAAAAGATTGTTTTTCTAATCTACAACGGAATCATAAAAAGGCGCTCATTACATTCATAACTGCTGGAGATCCGTTTGTTAAAGACACTGTCCCATTGATGCATGCTTTAGTAGACGGAGGTGCTGATATCCTTGAGTTGGGCGTGCCATTTTCAGATCCCATGGCCGATGGAGAGGTGATTCAGCGGGCTAGCGAGCGGTCTTTAGCTAACGGTACGAGTTTAGATGACGTAATCGGTATTGTTAGATTATTTAGGCGTGATAACCTAACTACGCCGGTAGTTCTAATGGGGTATTACAATCCGTTCCAGAATATGTCTCATGAGTCTCTTGCTGCCAAATGTTTAGAGGCAGGGGTAGACGGAATTCTTGTGGTTGACTTGCCTCCTGATGAGGCAGAACGTCTTAATTCAGAGTTGGTAAAGGTGAATGTTGACCAGATATTTTTGGTTGCGCCTAACTCTCCCGAATCACGTGTCCGTAAAGTCTGTCAGCTTGCATCAGGGTTTATCTATTTTGTTTCTGTTAAAGGAGTCACGGGTGGGAAATCTTTTGATGCCCAAGAAATCAGCGCGTCTATAGCTAGAACGAAAGAAATTTCCGGCTTGCCTGTAGGGTTAGGCTTCGGCATCAAATCAAGTGAGGCCGCTGCAGCGGCGGCAAATATTTCTGATGGGGTTGTCATTGGGAGTGCTATTGTTGAGCTGATAGAACAAGGAGGGGATGTCACGACGGTAGCCCAAAATCTTGAAGTTTTCGTAGGCTCTATACGAGAGGCGATTGATGATTGTGACCATACGGTGTAAGTTTGCCATGAGGATAAAAAATTGAGTTGGTTGAAAAACTTGTTGCCTAAAATCATGCGGACAGAAGGCAATGGTCGTGGTTCAGTGCCTGAAGGTTTGTGGACTAGCTGCACTGAATGTAAGGCGGTACTGTATCGTGCTGAGTTAGAACGTAACTTGAATGTTTGTATTAAGTGCAGTGCGCATATGCGTTTAGGTGGACGACTTCGGATCACTTCTTTCTTGGATGAGTATAGCGGCCGTGAAATAGGTGCCAAGATCGAACCTGAGGATTTTTTAAAGTTCAAAGACAGCAAACGTTATCGAGACCGTATTGTTGCTGCACAGAAAAAAACTGGTGAAACTGATGCGTTAGTTGTTATGGAAGGCACCATCAATCAATTGCCTGTGATCGTCGCGGCTTTTGACTTCTCTTTTATGGGAGGATCTATGGGGTCGGTTGTTGGTGAACGTTTTGCCCGAGCGGTTCGGAAATGCATGTTGGAGAAACGCCCTTTTGTTTGCTTTTGCGCCAGTGGTGGCGCACGTATGCAAGAAGCTCTGGTGTCCTTAATGCAAATGGCTAAAACGAGCGCTGCGATAGCAGAGATGAGAGAAGTTGGTCTACCTTATGTTACAGTTTTAACTGACCCGACGACTGGTGGAGTGTCTGCAAGTTTGGCCATGTTGGGTGACATAATAATCGCTGAACCCAATGCATTAATAGGTTTCGCAGGTCCCCGTGTGATCGAGCAAACAGTGGGTCAAGTCTTACCTGAAGGCTTTCAAAGAAGCGAATTTCTTCTAGAGCATGGTGCTATAGATATGGTTTTAGACCGACGTATATTGAAGGACGAGATCTCTTCTATCCTTTCTATTCTAACCAACCATTCCTACATCGGAAGGTCCTGATTTTATTCGCCCCATATGGATAAGTGACTTTTTTATGTACAAATCGCCCTACCGATGAGATGCATCTAAAGCCAGGTGTCGGCGGAAGTTTGGATGCTTGGTTAACCTGGTTGGGACGCAATCGGGCTGATGACATTGAATTAGGCCTTGAGAGATGTGAACAAGTTGCCCTTAACCTTAATCTTACTAAGCTTGAGCCGACAGTGATTACTGTGGCGGGGACTAATGGTAAAGGGTCGAGCATTTCGTTGCTGGAGGCGATCTTATTAGAGGCCGGCTATCGGACCGGTACCTATAGCTCTCCACATATTTCTTGCTTTAATGAACGTATTCAATTGAGCGGTATGAATATTGATGATCATCGGCTTTGTGATGCTTTTTTGAGAGTATCTCTAGTGGAAGGTGCCGAGCAATTGACTTACTTCGAATTTATAACTCTTGCCGCGCTGGTAATTTTCACGAGTGTAGACATTGATTTTGTGATACTGGAAGTGGGCCTTGGTGGCAGATTAGATGCGGTTAATATTATTCCTCCTGACATAGCCTTAATTACAATGATAGGAATCGACCATACGGAATGGTTAGGAGATACCCGAGAGCTAATAGGGTTTGAGAAAGCGGGCATCATGAGACGTGGGAAACCAGTAGTTTGCTCAGATAAGATGGTCACTGAAAGTATCTACGACCGTGCTCATGAGCTGTCTTCTCCGTTGTTTATGCTGGGAGTCGATTATTATTATGAGCATGGAGATAGTAGTTGGGTTTGGTGGACAGATAACCGCTTATTAGAAGAGCTACCAGAACCTATGCTAGCCGGGAGTCACCAGCTTAGAAATGCAGCAGGTGTTCTGAAGGTAGTAGATCTCTTATCAGAAACGCACTCTATAACAGAAGAGAATATTCGACAAGGATTAAAAGTTAGTCCTTTAAAAGGTCGTTTTGAGAAACCAAATAGCAATCTCAATCTCTTTTTAGATGTCGCGCACAATGTCGATGGAGCCTATGCTCTTGCAAGCAACCTACATTCGGCTGCCGAAGTAGGGGAAACCCATATGATTGTTGGTATGCTGAAGACAAAGAGTGCCATTGATTTTTTTCGGCCACTATTACCAGTTGCTGACGATTGGTCTTTTATTTCACTTCCTTCAACGAAAGCTAGCGACCCGATACTATTGCAGAATGCGCTAAAAAAGATTTCTAAAAAAGCTAGATCAGATTGCTTCGATAGTTTCGGGCATGCCTTCGATTCTATTGTCTTGAACATGGGGATTGGTGATAGAATAATTGTGACAGGCTCCTTTATAACTGTGGCCGAAGCCACTGCATTCCTACAAAAGAGACTTCTTTATGGGCACAAAATGGCAGAATAGGTTGGTAGGCTCCCTGGTATTATCTGCATTAGGAGTGATCTTTGTGCCATTGATTTTGAGCCCCGCTAATGATGTGATACCAGTTAACCCTGAACTTTCTGGTATGCACGATGCTCCTATGGTCAGAGAATACAAGGTTCCGACCTCAACTCTGTCTACTGCCGAACTGCAGGGAAATGTTTCTACTGATGTGCTCTCCGTACCTAAATTAGAATTGTTCGCGCTCCAGATTGGAAGCTATGATGAGGAGGCAAATGCTGAAAAGCAGGTCGCGCTATTAAAAAAATCTGGATTCCCCGCATTCATCAGACTAGAAGAGAATATTAGGAAGGTGCTGGTAGGTCCTCAGACGGGAATAGCCCACGTCGAAAAAGTTCGATTAAAATTACGTTCTAGTTTAAATTATCGTTCATTAGTCGTCGCCTATGATCCTAAAGCAGGTGATTATCCATAGCAGTCTCTGTTACAATAATGGCTTATTAGCAGGCCGGATCCGTAATGAACTGGGTAGACTATCTTATAATCTCTGTCATTATCCTTTCTATGGGAATTGGCTTGCTAAGGGGATTTTTTAAAGAAGCTTTGTCACTCGCAACCTGGGTACTGGCTTTAGTCTTGAGCTTGAAGTACGCGTCTGTGCTCAGCAATTTGTCCAACCTGTTCGTGACAATCGACTCGGTGCGCATTATTATTTGCTTCCTGGTCATTTTTATAATGACCTTCATTTGCTCCTCAATTTTCAGTAAGTTAATGACTAGCCTTATTGACAAAAATGGTCTTAGTGGGCTCAATCGTGTTTTTGGTTTGTTATTTGGTTTTGGACGGGGACTAGCCGTGATCGGGCTTGCGGTTTTTTTGGTGGGATCTACTACTCAGTTCCTGAATAGCGATGATTGGGCAGCTGCTAGATTTTCTAATACTTCTGTGCTGATGGTTAAGCGCGCTCTAGATTGGTCTCCTTCGAAATTTGAGA
Source organism: Proteobacteria bacterium UBA4457 (assembly GCA_002390205.1). Lineage (GTDB taxonomy): Bacteria > Pseudomonadota > Gammaproteobacteria > UBA4457. The sequence goes on along the minus strand of DGOV01000020.1, from coordinate 25,607 downwards.
CAAATTATAACTTCTAATTCTGAGGAATTGCTGTGTGTGGAATTATAGGCGTCGTAACGGCAGGGATACCAGCCAATCAGTTGATCTATGACGGATTGACCATGTTGCAACACCGAGGGCAAGACGCAGCAGGAATCGCTACTTATGATGGCGGTCGTATTTTTCTGCGCAAGTCGAATGGACTGGTTAGAGACGTTTTTCAGACTCATCATATGATTAATTTGCCTGGCATGATGGGTGTTGGTCACGTTCGGTACCCTACTGCTGGAGCCGAGTCGAATGCTGAAGCGCAACCCTTTTATGTCAACTCTCCCTATGGGATAACACTTGCGCATAACGGAAATCTGACCAATGCAGATAGTATCAAACAGGAATTGTTCGAAGATGATCTGCGGCATATAAATACTGGTTCAGATTCCGAGGTGATATTGAATGTTTTCGCTCATGAACTCCAGAGGCTAGGTAAGCTTTCAGTCGATGCGAGCGATATTTTCGAAGCAATTAAGTGTGTCCATGAAAGATGCTCGGGAGCGTATGGTGTTATTGCGATGATAGCGAATGTTGGGCTTGTAGCATTTCGTGATCCTCATGGGATTCGGCCGATATGTTACGGAACGAGACAGGCAAAAAATGGCCCTGAATTTATGGTAGCCTCGGAAAGTGTAGCTATAGACACGTCAGGGTTTGAATTTGTTCGAGATATCGCCCCTGGTGAGGCTGTCTTCATAAGTCAGAACGGAGTCATTGAGTTTCAACAATGTGTTAAAGCTAAACGCTATACGCCATGTATTTTTGAATACGTTTATTTTGCTAGACCTGACTCCATTATAGATGGGATATCGGTCCACAAAGCAAGAATGAGGATGGGAGAAGCAATTGTAAAAAAGATTGCTAAAGAATGGGTTGGACGCGATATTGATGTTGTGATCCCTGTTCCAGACACGGCTCGAACGGCAGCAATGGAGATTGCGAATGGGTTAAACGTCAAGTATCGAGAAGGATTTATAAAAAATCGCTATATTCCCAGAACTTTTCTGATGCCGGGTCAAGCCTTACGAAAAAAATCAGTTAAACAAAAATTAAATGCTATAGAGCTAGAGTTTAAAGGTAGGAATGTACTGATAGTTGATGATTCAATTGTACGTGGGACTACCTCGGGACAGATAATTCAAATGGCACGAGATGCCGGAGCGAAGAAAGTTTACTTTGCATCGGCTGCTCCTCCAGTCAGATATCCAAATGTCTATGGAATAGATATGCCTACTAGTGCTGAACTTATTGCTCATGGGCGAGATGTTGACGAGATTGGCACGTTGATCGGAGCAGATGATCTTATTTATCAAGACATTGGTGATTTAGTAGATGCTGTTGGGCATCATAAGAAGGCACCAACGACGTTTGAGCAATCTTGTTTTACTGGCGACTATGTCACTGGAGATGTCAGTGAAGAGTATCTGAGTAGCGTGAGTGTTTTAAGATCAGATGAGGCGAAATCAACGCGTGAAGCGAGAGGCGATAATTTCTAGAGTAATACGAAAGTGCGCGAGATGAGCCGAGATGTGTTCCTTTATATCGATGACAATGCTTTCAAATAAATCGATTATAGGGTCAAGTGACTTACACCCAAGAGTAAGTGAATGGAAATTTTATGACAGAAAATGACGAAAAATTTAGTTTCGAAACCTTGGCTTTACGTACTGGGCACGCTCGTACGCTAGAACAAGAGCATTGTGAACCTCTATTTATGACATCCAGTTTCTGTTTTGACTCGGCCGAACAAGCAGCGAAAAGGTTCTCGGGAGAAGAACAAGGCAATGTCTATAGCCGCTTTACTAATCCGACTGTTAAGTGTTTTGAGGAACGGTTGGCAGCACTGGAAGCTGGAGAGAGCTGTGTCGCCACCTCATCTGGGATGAGCGCGATTTTGAGTCTGGTGATGTCAACCCTCTCCCACGGAGATAAGATAGTCGCGTCTAGAAGTATATTCGGGACGTCAGTGAATTTGTTTGAGAAAGTATTCCCGCGATTTGGAATCGAAACTGTCTTCGTTGATATGACTGATTTGGCTGGTTGGATTCGGGCAATGAGTCCGAATACAAAAATGCTTTTTGTGGAGACTCCGTCTAATCCCCTTACCGAAATTGCTGATATCGCGGCACTAAAAACTATCGCAGCCGACCATAATGCCTTACTTGTAGTGGATAATTGTTTTTGTACTCCAGCGTTGCAGCGACCTATCAAACATGGCGCAGATATCGTAATTCATTCTGCTACCAAATTTCTTGATGGACAAGGAAGATGCGTTGGTGGGGCAATTGTTGGTCCTAAGGTTCTCTTGGAAGAGAAAATCACGCCATTTCTCAGAAGTGCCGGGACATGTTTGAGTCCTTTTAATGCATGGATTTTTTTAAAAGGGCTGGAAACTCTTCACATTAGGATGGAAAAACATAGCGCTAATGCTACCATTGTCGCTAAATGGTTACACAAAAATCCACTGGTCAAAAAGACATACTACCCTGGGTTAGAAACTCACCCGCAGAGAAACTTATGTCTAAGTCAACAAAGTGCTTCTGGAGGAATTGTTAGCTTTGAACTAGAGGGTAGACAAGAAGCTTGGCATGTAGTCGATAGTCTTAATCTTTTTTCAATCACGGCTAACTTGGGTGACTCGAAAAGCATAATTACACATCCAGCTACCACTACACACGGGAGAATATCTCCTGAAAAAAGGAAAGCCATGGGTGTTTCTGAGGGAATGTTGAGACTCTCTTTGGGGCTAGAGGACTCTAATGATTTGATAAGAGATTTAGATATGGCTTTTCAGAATGTCTAGTCGTATGGTGTATTTACTCTTCTAGTTTGTCTGTCACAGTTTTCCCACGTAGGGTGCTATCACAGAAGTGGTGTCTACTTATCTGAGCTAGATTAATTTATGTGAACGTCTATTAGTGATTTAAGAGCACTATTAGACCACTGATTATTTTTATTATTTTATTGGAGATTTTCTTGTGTCTGGAAAAAACTTTTTATTCGTCCCTGGGCCTACCAACATTCCCGATCGCGTCAGGCGAGCGATGGATATCCCTTTAGAGGACCATCGAGCCGGAGATTTCCCCAGCTTTGCAAAACCTCTTTTTGAGGACTTGAAACAGATTTTTCAAACTAAAAATGGCCAGGTTTTTGTTTTCCCTTCGTCAGGAACCGGAGGATGGGAAGCGGCAATCACGAATACTCTTTCTCCTGGAGATAGGGTTTTGCAAGCACGGTTTGGTCAGTTTTCACATCTTTGGGCTGAGTCTTGCACGCGCTTAGGTATGGACGTCCAGTTAGTTCAAGTTCCTTGGGGAGAAGCAACACCAATAGACATATATCGTGAGATTCTCGAAAATGATTCTAATCATGAAATTAAGATGGTCTTAGTCACACACAATGAAACTGCTACAGGAGTGACTAGTGATTTGCATGGCATCAGACAAATGCTGGATAGTATTTCTCACCCGGCCTTGCTTGCGGTTGATGGCATCAGCTCGATAGGTAGTATCGAATTTTTGATGGATGAGTGGGGGATTGATTTGGCTGTTAGCGGCTCTCAAAAAGGGATGATGTTGCCAACAGGCTTGAGCCTCGTTTGTGCAAGCCAAAAAGCATTGGCTCTAGGGGTGTCTGCAAAGTGTCATAGATACTATTTTGATTTCACGTTACAAGATTCTGCTAATAGTGATGGTTGGTTCCCTTATACCCCAGCAATGACATTACTAAGAGGCTTGCGAGAGTCTGTTAACATGCTTTTAGAGGAAGGGATGCCCCAGGTTTACGCTAGGCACGCAAGATATGCCGGTGCGGTAAGAGCTGCCGCTCAAGCATGGAAACTAGATCTGTGCGCCAAAGATCCTAGTACGTATTCGGACACTGTATCTGCCATTTGTGTCCCTTCCGCTATTGATAGTGGTCAGATAGTTAAAAATGCTTATCAAAATTATAACTTGTCGTTAGGTGGAGGTTTGACCGAGGTTGCCGGCAAAGTTTTCCGTATTGGACATCTTGGTGATCTCAATGAACTTATGATATTAAGCGCATTAGCTGGGACGGAGATGGCACTTTGTGACTCTGGGGTTGACATAGAATTGGGATGCGGTGTTGGAGCCGCTGCGGCAATATTGAGAGTTGGTCAAAGTTCTAGTTAGAGAAATATATCTTGTGATAGGAGCAAGTTGCTGTATGGTATAATTTCTGCGAAATAATTTTATTAGTGAACCTATCTGGAGGTTAATGTGGCAATACAAGTTGGTGAAAAAATGCCTGATGGCGTGTTTAAAGTAATGACGGCGGAAGGACCTGCGGACATGAGTACAGCAGATCTTTTTGATGGGAAGAAAACAGTAGTTTTTTCCGTGCCTGGGGCGTTTACCCCTGCTTGTTCAGCGAAACATCTTCCGGGATTTATAGAAAATGCTGATGCGTTGAAAGTAAAAGGTATTGATAATATTGCGTGTATTTCAGTTAATGACGTTTTTGTCATGGGGGCATGGAGTAAGGATCAAGGGGCGGATGGTAAAGTCACTCTTTTGGCAGACGGAAATGCAGACTATGTCAAAGCTTTAGGCTTGCAATTAGATGCGAGTGGTTTTGGTATGGGTACAAGAGGTGAGAGATTCGCTATTGTTGTTGATAATGGCGTTGTGTCTCAGTTACATCGCGAGGCCGCGGCTTCAGATGTTAAGGCTAGTTCTGCCGAAAATATTCTGAATAATTTGTAGTATTTACGATAACTGCTTTTACTGGTGCTCAGTTTAAACTGGGCACCAGTAAAATTAATGCAAGAGGTGCTGTCTTAAAACAATCCTTCGATGCTGCCATTGTTGTCTACTGTGATTCTTTCTGCGGCGGGAGATTTGGGTAAACCTGGCATCGTCATCATATTCCCCGCTATTGCAACGATAAATCCAGCCCCTGCCGAGACTTGTACATTAGTTATTTCCAGTGTGTGCCCAGAGGGTGCGCCAAGCAGTTTTGGGTCGCTGGAAAAAGACATTTGAGTTTTTGCTATGCACACCGGGAATAGTGGATATTCAGCACTAATTTTTTCTATTTTTTGTCGAATTTTGGGAGCTGCCGTAACGTTTCCAGCACAATATATTTTACTTGCGATGGCTTCTATTTTCTCCCATAAAGGAGTTTCACTTTCGTATACGTAACGGTGTTCATGCCGCTCCTTCCCCATTAACTCAGTCAATGCTCCTGCAAGTTCTTGAGCTCCCTCTCCTCCTAGTTCCCAATGACGAGAAACTACTGCCTTAACACCAATATTAGAAGTTAGGTTTACAAGTTTAGAGATTTCAACTTCTGTATCTTGAGTAAAGTGATTAATGCTAACAATACAAGGCAGGCCTAAATGTTTGGTGATATTTTCAACGTGACGTTTCAAGTTAGAAAATCCTATCTCAAGAGCATCGAGGTTTTCATCGGTTAGTTCGTCTAAAGCCACTCCTCCGTGGTATTTCAAGGCTCGTACCGTTGCGACTAATACTACCGCTTCTGGTTTAAGTCCAGATAGACGGCATTTAATATCTATGAATTTTTCGGCGCCTAAATCAGCTCCAAATCCAGCTTCTGTAATGACATAATCGCTTAGTTTAAGAGCGGTTTTGGTTGCTGTGACTGAGTTGCAACCATGGGCTATATTTGCAAATGGACCTCCGTGCACAAATGCAATATTGTTTTCTAGTGTCTGCACTATGTTTGGGCTTATAGCATCCTTAAGAAGCGCAGTCATGGCTCCTTCAGCTTTGAGATCAGCCGCGGTTATTGTGGCGTCACCCTTCAAAGCATAGCCAACAATGATTTTTCCTAGCCTCGACTTTAAATCTTTTAGAGACGTCGCAAGACAAAAAATAGCCATCACTTCAGACGCTACCGTAATATCAAAGCCACTTTCTCTGGCAAAGCCATTTATAGGACCTCCTAGACCAGAGACGATACTTCTGAGCGCGCGATCATTCATGTCAATAACACGCTTTACAGCTATCGATCTGGGATCGATAGATAGGGCGTTTCCATGGGTGATATGGTTATCAATTAAAGCCGATAGCAAGTTGTGCGCTGAAGTTATAGCGTGGAAGTCACCTGTAAAATGAAGGTTAATGTCTTCCATTGGGACCACTTGCGCATACCCTCCTCCTGCTGCACCGCCTTTCATTCCAAAGCAAGGTCCCAAAGAAGGCTCACGTAAGCAGCTTATAGCTTTGTGTCCTAGAGAATTCATAGCGTCCCCTAGACCCACCGTAGTAGTTGTTTTCCCTTCTCCGGCAGGAGTGGGACTTATTGCCGTCACAAGAATCAGCTTCCCGTCTTTGTTATTACTTAAAGCCTGCACTCCTTCTAGTGATATTTTCGCCTTATAGTGGCCGTAAGGAATTAAATGGTCGGGATCAATGCCGAGTTTCTCTTTCGCAAGAGCAAGTATAGGCTTTTTATTCGCTGCTTGAGCGATAGATATATCAGACATTTTATTTCCTTCTGTAATTGGATTCTTGGCTATTTCGAATGTCATATATTGATCCCTAGAACGACAATAATCATAATTTGAAAGCCATATAGGAAGTAGTGACAAATACTAGATTAAAAAGGGAAGGATTTAATTCCTAATTAGAGACTCAAATACAGTCGTAGCGACATTTTTTTCGATATTGGGCAGTTCAGTGTTAATTTTTACATCATTTAGACAAAAAACACCTCCTAATTATGCGGCAGACGGAGATCAAGAGAAAAGTACGCGTTTTTTAAAGAACGAGGCGGTGCTGTCCCCCTCTTAGAAAAGGATTGTAAATTTGACGAGTTAGCGCGGTCTATAGATATAGATTTTTTTGAAATCTTGTCTGCATGAATCGATGGTGATATGAATTACAACTTTCGTCTTAACCAAAATATTTTGGATTTAGTACATTTGACTTGTTCCCAGCATGAAAATAGCGCTAATGGTGAAATTTTTATGCAATCGAGCTTGCAGATTTATGAATCTCGTTGAGAAAAAACCACCATTCTGTTAGCTTCTCTATTCTAATATAAGGTCATACAAACAGTATGAGCACAGCAATCTGGAACCCAAAGTGAATTTAAAATGACACGTTATGTTTTTGTTACCGGTGGCGTTGTTTCTAGTCTTGGGAAAGGGATTGCAGCTGCATCTTTAGGGACTATTTTAGAATCAAGAGGATTGACGGTTTCAATGGTCAAGCTCGATCCCTACATTAATGTTGATCCGGGAACCATGAGTCCGTTTCAGCATGGTGAGGTTTTCGTAACTGAAGATGGCGCTGAAACCGACTTAGATTTAGGTCATTATGAGAGGTTTGTGCGCTGCGGGACTTCCTCTAGTAGCAGTCACACTACCGGTAAAATTTATGCCAGCGTAATACGCAAAGAGAGAAAAGGCGAGTATCTTGGGGCTACTGTGCAAGTTATTCCCCATATTACTGATGAGATAATTCGCTGTATTAAACAAGGCGCTGGCGATGCTGATATAGCTATGATTGAGATAGGAGGTACAGTAGGCGATATCGAGTCACTACCTTTTTTAGAAGCAATTAGGCAAATAAGAAATGAAGTTGGCCCGACCAAAAGTCTATTTATCCATCTAACGTTGGTCCCATTTATTCCTTCCGCTGGAGAAATGAAAACCAAGCCTACTCAACACTCGGTAAAGGAACTTAGATCTATTGGGATTCAACCGGACATTCTTTTGTGTCGTGCTGATCGTGATATTCCTGAGGTGGAACGTCAAAAAATTGCTTTGTTTACTAACGTTGAGAAACGAGCGGTTATTACCGCCAGAGATGCGGAAACTATATATAAAATCCCTTTGTTATTAAACGCGGAGGGTTTAGACGATATAGTGATGGAAAAATTTGGACTAGATGTCATCCCAGCTGATTTAACTCAATGGACTGATGTTGTAAACGCGCTTGAGAGCCCCGTGCACGAAGTGAATATTGCCATGGTGGGTAAGTATGTTGACCTAACAGAGTCTTATAAATCACTTTCTGAAGCGCTAATTCACGCTGGCATACACACAAGAACGAAGGTCAACATTAAATATATCGATTCTGAACAGGTAGAGTTAGAAGGTATTAGATTGCTGGAATCAGTTGATGCTATTTTGGTTCCTGGTGGATTTGGTGACAGAGGGATAGAAGGGAAGATTATGGCAGCAGGCTATGCTCGCAAAACATCTACTCCTTATTTTGGAATCTGCCTCGGTATGCAGGCTGCTGTAATTGAGTTCGCCCGAAATGTAGCTAATTTAGACGGGGCACACAGCACTGAATTTGATCAAAATACAGCCAAACCAGTTATCGCATTAATTACTGAGTGGACTACTGAAGAAGGGAAACAAGAGCATCGTTCTGAAGATAGCGAGGTCGGTGGGACGATGAGGCTGGGAGGACAATCGTGTCAATTAGCACCTGATAGTCTTGTGGCCAAAGCCTACGACTCCTCTATTATTATCGAGCGTCATCGTCATCGATACGAATTTAATAACACTTACGCGGCGGAGCTTGAGGCTTCAGGTATGCAGATTGTAGGGCGCTCTGCAGACGGGCAGTTGGTTGAAATTATTGAGGTCGCTGGTCATCCATGGTTTGTCGGGTGCCAGTTCCACCCCGAGTTTACTTCTACTCCAAGGGAGGGACATCCGCTTTTCTCGAAGTTTATAAGCGCGGCAATTGATAATAAAAATAAAGTCGATAAAGGTGTCGCAGCTAGTGAAGTTATTTGATTACGACATCGGGGCTGATTTTCCTTTTTTTCTAATCTCTGGTCCTTGCGTCATTGAAAGCGAGACACTCGTTTTAGAGACAGCAGAGACTTTAAAGGATATTACGCAAGAGTTAGGGATCCCTTTCGTTTTCAAAGCATCTTTTGATAAAGCTAATAGGACCTCCCATGAGAGTTATCGAGGGCCTGGTATCGAGGAAGGGCTGCGTATATTGGAGCGGGTGCGAGGCGAGTTAGGCTTGCGGATACTGACGGATGTTCATGAGGACACGCCGTTAGATGAAGTATGTTCTGTGGTAGATATTCTTCAGACGCCTGCTTTTCTGTGTCGACAGACTAACTTTATTCAAACTGTTGCGCGTCAAGGGAAACCAGTAAATATAAAAAAAGGACAGTTCTTAGCTCCCTGGGATATGAAAAATGTAGTCGAAAAGGCTTATGCCACTGGAAATCAAGAGATAATGGTTTGTGAGCGTGGGACGTCTTTTGGCTATAATTATTTAGTATCTGATATGCGCAGTCTTGTTATCATGCGAGACACTGGATGTCCCGTGGTGTTTGATGCCACGCATTCAGTGCAGCTGCCAGGGGGGAGTGGTGCAACGTCCGGAGGACAGAGAGAATTTGTCTCTACCTTAGCTAGTGCCGCAGTCGCTTCTGGAGTGTCTGGGATTTTTATGGAAACTCATCCTGATCCCGATCAAGCCTTGAGTGATGGTCCAAATTCGCTGCCGTTATCAGAAATGAAAAAGCTATTGGAACAACTTAAGAAGTTAGATCAGATAGTTAAATAAAAACCAGCGGAGAACGGGTAGTAAAGTAATGTCAAAAATAAAAAACATACAAGCAATAGAAGTGATTGATTCGCGGGGTAACCCTACAGTCTATTCTGAAGTCACGACTGAATCAGGTCATGTTGGGAAAGCTACTGTGCCCTCCGGTGCATCTACCGGTGAACGTGAGGCGATAGAGCTGCGAGATAACGATCAAAATAGGTATTTTGGTAAAGGAGTCCAAAATGCAATTGCTAATGTGAATGGTCCTATTAGCGAAATACTTTTGGAGAGAGATGTCTCAGATCAATATTTAATTGATATGTTGATGGTAGAGTTAGATGGTACTGAAAACAAATCTAAGCTTGGAGCTAACGCAATGCTTGCAGTTTCTATGGCGGTTGCCCACGCCGCAGCTGCGGTGGAAAGTAAACCTTTGTACGAAAGTCTCCAGTCTCGCGAGGAATATATCCTGCCAGTTCCTTTAATGAATGTAATTAATGGAGGTATGCACGCTAACAACAGCATCGACTTTCAGGAGTTCATGATTTTACCAGTGGGTGCTCCAACCTTTAAAGAAGCGGTTCGCTATGGCGCTGAGGTTTTTCACTCGCTTAAAAAGATCCTAGAGGAGGCTGGCCATAGCACCGCTGTAGGAGATGAAGGAGGCTTTGCTCCTAATTTGGCTTCAAATGAGGCCGCGTTACAATTGATGGTTTCAGCGGTCGAAAAGGCCGGCTATTGTCTCGGTGAGGATATTTGTTTTGGTTTAGATGTAGCCAGTTCGGAATTCTATAAAGATGACAAGTACCATCTCGCGTCTGAAGATTTGCACCTTGATTCCGTTGGCATGACAGAACTGCTGCAGTCTTGGTGTGAAAAATACCCTATCGTAACGATCGAGGATGGGATGGACCAAAATGATTGGGATGGGTGGAAAGTACTCACTGATAAGATAGGTAAAGAAGTGCAGTTAGTAGGTGATGATCTTTTTGTGACCGACACTGCTACTCTTGCGAAAGGGATCAATTCTGGAGTGGCAAATTCGATCTTAATAAAAGTTAATCAGATAGGAACTTTGACCGAAACTTTCGGCGCGATTAATTTGGCGCAAGACAATAATTATACGGCAGTCGTATCGCACCGCTCTGGAGAGACCGAGGATACAACTATTGCGGACATTGCTTGCGCCTATAGTGCGGGTCAAATCAAGACGGGTTCTATGTCGCGATCTGATCGTATGGCTAAGTACAATCGATTATTGGTGATAGAAAATCAGCTTGGAAGTAGAGCAAGCTATCTTGGCGCAGAGACCTACCCTAATTTTTGCCTATGAAGAATTCCTCTTGCGATTATTGAGCTTATTACTTGCGGCGTTGTTTATGTATTTTCAATACGCTTTGTGGTTCGGAGATGGGGGTGCCAGGGAAGTGGCTGTTCTTCAGAATAAAATTGAATCAAGAGAAACCAAAATTATACAAATTCAAGAGAGGAATATATCATTGTCTGCAGAGGTTGCAGATCTCGAAAAGGGACTAGAGGCAGTTGAAGAAAGAGCCCGAAACTTGATAGGTCTAATAAAAAAAGACGAAATATTTTTTAGGATTAATGAAAATCACTAGGTGGAATCTGAGGTTGCCATGAAAAGAGGTTGGCAGAATTTATTTGCAAGTTAGGCAAGGTGCAATGTATGGCGAAATCAGATGATGTGTACGCTATCGTTCCTGCGGCGGGGCATGGGAAGAGAATGGAGAGTGATGTTCCTAAGCAATATTTGAAAGTCGATGATGAATTAGTCATCGTACGAACACTATCACGGATTTTATCGCACCCACGGGTGACTAAGGTTGTTGTGCCCTTATCGGAAGAAGACGATTTTTTTGAAAAGCATGTTCGGCCAATTTCTGAGAAATATGTGTCTATTATAGGTGGTATTGAGAGATGCCATTCGGTTTTAGCAGGCGCTAGATATCTGAGGCAATTCGCTCATGACGAAAGCTTGGTTATGGTGCATGACGCGGCTCGACCATGCGTACGATGCGATGATATAGCAGCCCTTATTGAAAAGGCGAGCCAAAGTAAATGTGGCGTTGTTCTAGGTATGCCAGTAAGAGACACCCTGAAAAGCTGCGCCAATGAAACAACTATCAAAAAGACGATAGACCGTTCTGGTTTATGGCAAGCTTTAACGCCTCAGATTTTCCCCCTTGGTCTTCTTGTCGATGCTTTAGAAGCTGCAATTAAGGACGGACACTTCGTAACAGATGAGGCTCAGGCTATGGAATATAGTGGTTATAAATGTGAAATCTTAGAGGGGCATACTGATAATATTAAAATTACACGACCCTCAGATCTTTTGATGGCCTCAGTCATACTAAAGACTCAGGCCGAAGAAAATAGGAAGACGCTAGCATGAGAATTGGTCATGGTTATGATGTACATCGATTTGAGAGCGGAGATCATGTCTTTTTGGGAGGAGTGAAAATTCCTTTCACTAAGGGTTTGTTAGCTCACTCTGACGGAGACGTTCTTTTGCATGCTATTTGTGATGCACTTCTCGGCGCCGCAGGTTTGGGGGATATAGGTCGACTGTTTCCAGACACGGAGTCAAACTTCAAAGGAGTTAGCAGTCGAGTATTGCTAAAAGAGGTTGGCGCTCTTTTGGAGAAGAAAGGCTTTCGCGTCGTTAATATAGACGCTACCGTGCTGGCAGAAGCACCTAAGGTTACTCCTTATGCCGACCAAATGTGTGGAAACATAGCTTCAGATCTAAACATTATACCTACGGCGGTTAACGTCAAGGGCACAACTACTGAGAAAATGGGTTTTCTTGGCCGCGGCGATGGAATAGCATCAGAGGCCGTATGTCTATTAGAATCCAATGGGGCTCAATAGCGTAGAGCGCTTCTCAGTAGCAGGTAAACCGCCCCCGATCCGCCTTTTTCCGGAGGGGCATCAGTGAAAGCTAAAACTCTCTCATCCTGTTGCAACCAGCTTCGAACCTTTGGTTTCAGTACAGATTTTCCCTGACTGGAGTTTAATCCTTTTCCGTGAATGACTAGAATAGCAGTTATAGAATCTTTCTGAGCAGTTTGGAGAACGTCTTGTAAGAGTGTACGTGCTTCGTTTATTGTCAGCCCATGTAGGTCCACCTGACGTGTTATTGGATACTGATTACGCTTAAGCTTTCGCATCATCCTTTTCTGAACCCCAACTCTTTTGTATTCGCTTATGATCACGGTTCCACATTCATCGCTCCACATTACAGGATCAGTCTTTGGGCGAGTCTCTAGAGAAAAGGTCTTAGAAGAACCCTTGTGCTTTGGGCTCTTTGGTGGGGTATAAGTGTTTTCAGATCGAATAGGCGCAACCCCGTCAATAAGCTGCGAAAATGTTACAGACTTTTGGCCTGGTTTTTCTTTCATAAGGTAACACTCAACTCATTATTGCTGAGACCATTGCTTTGCATTGTGGAAAATTTCCATCCAAATGCTTTCAGTCTCTGCTTTTCTCGCAGACGTCCAGGAAAGTTGACGGTTGAGGAACACTCTTTCTGGATGAGGCATCATAATTGTAACTCGACCATCATCGGAACAAACTCCTGCAATTCCATCTTCTGAACCGTTTGGATTCGCTGGGTAACTCGTCGCGATTTTTCCATAATTATCAACATAGCGTAAGCATGAGTTATTTCCGTTAGCTCGAGTCTTCTCGTAACTTGTCCGCCCTTCTCCGTGTGACACTACAATAGGGGCTTTGGCACCTTCTAATCCTTGCAATAGGATTGATTTTGATGATTCTATCTCAACCATAGTTAGCCTCGCCTCAAATTGAGTGGATTCGTTTTTGAGAAAAGAAGGCCAATTAGCTGCCCCCGGGATGAAATCCCTGAGTGACGAAAGCATCTGACATCCGTTACAGACTCCAAGTGTGAAGGTATTCTCTCGATTAAAGAATGACTCAAAAGACGATTTTACCTCCAGGTTGTAACGCACAGTTCCGGCCCAGCCCATGCCAGCGCCCATTACATCCCCATAGGAAAATCCACCGCAGAAGGCTAAGCCATTTATGTTTTCAAGATCCTCTCTGCCCATAAGAATGTCAGACATGTGGATGTCTATAGCTTCAAAGCCTGCCCGAATAAAGGCAGCAGCCATCTCTGTCTGACCATTTATTCCTTGTTCTCGAAGAATTCCTATTTTGGGCTTATTTCTAGTGTGGATGAGTGGAGACCGACTCTTCGGTCCTCCATAGCCAGATATATTGAGACCTGGATCAGACTCATCTAGTATAGATATTAACTCCTCATCTGCAGTTTTTGGGTTATCTCGGAGTTTTTGCATTGCATGGGATATTGCACTAAAAGAATTCAAAGTCTCATGTAAACTGTTGGTGAGAACTTTCTCGCTCTGGTGGGTTATGGTGATTTTTTTCCCTTTCGCTATTGTTGCGATATCAGAAATATTGGCTGAAATAAGTGGGTACTGCTCAAGAAATTCTTGAAGCTCCGAGTATTTGTCTTTGTCTATTTGTATTACGGCTCCTAGTTCTTCCGAGAAAAGCGCAGCCAGTAGGTTTTCGTCTTCTATATGTATATTTAAACCACAGCGACTTGAGAACGCCATTTCGCAAAGCGTAACTATTAAGCCTCCGTCTGAGCGATCGTGGTACGCTAGCAAATAGTTATTTTCGTTTAGCGCTTGAATGAATTCGAAAAATTCTTTAATGATGTCTGGATCATCCACATCTGGTGATGGGCCTCCAAATATTCCGGTAGTCTGTTGTAAGATAGAGGCACCAAGCCTATTCTCCCCTTTACCTAGATCTATTAAGAGTATCACTGACTCTACATCCGTTTTTAGCTCAGGTGTTAAAGTTTTCGTCACATCACAGACAGGAGCAAAAGCCGAGATCACCAGCGAAGTCGGCGACGTTGTTTCGTAGGATATGTCTTCTGCCTTCCATGCCGTTTTCATGGACATGGAGTCCTTGCCCACCGGAATATTGATTCCTAAGGCTGGACAAAGCTCCATACCTACTGCCTCAACCATGGAGTAGAGTTTTGCATTCTCGCCCGAGCTACCTTCGGACGACATCCAGTTCGCCGAAAGTGTAAGCTCGGAGAGTTGTTTGATTCTTGCAGCGCAAATATTTGTTATAGCCTCTCCGACAGCGAGCCTTGCAGATGCGGGTCCATCTATTACAGCCACTGGTGTCCGCTCTCCCAAGGCCATCGCTTCACCAACCATGTCGTCAAAACCACTCGCAGTTATCGCACAGTCTGCTACCGGTACTTGCCAAGGACCGACCATCTGGTCGCGCATGGTTAAACCACCAACTGTACGGTCTCCGATTGTGATTAGAAAACGCTTGTCCGCAACCGTCGGAAAAGATAACACTTGATGGAGTAAAATTTCTAGGTCCGCTGCACTTGTTTCAGGTTTATTGTCTGCTAATTTAGACTTTACGGTAGTAGCGATTTTTTTTATTGTTGGAGTATTCCCGAATAATAGCCCCATAGGGATGTTGACCGGATAATTATCTATTATTTCATCATGTATTATTAAATATGGTTCTAAGGTCGCATGACCAACAATAGCAAATGGACATCTTTCTCTATCGCAGATGTCTTGCAGCTTCGAAATTTCTATGTCTTTTATTGCTAATACGTAACGCTCCTGAGCTTCGTTACACCAAATCTCCAACGGAGAAAGAGTTGGTTCGGCAACTGGTATTTTTCTGAGGCGGATCTCCCCACCTCTATGGCTATCCTGCAGAAGCTCTGGGATAGCGTTTGACAGTCCCCCAGCACCAACGTCATGAATCATTTGGATAGGATTTTCGCCTTTCATCGAGTAGCAGACATCGATAACCTGTTGACACCGTCTCTCCATCTCGGGGTTGCCGCGCTGCACAGACGCAAAATCTAACTCGGTATCCATAGCGCCAGACTCGACTGATGATGCGGCTCCACCGCCAAGTCCAATTAGCATCGCAGGTCCGCCGAGAATGACTATCTTACTGCCGACGTCTATCGTTAATTTTTCAACATCACGAGGCCTTATGTTTCCAACGCCACCAGCTAACATAATGGGTTTGTCATACCCCCAGATAGAGGCCCCCTCGTTTGGGAGTTCAAAAGTCCTGAAATATCCGCTGAGAGAAGGTCGACCAAATTCATTATTAAATGCTGCTGAGCCTATAGGACCATCTCTCATAATTTCGAATGAGCTCGCTAATCTTGGATTTAGCCTTCGAGCGATCTCCCAGGGTTCATTTTTATTAGGTAACCTTAAATGAGATACGGAAAATCCTGTTAGCCCCGCTTTTGGTTTTGCTCCTCGACCCGTAGCACCCTCATCACGTATTTCTCCTCCTGAGCCAGTTGCAGCTCCAGAATAAGGTGATATGGCTGTTGGGTGATTATGCGTCTCTACTTTTAGAACTATATTGGTCTGCTCCGTTATAAGTTTGTAATTCTTGCTCTGTTCGTCTATCAATAGCCTTTTTGCTTTATAGCCTTGAGTTACAGCCGCGTTGTCGCGATAGGCTGATAGCACCCCGTTAGGGTTTAACTTATGCGTATTTCTTATCATATCAAACAGAGAATAGTCTTTTTCTGCGTTATCTATTTGCCAGTCAGAATTAAAAACCTTGTGTCGACAGTGTTCTGAATTTGCTTGTGCAAACATCATTAGCTCTACATCAGTAGGGTCACGTTCTAATCCCTGAAACGAAGACATTAAGTATTCCATTTCATTCTCTGTTAGTGCCAAGCCAAGTTCTTTGTTTGCTTTGGTCAGTTCCTTGATTCCATTTTTCAGGACTGGAATCATTCTTAGGCTTTTCCCTTTCAGTGGGTGAATAGAGGATTTTTTATTTAGAGCGTCCGTGCAACTCTCCGTCATTCTATCGTGCAACTTATTCCGATTAGCTTTGAGTTCTTCTATCCTTGTGTCATCTGCGTACCATACGACTATCCGTTCTATGTGCTCAAGATCATCAATGCCACAGTTTTTGCATATTTCTAGTGCTTTTGTCGTCCACGGAGAAATAGTGCCGATTCTAGGGCGTACAAAAAATGCCGCACGCTCAATGTCGACATCGTTTATTTTCTTTTTTGACCGAGTTAACTCTATGAGTCTGTCTTCATGTTCTTTCGAAATTTTTAGCTCGTATTTGAACCGGATCAGATATAAGTATTCCGATCTCAGACTCGATACGTCATCACTACTCGTGAAAATGGCTTCTTTAATTCTTTGGAGTGAAAAATCTGAATGCGCTCGGTAGCCTTGCAGCATTAGCATTAAACTTGATCCTTATTAAATGTTACATTGAAAAAAGTTAACTTACCTCTCGCGGGCCAGTTTTGAAGCCAGTCCTATGTAATTTGATGGCGTGAGACTTCTTAATACATCTTTTGCTTTTTCTGGAATGGTTAGCGTCGCAATGAATGCATGCAAGGTATCTTTTTCGATAGGGCGCCCGCGCGCGATTTCCTTGAGCTGCTCATAAGAGTCTTCTATACCATAGCACCTCATCATTGTTTGTACGGGTTCAGTCAGGACTTCCCATGATTTATCAAGATCGGAATTCATTGTAGCCGCATTTACCCGTAACTTTTTTAAGCCTTTTGTAAGGGATATACTTGCAAGTAAGCTATATCCTACCGCGCTACCCACACTCCTTAGAACAGTAGAGTCAGTTAAATCTCTCTGTAGTCGGGAATTTGGTAGTTTCTGAGAAAAATGCCTTAAAAGAGCACTAGAGACTCCTAAGTTTCCTTCAGCATTTTCGAAGTCGATAGGATTTATTTTATGCGGCATAGTTGATGAACCAACTTCACCTTCAATGCGCTGTTGAGAGAAGTAGCCAGAAGAAACATAGCTCCAGACGTCGCGACTAAAGTCTATAAGAATGGTATTTATGCGCGCGAGAGAATCGCAGTATTCCGAAATACAGTCGTGTGGTTCGATTTGCGTCGTATGAGAATTGAAATCTAATGAGAGACCTTCTACAAATTTTTTGGCTAGATCGGGCCAGTTGACATTAGGGCATGCGACCACATGCGCATTATAGCTTCCGACTGCCCCATTTATTTTCCCGAGAAGCTTTACTGATAATAGGCTGTCCAATTGTGTCTTGAGTCGAATGTGAAAGTTAGCGAACTCCTTGCCCATTGTAGTTGGGGTAGCATTTTGTCCATGCGTTTTCGATAGTAATGGCTGATCTGCAAGTTCATCTGCTTTCTGACCTAAGAGCGTTAAGATTCTGCTAAGTACAGGCTGTATGACTTGATCTCGAGCATCTCGTAGCATCATGCTATAAGCTAAATTATTGATGTCTTCGGAGGTACAAGAAAAATGAATGAATGACGTTGAGTCTTTTAAGGTTTCCTCAGCAGAAAATTTCTGTTTTAGGAAATACTCGACCGCCTTTACATCATGATTAGTCTTTTTCTCGATTACTTTGATGCTTTCGGCATCTTCTAGCGTAAATTTTTGGTGAAGATTGTCTAGTTTCAGCAAAATACTGGGCTCAAATGCTTTGAGATAATGGAATTCTCTGTTGGCTGCAAGAGCTTTTATCCATTCAATTTCGACGAGAACACGATACTTAATGAGTCCAAACTCGCTCATAATAGGCCTTAGAGACTCAGTTTGAGTGGCATACCTTCCATCTAGAGGAGAAAGCGCGGTTAAAGCAAAGGAAGGAAGTTGTTCTTCTATTAAGGGCACGGGTTGGGAATCTCCTGTTGTATGCGGTCGATGTCTTTTATGATCTCGCGGGTTAAAGTTACATCGCAAGAATTCAAATTATGCGTCAATTGCGACCTGTTAGTTACTCCTATAATAACGCTGGTTACGACCGGTTGCGATAAGAGCCATGCAATAGCCATTTGTGTGGGGTCTATTCCATGATTTTTAGCAATAGTTACGTACTTTTCTGCTGCTTTTAGTAAAGCTGGACTTTTAAATACATCGCCATGGTGATTTTGATTTAGACGTGAACTGGCGAGGGCTGATCCATTAAAATATTTTCCTGTAAGTATTCCTGAAGCTAAAGGAGAATGAGCGAAAAATGTAATGTCTTCTCGAGCAATAATTTCGCTTAGACCCACCTCTAGGCTCCTATTCAGTAGGTTATAGGGGTTTTGAATTGCTAGGGTGTCGTTTGAGTTTCTCTTTTCCATATTTTTTATAAATGTCATAGCTCCCCAAGCAGTTTCGTTACAAATACCGAATGATCTAATTTTTCCGCTCGCCACAAGTTCCATAAGCACATCAAGAGTGTCTTCGATATCAAAAGTTAAATCTTTTTTTGGTACTTTAAAGCCTCTTACATTAAAAAAATTTGTTGCTCTATCGGGCCAATGGAGTTGGAATATATCGATATAATCAGTTTGAAGTCGTTTAAGGCTACTTTCCACTGCCGAGATTAGATTAGCTCGGTTGTGCCTAGATTTCCCTGAACGAATCCAGGGCACAAAAGCTGCTGGTCCAGATGCTTTCGTGGCGAGGGTGATTTCGCTTCTACCTCCTTTTTTTCTCAGCCATTTACCTATTAATTCTTCTGAACTTCCATATGTTGATTCCCTAATAGGAGTCGGATACATCTCTGCAGTATCAAAAAAACATATTCCGTTGGCTAAGGCATGGTCGAGTAGCTTTACCGCATCAATATCAGTTTTCCTCGCAGATAGAGTCATGCAGCCCATACAAAGGCTGCTGATGTTAATGTTACTTTTTCCGAATTTATGTTTTTGCATAGTGCATAGTGGTAGACTTGAGATTAGACGCTTCTCATTGTAGGTAAAATCAAAGTGACTTTCTTTATAAATTACTGCCTCTTTCTAATGGATAGTATGGGATTGTGAATAATAAAGAAGTTGCTGGGCGTTTTAGAGGTTTCCTACCGGTGGTCGTTGATGTGGAAACAGCTGGATTTAATTCTGAAACCGATGCTTTATTAGAAATAGCGGCAGTTTTTCTTGATTTGGACGAAGTTAAGGGTTGGTATCCTTTCCATACCGTTTCCTGCCATATTACCCCTTTTGAGGGTGCTAATCTGGAACAAAGTGCATTAGAATTCAATAAGATAGATCCATTTCATCCATTTAGGATGGCCGTTGAGGAAAAAGAGGGTTTGTCGGAGTTATTTGAATACACGAATGGTCAGCTCGATCTTCATGAATGTACCCGAGCAATATTGGTAGGCCACAACCCCTCATTTGATCTGAGTTTTATAAAGGCCGCAGCAGCAAGAACCCGTATGAAAAAATCGCCTTTTCACCACTTTAGCACCTTTGATACTGCGGCTCTTGCAGGCTTAGCTTATGGACAGACAGTCCTTTCGAGAGCAGTCGTGGCTTCGGGAAGTGAATGGGATAATGCATCGGCTCACTCAGCTGTTTATGATGCCGAAAGAACGGCTGACCTGTTTTGTAAGATTGTTAACCTATGGGATAGGCGCAGCGAACTTTAGGAATTGCTTTCATAAAGTGAAGCGACTCTATTCAAGGATGAGCGATTAGGGTTCTTCAGTTGGCTGAGTTCAACTATAAGGCGCCCTCCAACCCAGACGTGTGTAATTTGTCTTTGCTCAGTTCGGTTGATTATTTGTTCAGTCAGATTTCTGATAGGCTTGCTTCTGAAGTCGCTCATGTCTATGGCGATAACGTCAGCTAATTTATTCTCCTCTAAGCTTCCTATAGTATCTTCTAAACCTAGCGCTTTTGCTCCCCCATAAGTGGAAATTTCTAAAATTTTCGCATCTGTATAAGTAGTATTTTCAGTAGATTCTGATTTCATGATTCTTGCAACGCCAGCTATCTCTCGAAACAAATCAAAGTTGGAGTTTGTCGCCGAACTATCTGAGCCTAGTCCTACATTGTGACTGGCATGAATCAGTTTGCGAAGATTGGTCACTCCTTTGGGCTTTATAATATCACTAGCTTGGCAAACCACGGTTTGGGTTCCTGTTAGGTTCATCATGTCGATTTCTCCCATAGACAAGTGCTCCGAACCTGTGATCATAAGTTTGGGAGACAAGAGTTGTGCAGTTGCAAGTTCTTCAATGAGGCGGGAATCGTTTTTTTTGGCAGCTGCGCCGCCATTTGACCGACCGCTCGGTTTCAGAGATAGGTGGACTGCAAGATCGAGTTCTTGGGACAATCCTTTTAATCTAGCTAAGCTTTCTTTGCTAGATAATATAGCTGCTTTTGCTCCAAAGCGGCAGTGTATATGCGGGTGCATCCGATATCTATCATGAAGTTTCTCACTCTTCGAGAAATATTCATTAAGGTTAGCTGCCCACACACTGGAGTCGTCGGCTATAAGGCTTGCAATAGCAGCCCTCACTCCCAATGTAATGCAGGATTCGGCCATAGCATCACCAAAGATACATATGTCTCCGAAGCACGTTGTGCCTGCAAGTAGCATCTCTGCACCTGCGAGAAGGGTGCTATCTCGAACAAGCTCATAGCTTGAATATCCTATTTCGTCCATCCAGTGGCGTTCGCGGATTGATTTTTGATGCAAAACTCTATCAGAGCCCCTTAAAAGAGCAGTCGATGCATTCGCATTTGCATTCACTAAGCCGGGCATTAGAACATGCTCTTTAAGGTGGTATTCTTTCAAATTCGGAGAAGAAGCCCACTCCGTCGTGGGAACTAGGTCGCGAATCATTGAATCCTCTATTACCAAGGTATGATTGGCAAGAATTTCGGGAGTCGGTTTGACAGGAATGATCCAGCCGGCGTGTATCGCTTGAAGCATAAAACAGTACTCGGAGTCCTAATTTTCTTAATAAGCAAAATAGCATATCTGATTCTGGATTTTTTCTCTCTCTGCCGTCTCATTAAATTCTTTACGATACTTAACATAATAATGCACAGGTGACTTTAATCTTAGATTTTTTTTCGTAGAGATGGTGGTGCATTTATTCTAAATTTCAGGCGGCTTTATAACCACCTTTAAAATAGTCAATTAGGGTGCTTTTAAGACCGTTGTGTGTTAAGCTATTCACTAGTAAAATTTAGTAAATACCCCATATTAATCAATAGGTTGTTTTCTCCTATGGTCGAAATAGAACGTCAGCAAAGTCGAGTCATAGAAGACGAAATGCGTCAGTCATATATGGATTACGCTATGAGCGTAATTGTGGGACGAGCGTTGCCCGATGCTAGAGATGGTCTCAAACCAGTGCACAGGCGAGTTCTTTATGCGATGCAAGAGTCAAATAGTTTGTGGAACCGACCCTATGTAAAGTGCGCTAGGGTGGTGGGTGACGTGATGGGTAAATACCATCCGCACGGAGATAATGCGATTTATGACACGCTAGTGCGGATGGCTCAGGATTTTTCTTTGCGTTATATGCTGGTAGATGGCCAAGGAAATTTTGGTTCTNNGATGATCCAAAATCTTTTGCTGCAATGAGATATACAGAGTGTCGATTGGACAGGATCGCAAGTGACTTGTTAGCTGACATTGATATGGATACCGTTGATTTCGCACCTAACTACGACGGCAAAGAACGTGAGCCTACCGTTCTTCCTTCTCGCATACCTAATCTATTAGTTAATGGATCGAGCGGAATTGCAGTAGGTATGGCCACTAACATTCCTCCTCATAACCTTACCGAGGTAATTAACGCTTGTCTTGCTATAGTTGACAACCCTGAATTAGAAGATGGAGAGCTCATAGAGCTTATTCCGGGTCCAGATTTCCCTACAGCTGGGATCATCAATGGTTCTGCTGGTATTCGTGAAGCCTATCGAACGGGAAGAGGGCGTGTATCTGTTCGGGCCAAAGTACACATTGATGACTCAGAGCCTGAAAGTCCTGTGATAATAGTTTCAGAACTACCCTATCAGGTAAACAAAGCAAGGTTAATAGAGAAAATTGCTGAGCTAGTTAAAGATAAGAAGCTTGAAGGCATAAAGAGCGATGGCTTGCGCGATGAAAGCGATAAGGATGGAATGCGAATTGTTATTGAGCTTAAGCGTGGAGAAAATGCTGAAGTTCTTTTGAATAACCTATATAAGCAAACTCAGATGCAAACGGTTTTTGGTATAAATGTGGTGGCGCTCGTGGATGGGCAGCCACGGACGTTGAGTCTGCGTGATTTGCTAGACTGTTTTTTACGACACCGGCGTGATGTGGTTACAAGGCGGACAGCTTTTCAGCTTCGTAAAGCCAGGTCGAGAGCTCATTTGTTAGAAGGATTGGCCGTTGCTCTGGCGAATATTGACCCTATTATTGCTTTGATAAAGTCGTCCCCGAGCCCGGCAGACGCTAAGGAAAAATTGTTGAAAAACAGCTGGGACGCTGGGATGGTATCTCAGATGCTAGCCGCGGCTAACGTGTCAGAGGCTAGGCCGCTCGACTTGTCGCCAGACGAAGGGATTCTGGGCGATAAGTACCGTTTATCTGAACGTCAAGCCAAAGAGATTTTAGAAATGCGCTTGCAGCGCTTGACCGCCCTTGAGCAGGATAAAATTGTCTCCGAATATGCTCAAGTTTTAGAGCAGATTGCCGAACTGATAAAGATTTTGGAGCTACCAGAACGGTTGATGCAAGTTATCCGAGAGGAGTTGGTGGAAATAAATTCTCAGTACGGTGATGCTAGACGAACTCAGATCACCGAGCATCAAGAGCATCTATCTTTAGAGGATTTGATTCCTCAAGAAGAAGTTGTCGTGACGCTTTCTCATGCCGGCTATGCGAAATCTCAATCAGTTGACGTTTATCGTGCGCAGCGTCGAGGAGGAAAAGGAAAGACGGCAACTACAACTAAAGATGAAGATTTTGTAGATAAGCTCTTCGTAGCAAATACTCATGATCTTCTTCTATGCTTTAGTTCTCAAGGGAAAGTATATTGGTTGAAAGTGTATGAGGTTCCTCGAGCTGGAAGAACTGCCAGAGGGCGTCCTTTAGTGAACCTGTTGCCGCTGGTTGACTCCGAGCGGGTAACTGCTGTCCTGCCAATAAAAGAATTTACGCCCGACCGATTTGTAGTGATGGCGACTTCAAGCGGTATTGTGAAGAAAACTCCCTTGGCTAATTTTTCCAGACCGAGACCTTCTGGAATTATTGCCGCTACCTTGCTGGAAGGTGAGCAGTTGATAGGCGCGGTGCTGACTGATGGGCAAAGTGACGTTATGTTAGTCAGCTCTGGTGGGAAAGCGATTCGATTTCGAGAAGAGACTCTTCGACCAATGGGTAGGTCTGCTCGAGGCGTTCGAGGCATAAGATTAAAAGAAGGTCGAAATGTTATAGCGCTTCTTCCTATTAGTGGCGAAGGGACTTTAGTCGTAGCGACAGCCAACGGATACGGGAAACGTACTCTATATAGTGATTTTCCGGTTAAGGGTAGAGGTGGACAAGGCGTGATAGCCATACAAGCAAACGATAGGAACGGAGACGTTATAGGTGCTGGGTTGGCTAACGTTGGAGAGGACATAATGCTTATTACGGGGAAAGGTATTCTAGTTAGGACCCCTGCAGCAGAAATTTCGGTGATCGGACGGAACACCCAAGGACTTAGGTTAATAGCCTTAAAGGCTGGCGAGCAGCTTATCGGCTTAGAAACTATCCCGGAAATTATTGATATCGAGGAAAATCCTACCCTAATCAGTTCATCTGAATCAGATGAAATTGTTAACTGACCTTTTAGACTGAGGAGTTATCAGCTATGCCCTCGAATGATAAACTTTCCGATTTACGGGTAGCTATAGATTCCTTAGACAATAATTTGCTAGACCTTTTAAATAAACGAGCCAGTTTGACCGTCCAAGTTGGCGACGTGAAACGTGAAACTTCAGATAACGTTGAATTCTATAGGCCCGATAGAGAAGCTAAAATTATACGTAGGCTTTTAAATAGGAATTCTGGTCCCATGTCGTCGGAAGCTATAGCCACTATCATGAGGGAGGTAATCTCGACCTGCTTGTCCTTAGAACAAGTGTTGAAGATTGCTTATTTAGGTCCTAAAGGAACTTTCACTTATGCCGCAACTCATAAACACTTTGGAAGTTCTCCTGTACTAGAGGGAACTAACAGTATTCCTGCGGTTTTCCACTACGTAGAAAGCGGCTTAAGTGATTATGGGGTAGTGCCCATTGAAAATTCAGTAGGGGGGGCGGTTAACCAAACTTTAGATGCTTTGAAAAAAACGTCTGCTGTTCTTTGTGGAGAGGTCCTTTTACCTGTGCATCATACTTTACTTGGTATGGGCGATAGTTTAGACGGGGTAAAGAAAATTTACGCCCATGATCAGGCTTTCCAGCAGTGCCGGGTCTGGCTAGACGCGCATATGAAGGGTGTCGAAAAAATACCCGTAAGTAGTAATGCTGCAGCTGCGATGACGGTAAAAGAATTTTTGGATCCGACCGCCGTAGCTATTGCAAGTCTCGAGGCTGGTGAAATCTATGGTTTAAAGACTTTAGCATGCCGGATAGAAGACGAAGCTTCAAATATGACTCGTTTTGCGGTGTTAGGAAGACAAGGTCCGGGTGTTACGGGAAATGATCGAACGTCCATAATGTTTGGAGCGCCGAATCAATCGGGTGCGCTCCACGCAGTCCTAGCAATATTGGCAGAACGAGAAATAAGTATGTCCCGGATTGAATCTCGGCCGTCTAAAAATGGAATATGGGATTATTTGTTCTTTGTAGATTTACTTGGTCATGCTGATGACCCGAACATTAAAGAAGCATTGGGGCTGATAAAAAGTAGTGCAGGAGTATACAAATTACTTGGGAGTTACCCCTGTGGAGTCCTTTGACAGATAGGGGCTAACGAAAAAGTATGATAAAGAAATTAGTTATAATTGGAGTTGGCCTGATCGGCGGATCGTTGGGCTTAGCCTTGCGTCGGACAGAGTGGGCCGAGAAAATAGTGGGCGTGGGGCGTAGCCGCGGCAACTTGGTCCGCGCAGTAGAGCTAGGTGCGATAGATTCGTTCGAACAGAGTGCTGCTAAAGCATGTTCAGATGCTGATTTAGTAGTTATAGCAGCCTCTTTAAGCGGGTTTAGTTCAATATTGAATTCTATTTCTG
>DGOV01000039.1 GCA_002390205.1 Proteobacteria bacterium UBA4457 | reverse complement strand
CAGATGAAGCCGGTGCTGCGTTGAGTGTAACTTATGGGACATCGTACTTCGGGCTTGCCCATCGTGCTCATCTTCAGGTGGGCGAAACGCTGTTAGTTCTCGGCGGAGCCGGTGGAGTCGGACTTGCAGCAATTCAGCTGGGGAAACTCATGGGAGCTACAGTAATAGCTGCCGTAGGTAGTCAAAAAAAGATGGAAGTCTGCTTAAACCAAGGTGCAGACCACGTCATCAACTATAAATCACAAAACCTTGCTGAAGAAGTGACCCGTCTTACCAATGGTCGACGCGCAGATGTTATCTATGACCCAGTAGGAGGTGATATTTTCGAACAGACAAAAAGGTGCCTTGGCTGGGACGGACGGTTGATTGTTATTGGCTTTGCTGCCGGGACCATCCCCTCTATTGAGACCAATAGATTGCTTTTGAAGAATGCGGCAATCATAGGACTGGCATGGGGACAATACATGGAGAGAGCACCCGAAAAGGTTGAACGCTGCCAAAAACACCTCTATCAACTGCTCAAAATTGGCAGCATTAACCCCGTCGTTTTCCAGCATTTATCTTTTGAAGACACGTTAGAAGGTATGAAAATACTAGAAAGTCGGGATATGTACGGAAAGATTGTTCTTTCTATATAGCTCCTAAGACATTGTTTACAATAGAACTTAAAAAACTTTCTCTCATAAAAAAGAACCTGTTTTTGGTTAACCTAGGAAGTTCAGCCTTTCGCGGCAGACAAGTGTTGCCACCTTTCGCATAGGGGTTTATGATAAGGACTCGCGAGCAAGGCGTACAGTTTAGTTGAGGGTAGAAGAAATAGTCGAAAAAGCTGGGGAGTTTAATTACGGTAGGGTGTCTCTTACAGAAGGGAACGCGCAAACCGAACGCGACTCAGCTACCTAAAGACCTAACTCTTACTTTGATAGACCTTGTTTCTCGGACACACCCACATATCACCCCTCTCTCGCTCATTATCGACGTCTATTGATTTGACGATTAAAACAGCACATTATTTTTACTGCTCTTGCTATTTTGCCATCGAGCAAGAGTCCACTACTTACAAAAGATGGTATATATAAAAGGTACTAGTTATGGATATTTATGTTGGAAACCTCTCTTATGACATTAGCGTCGAAGAACTCCAAGAGTCATTTGAGCAACACGGGACAGTGGATAGCTGTAAAATCATTAGCGACCGGGACACAGGCCGTTCTAAAGGCTTTGGCTTCGTAGAGATGCCCAACGCGAGCGAAGGAGCTGCAGCGGTAGAAGAGCTCAACGGAGCTATGCTAAAAGGACGTGAAGCGAGAGTTAACGAAGCCCGCCCAAGAGAAGACAGAAGATAAGTCCGGCATTTTAAGGGCTGCCTGACTTACAAAATTCAGGCGGCCCTAAATTTCACGATTCAGTTCTCTATTGCCGGCTTTATCTCGGCAATAACACGCTGCGTCTGGTCGAATACGTCTTTTGCCCCTGATGCAATAGGAAACAACACAAACTTACTTGCACCAGACTTAATATAGGCGCGGATTCTTTCCGTCACTTCTTCGGACGTTCCTATAGCAAACAATGGATTTAAGTCCATGTTTTCCCCAATGCCTGTTCGCTTAACAAAAGGAGAATTCACCACAGCTTCATCATCTACGCTCCCGATCCGGAATCCTATAGATGTTCCGTAGTGGTCATCGTCAATCTCCCGTCCATATTCAGCTGACTTAGCTTTGATTCCTATAATTACCCGTTGTACATCTTCAGGACTTGCTATTCCACCTATCCATCCAGATCCGAGTTTTGCTGTCCGGTTGATAGCAGCATCACTCGAGCCACCGATCCACAAGGGGAGCGGAGTCTGAACCGGATGCGGAGCAATGGAAGCATTTTTGTATTGGTAGTACTTCCCTTCGAAAGTCACCGATTCTTCCGTCCAAAGCCTAGTCATAAGAGCGAACATTTCATTTGCCTTCGAGCCTCTATGATCCGAACTTCTTCCTGTAGCAGCCCATTCAGCAGCCTTGGGATACCCCACGCCAAACATTGGCAATAATCTCCCTCCGCTGAGGTAATCTATCGTAGCGCATTGCTTAGCCAACACGAGGGGATCACGAAGTGGTGCCACAATCGCGTTCATTCCGAATTTAATTTTTTCAGTACAGCCTGCAAGGGACGCTAAAGCGCTTAAAGACTCTAAGTAATTATCGGTAGATATCAATCGGTCGGATTGCCATACAGAATCGACTCCAGCTTCTTCAAGCATTTGAACCCATCGAAAAAAATCTTTTCCACTCTCAAAAGGATAGTTGAGCAATCCAAATCCTAGTCTGATCTTCATAGCTGTTTCTCTCTACTTTCATTGCTTTTTTCAAATTCTAAATATTGCTGTATTAAACTTTTGAAATTTTACATATAACTTCATTTTTGAGGAAGTAATACCTCTATAGTACCTCAACATGAATGTGATACTAAACATCTGATTGCTATATAACTGACCCACCAACTTTACGTTAACTATTTTTTAGATAAGAATACGGTCTGTCCTTTGCCAAAAAGTAACCGTTGATGAAAAACACCCCTCTTCCTGATTTTGACATCACCTCAGTAGATGAAATTTCCAAAATTGACTACATCACACTTTCGGGAAATGAACCTCCTTGGCAGCAAACTAAAATAGCTATCAAACGAGGCCAACAATACACTCTGCTGGCTGAAGGACAGATCAATTGGTCTGCCAAAGACTCAAGCTTGTATGGTGGGCCGGGGTTTCATTTGTGGGCTAGAATTCCTGGTGGAGAGATTGAGAATGTTACAAGGGGAACCGGTACATTTGTCTCTGATGTTTCTGGAACCATCGAAGTCGGGATCTATTATGGGTTATGGTCGAATCTAAAAGGAGACTTAAAGTCCCCTACTAGCCTTTACCAAGAATTAACGGGCAAGCTAAGTGTTACTCTCATTTCTTGGGAAGGCGATGCCAAACTGGGCTTAAAGAACTTGAAGGCTCTGAATCAATTTAATAGATCTACACTTTTGGAAGCCGCTTATGAGCAACTTCAACGACCAAAAATTCCACCATCCGGTTGGCAATATTTGAAGGAAACCGGAGTTAGTGACATATATGCTCACGTGATAGATTCAGGAAGAAGTCGTATCATCCTCAATTCTCTAAACGATCAAGGAATAATACGTAAAGAACTCGAATTTCCGATCACACAGTCAACTTATTTGAATTGGGATTGGAAGCTAATAGAGCATCCTAGCTGTGTACGAGAAGACAGAGCTAAATCTCACGACTACGTGTCAGTTGCGGCTGAGTTTGAGAACGGAAGAGATTTAACATGGATATGGAGTAGCCAATTAGATGAGGGACACTACTTCGACTGCCCCGTAAGATCTTGGAAAGACCGCGAGACTCATTATGTGGTTCGAAAAGGCGGCCAAAATAAAAATTGGTTATGTGAATCTCGTAATTTATTTGAAGATGTCAAATCATCCATGGGTTTTGAGCCTAGAATTGTCACTGCCATATGGCTTATCGGCGTTTCCACTTTTCAGCATGCTCAAGCAAGTGCAGAGTTTTCCAGAATCTTCTTAAAGGACAAAAATAAGAGCCTTCAGGTTTTATAGTTACCGCCGTCAGAAACTATTTCTAAAATCTGACAGCGGAAATTTATTACCTGAAAGCTGGCATAACTTCACTCGCCATCAGCTCAATATGTTCATCTGACCAACTAGGGCTCATGCCTGGAGGAACTGCCCACGTATAAAACCTTTGGCAACCGGTTTCCTTCTGATACTTTTCTATCATTTCACATGCTTGTTCAGGACTGACTATGTATACGTCATTCTTCTCTATAGATTCACGAGTGGCTGTCACAGGTTTGATAAAATCCATGCCTGCTCCACTGAACCATTTGCCATACTCATTCTGCTGGTAGGCTAGATGTTCAACCGCTTCTTTCCAGCGCTTCTCAGGGTCTTTAGCGACATGCAACCACGCATACCCAGCCGCTATCTCATATTCATCAGGGTTCTTTCCAGTTTTTGCTAACTCCTCACGATAGACTTTGGTAAACGGCCCTACTGGGCCAATGGCAATATAACCGGCCCCAACTCTAGCCGCGCGGCGCACCGCTACATTACTGAAACCTGCTATCCATAACCTAGGATTTTTTTGAACTGGGAGAGGTCTTAACTGAATATCTGTAAAATTGTTATATTCCCCATGGAAGCTAAATTTTTCACCTGAAAAAAGTCGTTGGATTATCTCAATACCTTCGTCCATTCGTTTTCCTCGAGTCTTGGGATCCACACCCCAAGCTCTAAGCTCTTCAGCTTTGTAGCCTACTCCTAATCCTAGTTCTAAACGACCTCCGGAGATGACGTCTAAAGTGGCGGCATCCTCTGCAACTCGAACAGGATCGTGTAAGGGCAACAAAAGAACGCTAGTACCAATATGAACTTTTTTCGTCAAAGCTGCTATAGCGCAGCCTATTGGAAGCATAGATGGCGAATAACAATCATCTAAAAAATGATGCTCCGATAACCATATGTCGTCAAACCCTGCCTCTTCGGCTCTTACGATTTGAGCAAAGCATTCATGATAAAGGCTCGTATTATCTCGCAGCCACTGGGGGGGATTGCGAAAATCGTACCATAATCCAAATCGTAATTTACCCGCACTCATATCAAGTCTCCTATCAAACTAAAATTACTATAATCGTTGCTGTCAATATTCTATCATCACCCAGCTGAAGCTAAAGGAATAGACGTCTCATTCAAAATTGGCATGACCTCCTCCGCCATAAGCCGCATAGATTTTTTCATAGCCGCTTTGTCTGCCCAGTCATGGGCGGCATAAAGCAGAGTGCCAAACTCCCCTACTTCAGAGCGAAAGGCATTCAATTTTTTTGCGACAGTCTCTGGACTTCCCCAGATGACGCATGCATCCCTAACTGCCTGGTGAGTAAGCTTTTCTGGATCGTCGTCTTTGTTTGCCACAAATGGTCCCTTGTAGTTAGAGCGATCGAATATTTTAAACAAGTAATCATAATAATAGTCGTAGCTACCTCCCGCTTTTTTCACAAAGGCTTCTGCCTCTGCATCGGTATCTGCAACATAAATACTTCTAGCGACATGCCAGTTCTTTCTATCCGGCGTCAATCCTCCCTCTTCAGCTCCCGCACAATAAGCAGGCCAGTGCGTAGCAACGGACCATGGTGCGATAAAATTTGCAGAAACAGGCATGTACCCACGAGCCC
This sequence comes from Proteobacteria bacterium UBA4457, assembly GCA_002390205.1. Taxonomy (GTDB): domain Bacteria; phylum Pseudomonadota; class Gammaproteobacteria; genus UBA4457. The sequence continues at coordinate 7,843 of DGOV01000039.1, read as the reverse complement.
CGGCGAATTTTAATGAGCCAGAAAAAGGACTCATTGCTGACATGGCTATCGGGGGATGAGGAACCTGAAGAGGCTTGGGGACATAGCCTGTTTTGATATCATGATGAGTCCATTCTTTCATTTCGATATCCCAATGCTTCCCGTGCATTTTATAAGGGGGATCCGTTTTCCATAACTCTAGAATCATGTCCAACGACTCTTCCATCATTTCCATTCGGTCTTTATCCGAAACACCAAATAACTCAAAGTCGGAGGCAAGACCACCTGGGCCGACACCCATGATAAATCGTCCGTTACTTAGATGGTCAAACATAGCGGCTTGGCCCGCTTGAACAGCGGGGTGGTACTGTGGCAGACACATTACTCCCGTCGCAAAAATAATCTTTTTAGTTCGTGCAATCAGGTTTGCATGGAACATAAGCGGAGACGTGATTTGTTCCACAGCCGAGCTATAATGTTCTCCTACCCACGCTTCTGTATATCCAAGCTCGTCAGCTAAGACTATCGCTTCAATGTCCTCTTCTAATGTCTCGTGGTAGTCCCTGTCGATGTGATGCAGTGGCATCATGAAATACCCTAGATTCATAGCAATCCCCTTTTTTCTTCGAACTCGTTACAGACTATATGATAGTGTACTGCTCGCGACCTCAAATCAACGAGTTCCAGTACTTTTATAAAAACACCATGGCTAAATTGATATCTCCAGACTTGACGTAGAAATAGGCACGTAAAAATATCTAGCGACGAGTGACTATCTTGTGTCTATAATTTAGAACTATCCGAGGAAATATTGTTGGACTTCGCGATTCGTCTGTCAACTGATCCTTTTCAATTGTCTTTTACAATAGGGGGAAATCATGAACAACAAACTATACAAAGGAATGAAGGTAGGCGTCTTCCAAGTCTTAACTGATATGGAGAATGGTGACCCCGCAGTCGTAGCTAAGCATGCAGAAGATTTAGGCTTTTCATCGTATTGGGCGCCTGAACATACTGTGATACCTGAGGGTTCAGCGGATGATTACCCAGGTAAAGAGCCAGGTGGTTCAACCCCAGAATACCTATTTAAAATGCCTGATCCTCTAATTGCACTTAGTCGAGCGTCTGCAACCACTTCCACAATAGAACTAGGAACCGGAATCACACTGCTGCCTGAGAGAAACCCCATCACTACCGCAAAAGAGATGGCTAGCCTTGATCACTATTCAGGTGGACGATTTTTACTAGGAATAGGTGCAGGTTGGAACAAGCCCGAGTGCGAAGTTCTGGGTGGAGATTTTGAGCACCGCTGGACTCAAACTAAAGAAAACATTGCCGTAATGAAAGCGCTTTGGACAGGAGAATATGTTGAACACCACGGGAAGTACTATGATTTTCCGCGTTTGATATGTAAGCCAAAACCTGCCAGACATCCGCACCCACCAATATTGCTTGGTAGCATAGGTACACCTCTCGTGTTTAAAAGGGTAGCTCAGTGGGGCGATGGATGGCTTCCTTTCTGTGCCGATCCCCAAGAAATAGTTGACGGTAGAGCTGAACTAAACAGCTATGCAGCTGAGTTTGGGCGAGATCCCAAATCGCTGGACATTACTTTGTTCGCACCCGACGGGCTCTTCAGAACTAGAGCCGATTTAGATAATGCAGCCGAGTCAAGCGCGAACGGGATAGTGTTATGGCTTCAGGCCAAAGACGCAAAATCAATTCTCGAGGAGCTTTCCCAACTTGCTGATGATATTTTCTAAATCTATGCGAAAGGAATCTAGTGGTGGCATATAAATATCTCAAAATTCTACGTGATAAATACGTTACTGTCGTTATGCTCAATCGACCCGAAACTGCCAATGCCTTAAATAAAGAACATCTTTCAGAAATTGAAGCTTGTGCTTTGTCTTTCAGAGATGATGAGGAGACTAGGGTCGTTATTTTTAGTGGTGAAGGGAACCATTTCTCATCCGGAGCGGATATTCAAGAAATGGGAGAAGACGACGACACTGGGCTTCTGATGAAACGACGTCGTATTCGGATGGGTGAGCGAGCGCTAAATGCTATTTTAGCAATTGATCAGATTACTATCGGAGCATGGAATGGTGGCGCCATTGGTGGAGGCGCTTGTTTAGCAACGGCTATGGACTTTAGGATAGGTGCTTCAGGATGTTTCATACAATACCCAGAGATCGATCTCGGCCTTAACCTCATGTGGCAAAGCCTGCCTCTCACTATACGCTTAGTCGGAACGTCTAAGGCCAAAAGACTAGTCATTGGTGGTGAAAGGGTTTATGACAAAAAATTAGCCGAATGGGGCATCATTGAAGATATCGTACCTCCCGATGAGCTGATAACCGCGGCCAAAAGTTTTGCTATGAGATATGTTGACAAGTCGCCTATTGCTGCGCAAATGATCAAACGTAGCATCAACAAAATTAGCGGTGCGCTAGATCAGGCTTTAATGCATTCTGATGCCGATCAACATCTACTAACTATGGCCACTGACGATCAAAAAATCGCTCGGAAAGCTTATTTGGATAAAAGCACCCCCACTTTTACAGGCAATTAACAGGCGCACTATCACTGTTTAAATGGCCTCATCACATCTTGGAGTCCTCTGTTGAAAACTCGACCTGTGGCGATAGCATTTATTTTACTATCTCTTTTTTGGGGATACTCCTGGGTATTCATGAAAATAGGACTTTTAGACTCGGGCCCTTTTTCTTTTGCGGGCCAACGAACACTTATCGGCTCTATTTTTCTTATGCTTTTTGTCATACTGATGAAGCGTCCACTCGAGCTACATCGTTATAAAGAAATTCTCTTGCTGGGTATTTTTAATACTGTCGGGTGTGTTGGGTTCTCACAATTGTCTTTAGTCAATGCCGAAGCTAGCCGTGCAGCTATATTAATGTTCACTTATCCTTTCTGGACATTGCTACTTGCCTGGCCTATTTTGAAAGAACGCATCAAACCTTTTCAGTGGGTCGCGATTATTTTAGCATTTCCTGGGTTAATGTTCGTCTTAAAACCTTGGTCAATAGATGGACAATTATATGGATGCATTAGTGCCATCTGTGGGGCTTTCAGTTGGGCTATTGCATCTATCCTGATCAAGAAAATGTTTGCTAGAGAACCTATCGATTTGCTATCACTTACGGCATGGCAAATGGGTTTTGGCTCTTTATGCCTCTTATTTATAGCCTGGGCATTGGGGGAGCCTACTCCTGCATATACCCCACGCTTTATAACGGCTCTTTTCGCAACAGGTATCGTCTCAACAGGTTTGGGCTGGTTGTTGTGGGTCTATCTACTTGACAAACTGACAGCGGGAACAACTAGTATGATGACTTTACTGGTGCCAATTATCGCCATCCTTTCATCTGCTTGGCACTTAGGTGAATCGGTGTCTCCAGATGATTGGTTAGGCATAGTTATGATATTGTCAGCTCTAGGATGTTTAACCGTTTCCAGCTTTATACACATTCGAGCGAACCGCCTGCATAGGCTTTCTGAGAGTGATTAGAACATCAACTCACTTTCCGAACACTCCATTGGAGGGAACTACAATCAATAAGCACAGCTTCTTAAACCATCCAATCGGTCTAAAGACTTTATTCTTTACGGAAATGTGGGAACGGTTTTCTTACTATGGGATGCGAGCAATTCTAATTCTTTTCATGGTCACGACGGTTAACAACGGTGGTCTCGGCTTGAGCGTGTCTGATGCTGGGGCTATTTATGGCATCTATACGTCGATGGTGTATTTGGCTTGTTTACCTGGAGGATGGTGCGCCGATCGGCTTGTTGGACAACGTAATGCTACCTTGATAGGCGGCATTATTATTATGCTCGGCCACATCTTATTAGCTATACCTGGAATGCCATATTTTCTAAGTGGGTTGTTTGCGTTAATAGTTGGCACCGGACTTCTCAAACCTAGTATCAGCTCGATGGTAGGACAGCTCTATGGGCAAGAAGATCAAAGAAGAGATGCGGGTTATTCAATTTACTATATGGGAATAAATTTGGGAGCATTTGCATCGCCCTTGGTCTGCGGTTGGTTAAGTCAGGCTCCCTACTTTCGTGTGCTGCTGCAGAAAATTGATGTAGATCCGACTTACGCTTGGCACTTCGGTTTCGGAGCTGCTGCAATTGGCATGGCAATCGGCCTACTTTCCTATATAAGAGGGTCAAAGAATTTGGGAGAAATTGGCTTACTCGTCCCTGTCACAGCGGTAAAATTCACTAGGAATAATATTCAGAAATTATTGTGGTTGACAGGATTCTTTTGTCTAACTATTTCTGTGTTGTTACCTTCCTTAAAAACTATTTCTTTGACCCAAATAGGAAATATTTTCGGAATAGGTCTTTTTGCAATCACTTTTTCTTTCTTCTTTTGGCTAATTTCCTCTAATTGGCGTCACTCAGCTGATCGCGTTCGGATTTTGAAAATTCTTGTGCTTTTTGTAGCGGCAACTATTTTTTGGTCACTTTACGAGCAAGGCGGATCAACTCTTACTCTTTTCGCAGAGAGGAACACTAGCCGAGAGATCATGGGATTTTCTTTCCCTGCTAGCTGGATGCAATCACTTAACCCGATTTATATCATACTGTTTCTAGGTCCCGGGTTTGCTTGGCTCTGGCTACGACTTGGTAGTTCTCAGCCGTCCACCACTGCGAAGTTTGCGTTAGGCCTTTTATTCATGGCTTTAGGTTGGTCTGTCATGGTCGGTGCTGCCTATAACGCAAGTAATGGGGTACTGGTCAGCCCTTCTTGGTTGGCATGTATGTATCTACTTCATTCAATGGGCGAAATGTGCCTGAGTCCCGTCGGACTGAGCGCCATGAGTAAGCTTGCTCCGCAAAAAATAGCTAGTTTAACTATGGGCATTTGGTTCCTTGCGAGTGCAGTTGGCTCTTATATCGCAGGAAGAGTCTCAGGACTCTATGAAACCTTAGCACTGGAAAGTATCTTTACAACCTTATGCATAGTGGCTTTAATCGCTTCAGTTATTCTTTTTTTGTTGTCTAAAACCCTAGAAAAACAACTAGTATCACCTGAAAATTAATAGCCTCAAATACGTAGCTCTCAAGTCTCAGGGTTCTCGAATAAAACCCCTTCTTCTATGAGCTTCTTAATTCTTTGGGGTTCATACCCAAGCATGCCTTCTAACACATACTTGTTGTCTTCCCCGAGAAAAGAAGTGTCCAGTGGTTGGTTATGTTCAAATTCAGAAAATCGCAAAGGCATCCCCGGCACAAGGACCTCACCCAGTTTCGGGTCTTGTATGGGTCGAACCACCCCTCTATCCAAGATATGCTTTGTGTTGACCACTTCTGAAATACTTAAGACAGGAGCGCAAGGGACTCTCTCTGCCTCTAGCAAAGCCAAAATCTTTTCATCCGATTCTTGAAGGTCAAGCCAGTCTTGAATAATTGCGATAACTTCTTCAGATTTTTCTAGTCGTTTCTCGTTCGTTTCATAAACACTATCCGTGATCAAATCAGGCCTGCCTATCGCTCGACAAACTCCTGGCCACTGGTTCTGTAGGGCAATAATACAAATGTAATGCGTTTTACCTTTAAAAAGACCTAGCGGACAGACAGCATAATGATGATGCCCTGAACGAGTTGGCTCTATTTCACCATTCGAAACGCTGTAAGCTTGGATATTCATCTCATGGCAGTGCATATAGGAATCAAGCAATGAAATATCAAGATATTGGCCATGCCCGCCACGTTCTCGATGCAGAAGCGCAAATCCGATAGCGCAGGCCGCGTGAGCACCAGTCATCACATCCCCAATCCCCGCCATAGGAAAAGACGGCGGTCCGCCGGCCTCTCCAATCATCCCCATAATTCCACTATAGGCTTGGGCAATGTAGTCGAAGCCAGGCAGCGCGGAAAGTTCTCCTTCTTGACCGAATGCTGAAATAGAACACATGATGATTTCAGGATTTAGCTCACGTACCTCTTCCCACGAAAACCCAAGTCGCGATATTACCCCGGGAGCAAAATTCTCGATGAAGACATCAGATATTTTTATCAAGTCACGAAGAACTTCCTTTGCAGAATCGACCTTTAGATCCAGGCAGACACTTTTTTTTCCTCTATTTTGTTGCGCAAAATATGCGCTACGACCTCCTTTGATAGCAGGGAGCGCTCGTGTGATATCCCCAGCAGTAGGAAACTCGACTTTAAGCACTTCTGCGCCCATTTCAGCCATTAGCCTCGTGGCACTAGGACCCGCTAATACATGTGTCATATCGAGCACGCGGTATCCGTTTAATATGTGTTTGGGCATTGTTTTTGCTCTCATGTGTTATCCAGTACAATAGCCGAGCGCTTTAAAACTCTTCTAGCAGACCGCTCATACTTAGGCGCTGGAGTATTGACAATATCAGTCAATATTTCAGCATTCAGTCCAGCTTTAATTCTTTCGTTAGGTACTTCTCCATAACTTGTTGTTCGTTGCCGAGCTTCTCTTCCTGCCGTCGAGATCATTTCCATCATTAATTCTGGTGATGTCTCTTGCCCATATGAAGCACCTGCAGCACGAGTAATACTTTCATTCATAAGCGTTCCACCTAGATCGTTTGCACCAGCATTCAGGCAAGCCACAACACCCGTATGACCCATCTTCACCCAAGAGGTTTGGATGTTTGAGATATATTCTCCTAGCACGATTCTAGAAACCGCATGCATTAATACCGACTCCCGAAATGTAGGGCCTTGACGAGCTTTACCTTTTAAGTAAAGCGGAGCCTCCATATGTACGAAAGGCAGCGGCACAAATTCCGTAAAACCTCCTGTCTCTATTTGGGCGTCCCTTAATCTCCTGACGTGCCGAGCCCAATGTATGGGTTTATCTACATGGCCATACATGATTGTAGATGTTGTCTTAAAACCAACTTTATGGGCTGCTCTCATAACCTCAAACCACTCTGCAGTATTTATTTTGTCAGGACAGATGATTGCCCGCACCTCGTCATCCAACACCTCTCCAGCAGTCCCCGGTAACGTATCCAATCCCGCATTTTTAAGAGTAAGAAGATACTCCTCAAGCTCAAAACCCATTGTGGCAGCTCCTTGCCAGACTTCTAGTGGAGAAAATGCATGGATATGCATGTGGGGCTCAGCCGTTTTAACGGTCTTTAGGATTTCAACATACGTGTCGCCAGTATATTGCGGATGGATCCCACCTTGCATACAAACTTCAGTCGCGCCTCTTGCCCAAGCCTCCTGCACACGTCTTTCTATTTCCGAATGGTCTAAGTCATACGGTTTTCCACGCAAATCTTCGCTCAACTTACCTTTCGAGAATGCGCAAAATTGGCATTTAAAATAGCAGACGTTCGTATAATTGATGTTTCTGTTTACAACAAAAGATACATCGTCACCGTTGACTTTCTTTCGCAAACTATCTGCGGCTTGACACACTGCCGAGAAGTCATCTCCTCTAGCTTTAAATAATCTCTCAATTTGCAAATCAGAGAGAAGTTGCCCCGAGCGCGAAAGCTCAAGAATTTCCGAGACATCACTAGAGATATGCTTAGCCTGGCCGGAGATGGCATCTATAATATCTTTGGGCGGTTCAATCAAATCCCCGGGGCTCCAGTCGTCAGTCCGAGGGTATCCCTCTGCATCTACCATCTGAATCAAAGGAGTCCGGAACTTTTCGTCAACCCATTCGTGAGACTCTTGCACGTACGACGGGTATATTGTTAACCGCTCATGTAAAAATTTACCTGCCGCGTATGTGTCATCCACTAGCTTGCTCAAATGCGGCCATGGTGCCTCAGGATTCACGTGATCAGGCGTAAGTGGAGACACTCCTCCCCAATCGTTAATCCCC